>CAZEEJ010000120.1:13252-16863 GCA_964511155.1 uncultured Planctomycetales bacterium | reverse complement strand
TGGTCATTCGTCATTCGGACTTCATTGGTCATTGGTGCTTCGCCATTGGTCATTTCGTCCGCGGATGGCGAGTTACGCCCTATTCGTGGAGGATCACCGGGCAGGCCGGGATGGCGTTGAGGAAGGAGCGGCTGTAGCGGCGGGTCTTGATGCGGCGGTCGAGGACGACGACCTTGCCGCGGTCGGAGCGGGTGCGGATGAGTCGGCCGAAGCCCTGCTTGAACTTGAGGATGGCCTCGGGCAACTGGTACTCGCGGAAGGGGTTACCGCCGGCGGCACGGATCTGCTCGATGCGGGCCTCGACCAGCGGGCGGTCGGGCACGGCGAAGGGCAGCTTGACGATGATGACGTTGACCAGGGCGTCGCCGGGCACGTCCACGCCCTGCCAAAAGCTGTCGGTGCCGAAGATGATCGCCCCGGGCTCGCGGCGGAAATGTTCGAGCATCTGCGTTCTGGGCAGCCCCTCGCCCTGAACCATGAGCTTGAGGCCGGCCTGCTCAAAGTGGGAGGCCAGCAGGGCGGCCATCTGGTTCATCATCTGGTAGCTGGTGAAGAGGACGAAGGCCCGGCCGGCGGATTCGCGAACGCGGCGGTCGATCACCTCGGCGGCGGCGGAGAGAAACGCGGAGTCGTCCGGGTCGGGGAGCCCCACTTCGATGTGCAGCTCGGCCTGGTGTTCATAGTCGAACGGCGAGCCGAGCTGCAACTCGTCGGCCCGCTCGGGCTCGTCGGCTTTGTCGGGCTCGTCAGACGGGGTGAGGCCCAGGCGGGAGCGGATGTAGCGGAATCCATCCTTCCGCCCGACGGCCAAGGTGGCGCTGGTCAGAATCACGCTGTGAATCTTGTCGAAGAACAGCTCGCGCAGCCGGTCGGCCACGGTGATCGGAGCTTCGAAGAGGCCGAGGTTGGGCCGCGACCCGCCGGTGGCGTCCACCCAGCGGACGGTGTCGGTGCCCGGGCTTTCAAGCATGTTTTTGAGGTTGGAGCCCAGCTCGGCGACGCGCTGTTCGAGGCTGGCCAGCTCGTAGATATCCTTCTGGTCGTCGAGCTCGCGGCGGAGGGCCTTGAGGGCATTGCCGAGTTCGGCGAGTTCGGGCGAGAGAGTGTTGGGCACGGGGACTTGCGCGGTCAGGCGTCCATTGGGTTTGCCGTGCAGGTCCTGCCAGTCGGCGAGGTTTCGCCAGAATCCCTCGGCCGCCTGCCGGGCCTGCTGCGTGGCCTCGATCGCTTCGCGCGTACCGCGGACGCGCAAGAAGCCGCGGCTGGTGCGCTCGTGGTGGAGGCGGTTGAGCAGGTAGCGGACCTGGCCCTGGGTGACGCTGCGGCCGAAGTGCTCGGCGGCGACGTTCTCGAGGCAGTGGGCCTCGTCGATGATCGCGAGGTGGTACTCGGGCAGGATGGACTTGCCGAGCTGGCGCAGGGCGAGATCGGACAGCAGGAGGGCGTGGTTGACGACGAGGAGGTGTGCATTCTGGGCCCGGCGGCGGGCGCGCTGGTAGAAGCACTTGTTGTAGTACTCGCACCGGCGGCCGAGGCAGTTGCCGTGCTCGCTGCGGGCCAGTTCCCAGACGAGGGGGTCGGGCCCGGGGTTGAGGTCGGCGAGCGATCCGTCGCTGGTGTGGTAGGCCCAATCCTCGATGCGGTGGAGTTCCTGCAACTGCGCGGTGGCCGCCAGGAGGGAATGCTGGCGTTCGCTCGCCTGGCGCAGGCGGCGGATGCCGAGGTAGTTGTGGCGGCCCTTGACCAGGACGGCGGTGAACTCGTCGGGCCAGATGGCCTGCAGGAAGGGGATGTCGCGGTCGATGATCTGTTCCTGCAGGGCGATGGTATGGGTGCTGACGACGACGCGCTGGTCGGCGGCCAGGACGCGTTGGATGGCGGGGACGAGGTAGGCGAAGCTCTTGCCCACGCCGGTGCCGGCCTCGACGAGCAGGTGGCGGCCGGTCTCGAAGGCCCGCTCGACGGCGGCGGCCATTTCCATTTGCTCGGGGCGGTGCTCATAGCGTTCGAGCCGCCGGGCGATGAGGCCGTCCGGCCCCAGGATGTCGGCGACTTTCATGGCAGGCTACCCCACTCCCGGCAGCTCATGCCGCCAGGTCGCGAATGAAGTGGATGGTGAACAACACGGTCAGCACGGAGCAGAGCACGGCGGTGAGGGTAATAACCACGGTGATGAAGGTTGGGCCGCGGATCCAGGTACTCTCGCTCATGGTTGCGATGATGTGCGGCCGGGCGAGAATCAACATGCAGATGACCATGGCCCCCTGGGTCGGCCAGAGGCTGATGGAGTGCAGGTAGCTGTAGATCCAGACCCATCGGGGGACCTCGGCGGATCGGCCCACGCCGGAGCCGTGAATAAAATGACCCTGGATGTGGTAGCGGGCCTCCACCTTGCGGTCGCCCTGCCGGACGACTTCCTTCCATCCGTTTTTGGCATCGCCGCCCAGTTCCCAGTAGATCACCGTGTAGGCGAGGAAATTGATCAGCCCGCCGAAGATCATCCAGATGCAGATTTTATTGCGTGTTCGGCGCTGCACGGCTGTGTCCTATGGGCAAAAGGTTCGGTGACCGCGACCGGGTTCCAGGGATCACGAGCCCGGTTCCAGGGATAACAGGCCCGGCAGGCCCGTCCCGCTGATCCATAGGCTGCTGGCGGGCCTGTTATCCCTGGGCTTGATTCCTCGCTTCTCGCTTCTCACTTCTCACTTCTAACTTCTCACCTCTCACTTGGCCGCCGGGGCAATGACCCCTTCGGTGGGGCTCGACGCGGTGGCGTAGAGCTTCTTGGGTATCCGCCCCGCCTGGTAGGCCAGTCGGCCGGCTTCGATCGCGTGGCGCATCGCGTGGGCCATGCGCACCGGGTCACGGGCTCCGGCGATCCCGGTGTTCAACAGGACGCCGTCGCTGCCCAGCTCCATGGCCACGGCCACGTCTGAGGCGGTGCCCACCCCCGCATCGACGATCACCGGATAGTCCGGGTCGCCCTCCTTGAGGTATTCGAGGATGATGCGGATGTTGTTGGGGTTGAGCACGCCCTGGCCGCTGCCGATCGGCGAGCCGGCGGGCATGACGCTCGCGGCCCCGGCCTCCTTGAGCCGCTTGGCCATGATGGGGTCGTCGGAGGTATAGACCAGAACCGAGAATCCTTCCTTGACCAGTTGCTCGGTGGCCTGGAGCGAGCCCACCGGGTCGGGCAGGAGCGTGCGCTTATCCGCCAGCACTTCGAGCTTGACCCACTGGGCGCCGGGGTTGTCGAGCCCTTCGAGCAGTTCGCGGCTCAGCCGGGCGGCCCGCACCGCGTCCTGGGCGGTGAAGCAGCCGGCCGTGTTGGGCAGGATCGTGTAGCGGCGGGTGTCCAGGGCATCGAGCAGGCTCTTGGGACGGCGACCGCCCTCGGCCGTCAGCACGTCGCGGCGAACGGCCACGGTGACCACCTGCCCGCCGGAGGCCTCCAGGCAGGCGTTCATCTGGTCGAAATCGGCATACTTGCCGGTGCCCACGAACAGACGCGACGTGAACGTAAACGGGCCGATCCCCAACGGCTCCTGCTGCATTATCCGCCTCCCACCAGGGTGACGATCTCGACGCGGTCGCCATCCCGCAGCGCCGCC
>CAZEEJ010000120.1:0-13242 GCA_964511155.1 uncultured Planctomycetales bacterium | reverse complement strand
CGTCGAGCACCGCCCCATCGACCAGGTGCGATTCCCGCAGCGCCGCCGCGTCGAACGTACGGCGGGGTACCAGTTCGCAGTTGACCTCGACGGCCACGTGCTTGGGATTCAGCCGACACGCGGTCACCAGCCCAGCCACCGTGGTCTCGGGCTCGACCTGCCGTTCCTGTCCATTGACGATCACACGCACGCGGACCACCTCCCATCACCTGGCGCGCGATTATAGGAACGAGGCACTAAGGCAGCAAGGCAGCGAGCGAGTGAGCAGGTGAGCGAGTGAGCGGGTGAGCAAGTGGGCGGGGCAAGGGGGAAGGGTGCGGGATAGCGAGGCAATACGTGAATGGGCCAAATGGTGCTCACGGCTTGCCGCTTCGCGGCGAACGGACCAAACCGTCGTGTGACTCCCAACACACCGTGGTGTTGCACGCAAACCGCACCGCTCAAAGAGCAGTGGCCCACGGTGAGTCCCCGCGAAGCCGCGAGCGGCTCAGTTCGCGTGTTCGGAGGTCGTAGCCGGGCCGACGCGGGTTCGGGCGAGCTCCTCGCGGACCAGAAGGTCGGGGAGCGGGCGGAGGCGGAGGAACTTGAACCCGAGGATCCGCCGGTCCCGCTGGAGGAAGCCCAGCAGCGGCTCCTCTCTGACCTGGGGATCCGCTGAATGAATAAGGTGCACTTCGCCCTCGGCATTCAGACCGATCATCCCCACGTGGGCTACGAACTGCCGCTGTTCGTTGCCCCGGATCACGTTGACCATGTCGCCGTTCTGCAAATCGGGCAGCACGTTGGGCACGCGGTCCCGCGGGATGTACACGTCCCGCCACTCGACGTCCTGTCGAGGCGAGGCGAGACGCATCTTCTGGAAGAACTCGCGGGGCGACCAGAAGGCAACCATATCCGCCCACTGCTTGCCGCCGCCGATGGCCCGGCACACGTCCTCGAACAGCCAGGCGTTGTGCTGGTTCCATTCGCTGGTCGTCTCGTGGTTGCGCGTGCGGATGCCGATCTTGCCATCTTTGTACCGCAGCCGCTGCAGGAGCAGGAAGAACGACTCCCAGTCACTGGACAGGGCCATGGCGTAGGTGTGCTCGCAGAAGGTGACGCAGTCGCTGTGGGTCAGGCAATAGAGCGGGTCGGGATCATGCGTTTCAAAGGGGAACTCGCCGAGCAGGAAGATCTTGTAGGCTTGCCCGATGTTCTTGCGGGCCAGGTGCATGAGCCGGGCGATGGGGTCCGCCTCCGTCGCGTTGAGATGCTTGAGGTAAGCGGCCACGTCGGGCTCGGTGAACTCATACAGCGGCCGGCCCTGGAGGTCCTTGATCGACCGGGGTTCGGGGAGCATATTGACCACGCCGGGCAACCGGTCGTAGGTTCGCGGGCGGTCGGCATCGGAAGCAGAGTCGCTCGCGGGGGCGGTCGCGGCCGCAAGCGCGCCCGACCGCGAGCCCTGGTCCGATGGCGTCGTCAGCCCGGCCATCAGCAGGACGGCCAACATCCAGCATCCCACCAGCCATAGTCCGTAACGCATCAGGATGGGCAACACGGGCAAGGTCTCCCTATGCGGCGTCGAAGCAACCGCGGTCCACGAAGCGCCGCACGCGACCTCGCGGACGCGCGAGCGACGCGGGCGCCATTGTACGGCTCGCGGTAACCGTTCACAAATGGAACCACGACGCGCACGCCAGGCCAGGCGGGGAGGTGTCGAGGCCATCGACCTGCCGGGCATGTGTTGTGAGCGACGCTACCTCGTCGTGCGGCCAATCAGATCGGCAGGCGGTGACCGTTCACAAGTCGAACCACCAAGGCACGAAGACACCAAGAATCCACCCCCCAGTTGCATTCTGCAACCGGAGGGAATAGAGAATGGAGAATGGAGAATTGAGAAAAAGCCACCTTCCATGCCTGCCGCCCCACCTCACCGTCAGTGAGGTTCGCCGGCATCCACGGGGGACACAGTTTCTCACTTCTGACTTCTCACTGCTCACTTTCTCCGTGTTGCGCAATGCAACATTGGGGAAGAGCATGGTAACGCGAAGACGCGAAGTCGCAAAGCAGAAGAACGTCGTCCTTAGCCTCCTCTTTGCGTCTTCGCGTCTTTGCGTTACTAACTCCTCGCCGGGTGAGCTTGCGACCGGCTTGGCCCGACTTATGGGGCGAGGTTTTTGAGCAGGGCGGTGGCGGTTTGGGCGAGGCGTTCGCCGGTGCCGGGCTGGACGCGGGAGTTGACGGTTTCGTAGCTGCCCTCGGCAAACGCCTTTTTCGTGGGGATGTAGGCCGGGTAGTCGTTGGCCAACTCGACGACCAGCGTGGTGCGGAAGGGCGATGCCTGTTTGATGGCCAGGCCCAGCTCCACGAAGATCTCGCCGGGCAGGGCAACGATCGCCACGTCGGAGCCGAGGCGGAAGGCCTGCACCTCGAGCGGGATGGAGCGCACGTTGCGGGCCTGCAGGTCGAGAATGCGGCAAGCCTCCACCATGCGGAGGAAAGGCACCTCGCCGCTGCCGAACTGCTCGAAGACCTCCGCGGCCTCTTTGGCCTGCTCGGCGGTGAACTCCTGCAACGGGGCGTCGATGGCGGCGTGGCGCACGGCCAGCGGGGCGCGATCAATCGGACGAAGGCGAGGGACGGCATCGTTCACCGCGGCGGCGAGCAGCGTGCCGATCTCCTCGCTCTTGCGCCGGCCGGTGGCGGTCACGTCGATGTGGTTGACGTCGCCGCACGTGCCGATGCCGAAGAGCGACACGAGGCCTTCGCCCAGCGACGCGCGCAGGCCCTTTTCGAGGTAATACGGGTAATCAGCGGAGTACTCCGTGCCGCCGGTGGTATCGAGGTGCAGGGCGAAGATGGTCAGGCAGGCGAGAGGCGTACCGCCGTTGGTGTCGCGCACGAGCAGGATGCCGGCCTCGGGGTCGATCGGGCCGGCGGGGCGGACGATGTCGGGGTTGTTCTGCCCGGGGTTGAAGCGGACGGAACCGTCCTTCATGTGAAAACGGCGATTGAAGGCGAGCTGCGGCTTCGGCTCAACGACACCTGTCTCGAGGCGGACCGGCCGAAGGGCCGCGTGGGCCTGCTCGACCGCGCGGGCGATGTTCTCGGTCAGGGCGTCGACGTAGTCGATGGGCTCGCAAGGATCTTTGCCGTGGGTCGCCGCCGCCCGGGCATGCAACCGGTCGCGAACGAGGCCGAAGTAGAGCGGGCCGGTGTGGCTGTGCGTTCCGGCCACCATGATGTGATCGCGGGGGATGCCGGTCCGCTTGGCGGCCAGCGTGCGGGCTTCGAGGGCCACCTGTCGGGGTACGCCGATCAGGTCGCAGAAGACCAGGGCGGTGCGGGTGGGGCCCTCGGCGAAGACCATCGCCTTGGCATAGAGCGGATCGTGTGTGCCGGTGTTGATCCGCTCGTGGAAGTAGCCGCTCATTCGCCAGCCGGGCGGCGGGGTGATGTCCACGGCGGCCACGCCGACGGACAGCTCGGTGACGGTGGTCGTGCAGCCGAGGGTGAATGTCGCGATCGACAGCAGGATGAGTGCGTAGCGCATGTTCGGGCTCCTCTGTACGTGGCCTCTGCTCGCAAGCGTACACGAGCGAGGCACCGGTGGTCCAGACGACCAGCGAGCCGCGGGCTTTTAGCCCGCGCGGCCCTCTTGCGTGAGTAAAGCTCCGATCACGTACAAACCACCGCGCGGGCTGAAGCCCGCGGCTCGTTGGCCCGCGGCTCGTTATCCTGTGACTCGTTGGCCCGCGGCGGTCAGCTTGACGCTTCGTTTCCACGATCGCGCAGGCGTCGGGCGGGGACGCCGACGTAGAGGCCCATGGGCTTGGTATCGCGGGTGACGACCGCGTTGGCTCCGATGACGCAGCCGCGGGCGATGCGGACGCCGGCCGCGACGGTCACGTTGGCCGCGATCCAGACATCCTCTTCCAGGGTAATCGGTGCCGCCTTCTCGCCGGTGAGGGCCATGGGGCGGTCGGTGATCTCGTCATGGTGGCCGACGGTGGCGAAGACCACGTGGGCGGCCATGTTGCAGTACGCCGCAATGGTCAGCCCGCCCCAGCCGTAGAGCACGCAGTTGGGCGCGAAGTGGCAGTGGTGGCCGACGTCGATGAAACTGGTTTCCCAGTCGCCCAGCGAGATGTAGGTGCCGGGGAAGAACTCGACGTGGTCGCCGACGACGAACCGGCCGGGCGAGCCCTGGATGAAGCAGTTGGGGTAGAAGGTCACGTGCGAGCCGATGCGGCAGACGGCCGGCTCGCCGATCATGTGGAACCCGCGCATGAAGGTGACGTGGTCGCCGACCTCCATGCGTTCGGGATGCTCGAAATGGGCGTCGGGCGCAATGTGCACCTCCCGGCCGCACGACTTGAAGAGCGACCGCCGATCTCCATCCTGGCGCTGCGTGTCCGCCATCGGCACAACCCTGCTCCTGGTTCGCCCGCCCAGTGTAGCCGGTTGAGCGGTATCCGGCGAGTCGCGTGCCGTGTATAATGGGAGGGTAGACCACGGGCACGGGTGAGGACGGAGTGATGACGCGAACAGTGAACGCTGTGTATGAAGGCGGAGTGTTGCGGCCGCTGCAATCCCTCGACGGCATCGAGGAGCACGCCCGTGTCAGGCTGACCGTCGAGCCGGTAGGGCCGACGGCTGGCATCCTGGCCGATTGTATTGGTATCCTGCCCGACGAGGACGCCGCCGACATGCGTCGGATCGTCGATGGCGAGTTCGAGCGGGTGGACCCCAATGACTGGTGATCACATCGCTCATTGCCTACCACCTTCCCGCCTTTGCGAGAAGGAATGGAACCACGAAGGACACGAAGGGCACGAAGAGAGTGGGCCCACAGTCTGTCATGCCCGGTACGCCGGGCATGACAGACTGTGGGCAAAAACTTCTTCCACTATCTCTCTACCGGATGGGTCTTCATCGGCGGTTCTGCATTCCGTGGGTTGCGGGCAACGCCGAGTTGCCGTGGTTGGCGCGGCTCAGGCGGAGTTCTGGACGACTTCCCTGAGGACATCCGGGCACTTGGCCCAGGTGGCCTGGTAGGTCGTCTCCAGCGGGGCGGGGATATAGGTGCCCGGCGTGAGGAAGAGGGGCAGGCTTGGCAACGGGTCACCGACGGCGACAGGCTCCACGTAGGCCGTCTGAGGCATTCCGGCAGAGTAGGCGGCAACGGTGAGCGGCTTGTCGGCCGGGAGTTCAAACGGCTCCTCGCGCACCTGATCCCAGATCGCCTTGTGGATACCCTGGGGGTCACGGGGCGAGGGCGGAAACAGGTCCACCACCAGCAGGTTGATCCCGCCGTCGAGCAAATCCTCCGTTTTCCGCACGAACGATCGGAGTGCGTGCTGGCTGCCCTTGTTGCCGGGTGAGATGACCTCGATCACGGCGACGACTTGCCCGAGCCGGTGCTTGATGGCGATGCGGTTGGCTTTGCCTGTGTAAAGGTCGGGCTCAGCGGAGGTGATATGTCGTGCCTGCGGAGGGGCGTCGGCGACGGCGACCCCTCCGGCGGGACGGGCCTGGTCCGCGGGCAGCGTCTGCCGTTTCAAGGTGACCACATCGGGGATAGGCCCACTGACGATCTGCTCGGCCATGGCGAAGAAGCCCGGTGGCAACCCACCGCCGTTCAGGGCGTTGGCGATTTCGATCGTCCACGCCTGGTGGAAGTGATGGAAGACGCCCGGATCGACCCGGCTCCAGTCATGGATCGGCATGACAGTTTCCCCAGAGGGACGGCTTACGAGATATCTCGCCCTCCATTATACCGATTGGCCGGCTGGGCATCGAAGCCAGGCGGACATCCGACGGGGGTGGAAGGGGGCGCCCGGCGTTGACAGGGGGGCGGGGGGCCTTATAATCACGCGAAGGTGTCCGCCTACAGCGGAACCGGTGCCGGCGTCGCGAGTGTAACTCCAGCGGCGTCCGGAGCTTAAGTTCATGGCGGAGGTGCAGTTAGAGAACGTCGCGAAGGTTTACCCGGGCGGGGTGAGAGCGGTTGACAACCTAACACTGCACATCCGGGACGGGGAGTTCGTCGTCCTGGTCGGCCCGTCGGGCTGCGGCAAGAGCACCGTGCTGCGCATGGTGGCCGGCCTTGAGGAGGTCACTGCGGGCACGATCCGGATCGGTTCGCGGGTGGTTAACGACGTGGCGCCCAAGGACCGGGACGTCGCCATGGTGTTTCAGAACTACGCCCTGTACCCGCACATGACGGTGTACAAGAACATGGCGTTCAGCCTGAAACTCCGGGGCGTGCCGCGGCGGGAGACGGACGAGAACGTGCGGGCGGCGGCCCGGTTGCTGGGCATCGAGGATCTGCTGGAGCGCAAGCCCGGGGCCTTGTCCGGCGGGCAGCGGCAGCGGGTCGCGGTGGGTCGGGCGATCGTGCGGACGCCGAGGGCGTTCCTGTTCGACGAGCCGCTGAGCAATCTGGATGCCCGGTTGCGGGTCGAGATGCGGGCGGAACTGAAACGGCTGCACCGCAAGCTGAGGACGACGACGATCTACGTGACGCACGACCAGGAAGAGGCGATGACGCTGGGGGACCGGGTCGTGGTGATGAAGGACGGGCGGGTGCAGCAGTGTGCGGCCCCGCTGGAGGTCTACGAGCGGCCGGTGAATCGTTTTGTGGCCGGCTTCGTGGGCATGCCGCCGATGAACTTTCTGGGCGGGCGGCTGCTGGGACGGAACGGCGAGGTGTACTTCGACGCGGGCTCGGACCGGTTGCGGCTGCCCGCGGAGGTGGCCAAGCGGGTTGCGGGTCGCGTGGGGCAGGAGATGGTGCTGGGGATTCGGCCGGAAAGTATGGCGCCGGCCCATGCGGGCCGGCTTCCCGACGCGGATGAGGTGCTGAACGTGTCCGTGACGGTGGTGGAGCCGCTGGGGGACAGGATGGACCTGTACGTGCAGACGCTGGGGCACGCCCACCTGGTTTGCCGGGTGGGCGCGGATCGGGCGCTGACCGACGGCCTGCGGCTGCCGATGCATGTGAATATGGAGCAGGTGCACGTTTTCGAGCCAGGAGACGAAGGTGTGAACGTCAGCCTGACAGGGACCGGAGATCACGCCAGTGCGGCCTAGCAGGTCTCAGCACTGGTGGATCGCCTTGCGGATGGGAGAACGGCGGATCGCCGGGAGGTGGGCGATGCGTTGACGGGAGACGCTCCCCAATCGCGAATGCCCGACCGATGCTGAGTCATCGGCCGGCGGCTCGAAAAGTGGGTCCCTGAGGCGAACCCACTTTTTTGTTTTTCCAGGCCGGATGCGGCAGGGAAGGGGGGGCTGGATGGATTCACGACATAGTGTCGGAACGCGGGGCTCGCGGCCGGCACGCCCGAACAGAGAGGAACATGACCTATGAATGCGGAACTGGTTCGCATTGTGGATAGCATCGCTCGCGACAAGAACATCGAGAAGGAGACGGTCTTTGTCGACCTCGAGCAGGCCATGATCTCCGCCGTGCGGAAGGCGTACGGGCAGATGGACGAGGTGGAGGTGGAGATCGACCGGCTGACGGGGGACATCACGGCGGCGCGGAACGGCGAGCCGATCGACATGAAGGTCCTGGGACGGATTGCCGCCCAGACGGCCAAGCAGGTGATGATCCAGAAGATCCGCGAGGCGGAGCGGGGCAGCATTTACGAGGAGTTCCTGGAGCGCAAGGGCACGGTGGTGACCGGGACGGTGTCGCGGTTCGAGGGCGGGGCATTGATCGTGAACCTCGGCCGGGCGGAGGGCTTCCTGCCCAAGAGCGAGCAGATCCCGGGCGAGACGCATCATCCGGGCGAGCGGATTCGCTGTCTGATCCTGGACGTGCGCGAGGCGCCTCACCAGGTGAAGATCGTGCTGAGCCGGTCGCACCCGGATTTCATCCGGCGGCTGTTCGAGCTGGAGGTGCCGGAGGTGGCGGAGCGGATCATCGAGATCCGGGCCCTGGCTCGCGAGGCAGGGTACCGAACGAAGATCGCGGTTTCCTCGATCGATGCGAAGGTGGACGCGGTGGGTGCGTGCGTGGGGGTTCGCGGCAGCCGCATCAAGAACATCGTGGTCGAGCTGGGCGGGGAGAAGATCGACATTGTGCGCTGGAACGAATCGTCACAGATTCTGATTGGCAACGCGTTGAAACCGGCGGAGGTGACAGAGACGGCGTTGAGCTTCGAGCTGGGCCGGGCGACGGTGGTGGTTCCGGAAGACCAGCTTTCGCTGGCCATCGGGAAGCGGGGGCAGAATGTTCGTCTGGCGGCCCGGCTGACGGGTTGGGACATCGATATCCTGACGCCCAAGGAATACAACAAGGGTCTGGACGACATGGAGCGGGAGCTCTCGGTGATCGAGGGCATCGACAGTGAGAAGATCGAGAAGATGATGGCGATGGGCATTGTGTCGCTGTCGGACATTGAGGAGATCGGTTCGGAGCCGCTGATGAAGGTTCTGGGGCTGACGGAAGAGGTGGCCGCGCAGGTGGTGACGATCAGTGCGGAGGCGGCCAAGCGGCTGGCGACGGAAGCTGAGGCGGCGCGGCTGGCCAGGCTGGAGACGGAGGCCGAGGCCGCGCGGCTGGCCAAGCTCGAGGCGGAGGCGGGCGGCGAAGCGGCTGAAGGAGAGTCGGAGTCCGGGGAGGCGGCTGCCCGCGAGGGCGAGGAATCGGCGGAAGTGGAGTCGGCGGCGGAGGTCGCGCCAGGCGTCTCCGAGGCCGAAGCCTCCGTGTCCCAGAGCGGCGAGGAGAACGTGAGGACGGCCACGGCCAATGACGGCTCGGCGGCAGATGCTGCGATGGCTGCCGAGTCCGGGGAGCAGGCGCAAGAGCAAGAGGCCGACGCCTCTGAGCGTGCATCGTAGCCAAGGAGATCGACTTTGGCGGAGAAGCTTCGCGTTCACACGCTGAGCAAGGAACTGGGCGTGACCAGCAAGGCCATCGTGGCGAAATGCCAACTGGAGCAGGTCGAAGGGATCACGAACCACATGTCGACCGTCTCGGCCGGTCTGGCGGAGACGATTCGGGAATGGTTCAGCGAGGGGTCTCAGGGCACTGCGGTTGAGGAGGCGGCCAAGGTGGACCTGGAGAAGGTCCGCGCGAAGCGTCGTTCGGCTGCTCGGCGCAAGAAGGAGGCGGAGGCCGCGGTCGGTCCGCCTGTCGAGGTGGTCCCGGCGGAGGCGACGGAGGCGGAAGCACCCGCGACTCCGGTTGAGACGGAGCCCGTCGTTCCCGAGGAGGTGGCCCCGGCCGCCGTAGCGGAGATCGCGCCCCCGGAGGTTCCGGTGCCCGTCACCCCTTCGGTGGTCGAGCCTGCGGCTCCCCCGGAGCCGGCCCCCGCAGAGACCGAGGCGGAGACGGCACCGGCGGAGCCGTCCGAGGTGCTCGCTCCGGCCGCCGTGGCCCCCGAAACCGCGGTGGTGATGGAAACCAAGCCGGTGGTTCCGGCTGGCCCGCAGAATATTCCCGCTCCCGCGCAGATGAAGGGGCCCAACATCGTGGGCTTCGCCAAGCCGGACCCGGTCTCACGTCCGGTGCCGCGGGCTCCGTTCCGACAGCCCGCCGGCGGCGTGGTCGACGCGCCCGAGTCCGCGGGATCGACGACGCGTCGCGGGGTGCGTGGGAAGCTGAGCAAGGCGGAGGAGGATGCCAAGCGCATCCGGGCGCGGGCGAACCCGAGGCGTTCGAGCAGTTCGTTGAGCGAAGTGGGGGAGCGGTTGCGCGAATGGCGTGACCGCGACCTGCTGGAGCGTCAGGAGCGGCTTCAGGAGGCGACGGGACGGGGCATTCATACCCGCCGGGCACGGGAGCGGGCCGCGGAGCGCGGCCCCGGGCATATCGCCCCACGGAAGACGAAAGCCCAGGTTGCTGAACCGATCGTGGCCCACGAGTTGTGTTCGGCCACCGGCATCTCCCTGATGCAGCTTGCTCCGAAGTTCCGGGCGAACAACATCCTGGTGACGCGGAACAGTATCATCCCCACCGACGTGGCCGAGGTCGTCATGTTGGACTTCGGCGTCGAGTTGGAGATTGTCAAACCCAAGACCGAGTTTGAAAAATTGAAAGAGGAATACGACGCGCTGCCGCGTACCCATCTGCAACGTCGCTCGCCGGTGGTGACCATGCTCGGCCACGTCGACCACGGTAAGACGAGCCTGCTGGACGCGATCCGCCAGACCTCCGTGGCGTCGGGCGAAGCGGGGGGAATCACACAGCACATCGGTGCCCACCGGGTCGAGCGGGGCAACCTGTCGGTGACCTTCCTGGACACGCCGGGGCACGCGGCGTTCACCGCCATGCGGGCCCGCGGGGCGCACATGACCGACGTCGTGGTGCTGGTGGTGGCGGCGGACGACGGTGTGATGCCGCAGACGGTCGAGGCGATCAACCACGCCAAGGCGGCGAAGGTCGCGATCGTGGTCGCCCTGAACAAGATTGATCTGCCGGGCGTGGACCTGAACAAGATCTACGGGCAGTTGTCGGAGTTGGGGCTGGCCCCGACGGAGTGGGGTGGGGAGACGGACGTGATCAAGACGTCGGCCACGACGGGTCAGGGGATCGAGGACCTGATCACGCACCTGGCGACGTTGTCGGATCTGCTGGAGTTGCAGGCGGATCCCACGCTGCCGGCCTCGGGGATCGTGGTCGAGGCCCAGATGCTGCCGGGGGTGGGGCCGATGGCCCGGGTGCTGGTGAAGGAAGGGACGCTCAAGCGTGGAGACTTCCTGGTCTGCGGGCCGGCCGCGGGCCGGGCGAGGATGATCCGGGACGACCGCGGCAAGGCGTTGAAGTCCGCGGGGCCGGCCATCCCCGTCGAGGTGGCGGGCCTGGATACGGTTCCCAACGCGGGCGACCCGTTCTACGCGGTCAGCTCGCTGCAGCGGGCCAAGGAGATTGCCACGGAGATCACCGGGCAACGGCGGCAGGAACAGCTCGTTCAGTTCACCAAGGCCCAGACGCTCGAGGATCTTTTCAAGCAGCGGCAGAGCGGGGCCATTCCGGAGTTGAATCTCATCCTGCGGGCGGACGTTCAGGGTTCGGCGGACGCCCTGGTGGGCATGTTGCGGGAGATTCCCAGTGACGAGGTGAAGCTGCACTTCCTGCACACGGGGATCGGGAGCATCACGGACAGCGATGTCGTGCTGGCCATCGCCAGTGGGGCGATGGTGGTGGGCTTCAACGTCTCGGCCGAGGGCAGCGCTCAGAAGATGGCCGAAACGAACGGCGTGGATGTCCGCCAGTACCGGATCATCTACGAGGTGGCGGATGACATCCGCAAGGCCCTGGAAGGACTGCTGCCGCGGGACAAGCGGGAGGAGTCGCGGGGCAAGGCGGAGGTGCGGGAAATCTTCCGCATCACGCGGGTGGGGACGATCGCGGGCTGCCTGGTGACCGAGGGGATGATCGCCCGGTCGCACAAGGTTCGCGTGGTGCGCGACGGGCAGATCATCGTTCCGACGGCGGACGACGTGAAGCGCGAGCGGCATCGGGCGATCGCTTCGCTGCGGCGGTTCAAGGATGACGTGCGTGAGGTGCGGCTGGGGATGGAGTGCGGCATTCGGGTCGAGGATTTCGACGACGTGAAGCCGGGCGACGTGATGGAGGCGTACGAGGTGATCGAGACGGCCCGCACGCTGTCGTGATTCGGGAGGCGGCGGTCGGCGATGATGGTGATCGGTGTGTTGAACCTGAAGCTGGCGATCTTCGAGTCCACTTCGCTGAAGGACAAGCGGCGGGTGGTCAAGAGCCTGAAGGATCGCCTGGCCGGTCGGTTCAACGTGTCCGTGGCGGAGGTGGATTCGTTGGACCACCGTCAGCAGGCGGAACTGGGCTTGGCCCTGGTGGGCAATGACCGGCAGTTTGTGGAGCGCTGCCTGTCGAAGATCGTGGATTACGTACGGCTGGACCGGTCGGCTTCGCTCGTGGACTACGAGACGGAATACCTCTAGGGTCGGGGTTGGCAGGAATGAAGTCCTATCGGCCGGAACGAGTGGCCAACGTGGTGCGGGCGGTGGTCAGCGAAGCGATCGCCCACCGGCTGAACGACCCGCGTATCGACCCGATGGCGAGCGTGACGCGGGTGGAGGTGAGCGCGGACCTGGAACACGCCAAGGTGTACGTCAGCGTGCTGGGCGAGGCGGTGGTCGGGCGGCGGACGATGCAGGGCTTGAAGTCGGCGACGGGGCACGTTCAGCGGCTGGTGGCCCAGGAGTTGAAAATCCGGCAATGTCCGCATCTGACGTTTTACCTGGACGAGTCGTTGAAGAAGGCGGCACGTACGATCCAGATCATCAACGAGACGATGGCCGAGTACGAGGCCCGCGATGCCCAGAAGATGGATCAGCCGGCGGAGTCGGCTCCCGTGGATCAGGGAGAAGACGAATGAAGCAGGGAACGGCGTACGCCAAGCGTATCCGGCAGTTGCACCAGGAGCTGGTCAAGCAACACGGGAAACCGCCGGCCGGGGAGCCGGGCGATCCCATCGAGCAACTGTTGATCGCCATCCTGGCGGCGGACTGCGCGGAATCGAAGGCCGTTGCCGCCTACCGCAAACTCCGGCAGCAGATGGTGGATCTGAACGAGATGCGGGTGACGCCGGCCATCGAGCTGGCCCAACTGATCGGGTCGGCGGTGCCCAACGCGGAGGACAAGGCCCGGCGGCTGGTCAGTGTGTTGAATGATATCCGCCGGCGGCAGGACACGCTGGATTTGAGCTTCCTGACGCAGCGGGGTCGTCGGGAGGCCCGCGAGTACCTCGAATCGCTGGAAGGGGTGGACCGTTTTGCGGCGGCGCGGGTGGTACTCTTTTGCCTGGGGGGACATGCCGTCCCGCTGGACAATCTGACACTGTACGTGCTGCGCAAGGAAAAGCTGGTCAATCCGACGGCGGACGCCGGCGAGGTGCAAAGCTTCCTGGAACGGAACGTCGCCGCGGCGGACGCGGCGGAGTTCGTGACGCTGCTCGGACGGTTCGTGAGCCAGCACGGCTCGCGCATCCCCCCGAAGAAGCTGGCCGAACTCCTGACTCCGCCGCCGGCTGCGAAGCCGGCACCGGAGGCCAAGCCCGAAACCGCCAAGGCGAAGTCGGCACCGGAGGCCAAGCCCGAAACCGCCAAGGCCAAGCTGACCCCGGAGGCCAAACCGGAGCCCGCCAAGGCGAAGCTGGAGACAAAGTCGGATGCCCCGAAAACAAAGCCAGAGGTGGTTAAACCTGAAGAGGATGCGTCCGGTGGTGTCCGGCCCAAGGCCGGCGGGGAGCCACGGAAGAAGAA
>CAZEEJ010000119.1:0-17050 GCA_964511155.1 uncultured Planctomycetales bacterium | reverse complement strand
TGGCCCCCTCGGCCTCGGCGGCCGCCTTGATGCCGCTCTTGGCGAAACAGGCCGGCGGGTTCTCGATCGGGTTGTCCGCCACGATGACTTTGCTGGCCCCGGCCTCCTTGCAAAGCTGGATCACCGCCCGCACAACCTGCGGGTTGGTCGTGGCCCCCAGTTGCGGCCCGCGGTCGAAGCCGACGTTCGGTTTGAGCATCACCACGTCGCCGCGAGAGATGAAGCGGGCCATGCCCTTCCCGTCGAGCCCGCCCAGGGCCGCCACGGTCATACGCCGCACGTGGTCCAGATCGTCGATCAGTTCCGGCTTCCCGTAGGCCGCCGAGATCCGCGGCGCCGCCGCCGGAAAGTCAACTGCCGCGAAGTAGTCCTTGAGCCGGATCGACTCCGGCGGCTGCAGGCCCGCGTCGCCCACCGGATCGTACAGGTACCAGCCCGCCGCCGCCGCCAGCCCCGCCACCGCCGCCGTCTGGCCCCCGCGCACGAGCAAATCCCGTCGCGTCCAGATGCGCTGCGGCTCCGTCACCGCCGCCATCGGCTGATCACCGGCCGGTTGACTGCCCTTGACCCGTTTGCTGTTCGCCATCCTGACCCGCCTTGCTTCAATGCGCCCCGCCGCCGGTCGGTGTGGCACCGGACCTCGGCGAGCTCGGTCGAGCCGCGTCTCGCCGGTGCAGGGGCCACAGAGACACCGCCCGCCGCAGCAGGAGGCCAACGAGCTTATCCGCGATCCACACTGCTCGAAGAGCAGTGGCACACGGCAGAGCCGCGACCGTGAGGGAGCGGTTCTTCTTATCCTCACTCGGCCGGCAGGCTGTCGCGCAGCGCGGCCGCCTTGGCCTCCGCCAGCTCTCGATCATCGCACTCGGCAACGCCCCCAAAATACACACCGCGGTGGAACGCGACCCCGATCACATCCAGCGAATCGCTGACCAGCGTCCGCCCGCCTGGTGTTTCTTCATCCGCCAGGATCTTGTCGTACCGCTTTGTGGCCTCGGCATATTGCCGGAACAGGTCGCGAGCCTCGTCCGGGCCGTCGGTCTTGACCAGGTACATCTGGTAGCGGAGGCCGCCCGTCTCGTAGTTCGCCAGGAACATCCGCTCGATGAAGCCGAACCCCAGTCCGCCCGACGCCCGGTAGGTCAGCGAGTTCGCCACGCGATCCTCGGCCGGCAGCAGGGCATCCGCCCACATCGCGTCGTCTTCATCGCGGATCGTATCCGCCACCGCACCGGCGATGGCCAACGACGCCCGGGCCGCCTCTGCATCCCCGTCCGCCGGCCCCAGCACGTACACGTAGTACCGGCCCTTCCAGAAAAACACGCTCGCACCGGACGTGTACCCGCCACGGCCCAGGGGGATCTCCTCGACCTCCCCGCTCCGCTCGGTCATGTAAATGCCCATCGCGTTCGCCGGCTCGGCCATGTCGTAGATGTACACGTCGAACACCTGCCGCGCCCGCGGGTTCACGTACTGCCCGCACCGCAACTCGACGAAATCGAACGCCCGGAACTGACCCTCGCGGCCGTTGATCTTCTCGTACAGGTTGTCGGTGTACCGCTCAATGCGCGTCGGAGCGACCAGGTCGTCTCGGTCCAGATCGGGGAACCGTGCCTGTCCGGCACTCGGGCCGCCGGATGCAACCTGGACCGACCCGGCCGCAAGGCGCGCATCGGGCATCGACCAGCGCTCGTGGAGTGTCGTCGCCAACGTGGTCAACTCCGCGGCGTTACGGCCCAGCGCAATGAACAGATACGGCCCGGCGGGAAAAACCACCGCCGCGCGCCCCGCAAGCTGACCTGCCGCCGAATCCGGCGGCAAATCCGCAATCAGTGCGTCCGTCTCAATCACCTGCAACCCCGTGGCTGGCCCCGAATCTTCCGGCTCTGCATTATAGGCAGGCTCCTCGGAAGGGACCGAGCGAACTTGTTCGCGGGGGACCGACTCGTCGGTCGCGCCCGCGGGTGCGACAGCAAGCTGCTCGCGCAGCTCCCGCAGCATCGCCTCGCGCCGCGCGGGCGCAGGCCTCATCACCCCCACGCTCACCTCCGCGGAATAGTCGGCCAGCCAGCAATCGGAAAGTGAGGCCAGCCCCAGGGCGGCCTGGCGGACGTACCGCAGGCTGGCGGGGATCCGGCCCTCCTGGGGCAGAACGGACTCAGCCCAGAACGGCCCGCCATACACGAGCTGCGAGCGGACCAAGGCCCGCGCCGCCGCTTCCACCAACGCCGGGGAGGCCGGCGGGGCCATGCTCAGTTCCGTGTAGTGCCGACCGGCCCAGAAGGCCAGCCGGCCCGTCGCCTCGTCCAGCCAGCCGGCCCGGCCGACGTTGACCGTCCGCACCGCCGCCGGCGTCCGGGCACGCCACAGACCGAACGCCTGCTCCGGCTGCCCGGCATCCACGATGCGTGCCGATAGAGGTACCTGCCCCTCAGGCATCCGGTAGCCGGCACGGTACAGCCACTGGGCCCCGAAGGCGGCCGCCGCCGCCATCAGCTCGTCACCGTCCTCCGCCCGCGCCTCGACCATCGCAACCTGCAGATCGACACGCTTGGCTTCGTCGAGGGTGGCCGGCAGCAGCGTCTCGCCCGCCTGGATTTCATGCGCTGGAGGTGGAGGCTCCAGGTTCGCGGGATCGGCCAGGAACAATGGTCGTTCGGAGATGCGCAGCACCGCCTTGGTCCCGCGGGCCACGCGCGTCCCGCTCACCAGGTCACCCAGCAGCCCGCTGGTCAACAGGAACGCCGTAGCAATGAGGGCCAACAGCCCCAGCAACGCAACGCCGATCCGCCGCTCCCTGGGCGACGGCCGGTCACGCATGTAGCGACGGGCAAAGAACGTCGGCATGATCGCCTGGCTCCTCACGCCTGGCGGCAGGAGATACCCCGTTAAGTCACGGCAACATGCGTTATTATGGCCACTTGCGACATGAAGTCAAAACCCGCGGACCCTCGTGGTTTGACAGCCGTTGGTCGGACCGAGTAGAGATAATGCACAATCTCGCGATACCGCACCGGCCGTGCCGCTTGCGGTTTCGCAGACCGTCCTGGGTTTCGGGCTGCGTCTTCTGGTGGAGACCCGTATGGCTGCCGAAGGGACCATGAATGGGCCGATCGCCCGGCTCGGGCAATTGAGCCTCGATCGGCTCGATGCCATGGGCGACATTTCTCTGTTCACCCTGCGCACCTTCGGCCACTCCTTGAGAGCCGCCTTTCACAAACGCGACCTCGAACGGCTGCTCCCCCAGTTCCACAGCATCGGCACGCTCAGTGTGCCGGTCATCATGGTCACCGGACTGTTCGTGGGCATGGTGCTGGCCATTCAGGCCATCGAGCAGTTTCGGGCGGCCGGGCTCGAGAACCGCATGGGGGTGATCGTCAGCCTCTCCGTCGTCCGCGAGCTGGGACCGGTGCTCGCCGGCATCATGCTCGCCGGACGGGTCGGCGGGGCGCTGACCGCCGAACTCGGCACCATGCGCGTCACCGAGCAGATCGACGCCCTCCGCTCGATGGGTTCCGATCCCATCCGCGTCCTGGTCATGCCCCGATTCCTCGCCTGCCTGCTGCTCACCCCGATCCTGACCCTGTACTGCAACCTGGTTGGCGTATTGGGCGGCTGGCTGATCAGTGTGCCGATCTTCAACATCTCCAACTGGGCCTACTGGACCTACACCGAACTCGCCGTCGAGACCTGGGACATCGGCAGCGGGTTATTCAAGAGCGTGTTCTTCGGGGCCACCATCGGGATGATCTCCTGCTACAAGGGGTTCAATTGCGGACAGGGTGCCCAGGGCGTGGGCAAGGCCTGCACCGAGGCGTTCGTGGCCGGGTTCGTCGTCATTCTCATCCTCGACTTCTTCATCGCCCTTCTGTTGAAGGGGGCGTACGAGGCGCTTTGGGGTTTCAAGATGGTCTTCTGAGGCCCGCGGTTCCGGCCGGTGCGACAGACATGAACAACGCCTCCAGCACCATCATCGAGATGCGACAGGTCCACAAACGGTTCGGGCCACTCCAGGTCCTGCGCGGAATCGACCTGGCGCTCGACAAGGGCAAGACCACCGTCGTGATCGGCGAATCGGGTACCGGCAAGAGCGTACTCATCAAACACATGATCGGGCTCATTCGCCCCGACGCCGGCGAGATCCATATCGACGGCCAGCGCGTCGACCCGCTGCACGAGAGGCAGTGGGTGCCGATCCGCCAACGCTTCGGCTACCTCTTCCAGATGGGGGCCCTGTTCGACTCGCTGACCACCGGCGAAAACGTCGCTTTCCCCCTCAGGGAGCACACGCGGCTGTCCGATGCCGAGATCCGGGACATCGTCGCCCGCAAGCTCAATCTGGTGGGCCTCGATGGGGCCCAGGGCAAGTGGCCGTCCGAATTGTCCGGCGGACAGCGCAAACGCGTCGCCCTCGCCCGGGCCATCGCCATGGACCCCGACATCATCCTCTACGACGAGCCCACCACCGGGCTGGACCCCATCCGCTCGGATACGATCAATGACCTGATCATCAAGCTCAAGGACGAGTTGGCCGTGACCAGCATCGTGGTCACCCACGATATGACCAGCGCGTTCAAGGTGGCCGACCGCATCCTCATGCTTAACCAGGGACTGTTCATCGCCGACGGGACGGCGGACGACTTCCGTAACACCCGTGATCCCCGCGTCCGGGCCTTCGTCACTGGCGATGCCGACCTGGAAGTCGCCGAAGAACCCGCTGCGCCCCCCACTCGAGGAGAGGCATTATGACCGATCGCAAACAGAACGTGCTCGTCGGGCTCTTCGTCCTCGCCGGGCTGATGTGCATGGCCGTGCTCATCGTCCTGTTCGGCGAATCCCGGGCCCTGTTCGGCAAACGGTACCAGATCACCGCCCGGTTCGAACGCGTGGAGGGCGTCCGCGAGGGCACGGATGTCAATCTGGCCGGCGTCTGGGTCGGCAGCGTACTCAACGTCAAGCTCGCCGATCCGTCTCAGCCTCACCAGGGCGTCCACGTCATCCTCGACATCGACCCCAAGTTCTCGGTGCCCGATGGCTCGACCGCCGTCGTACTCACCCCGCTCATGGGCCAACCGACCATCAACATCATGCCCCCCGCCGTCGCCACCACTCCCCTCGCGAAGGACAACTCCGCCGCGATCAGCGGCGTGATCAAGAACCCCCTCGATCAGATCGTCGATCCCGCATTCATGACCGACCTCCAGGGAACCACCACCAAGATCGGCGACTTGGCCGAGGCCCTGACCCCCGCCGCCCGAGCCCTCGAAAAGCTGCTCGAACGGCGAACCATCGAGGAGGTGGACCGGCCCGCACGCACGCCGGAGTCCGTCACCGCGAACCTGTCGACCGCCATCGAACGCCTGGACACCGTCCTCAAGCACATCGCCACCGTGCTGGGTGACCCCGAGGTCCAGAGCAACCTGAAGGACACGCTGGCCAACTTCAAGGCCGCCAGCGAGGAGGCCAAGCTCGCCGTCGGCAGCCTCAACGCCTTCGCACAACAGGCCCGGGAGACCATGACCAGCGCGCACGGCGTGGTGGAGAAAGTCGACGCCACCATCGTCACGACCCACGAGCACATCGACGCCTTGGGCACCAAGCTGCGCACCAACGCCGAGCAATTGTCCCGCGTGCTGGACTATGTCACGGCTGTGGGGCAGCAGATGGCGGAGGGGGAGGGCACCGTCGGCATGTTGCTCCGCGACCCGAAGTTCTACGATGAGCTCATGCTCACCGTGCAACGGCTGGGCAGCGCCGCCGGCGAACTCCAGGTGCTCGTCAAGCAATGGCAAACCCAGGGACTGCTGGGCGCCGCCCGCTGACCGCGCCTATCATGAAGTAGAGGAGCGCCGCAGTGCGGGAGGGCCACACCCATGGGCGAACCATCAGTCCCAGCCGAGGTGACCGTCGGCCGAACGGGCGAGTCGGTGGTGTTGCGGGTGCAGGGCCGCTGCACGGCCTGCTCCTGTGACGCCCTGCAAGGCTTCGTCCGGCAGATCGATCGCGCGACGGTGCCCGATCTGTACTTCGACCTCGAGCACGCCGACTGGATCGACAGCACTTTTGCCGGCTTCCTCATGGCCCTGGCCGTGGGGAAGGCAGGCCCCGCGGTCCCCACGGTCCACCTGCTGCGACCATCCGAACATGCCCGCGATGCCCTGCGCAAACTCCATGTGCTTCGCCTCTTCGACGTCCGCGACGACGTGACCCCTCGCCCCGAGGAATGGCAACCGCTCAACCTCGCCCGGCCGCCGGCCGACGCCCTCGGCGATCTCGTCGTCCGCTCGCACGAGGCCCTCATCGAGGCCGACCAACGCAACGCGCCGACGCTCGGCCCCGTCGTCGAGGGTTTCCGCAACCGCGCCGCCTCGCCTGCACGTACCCAAGGGTCCCCGCCCGGTGACGACACGCAAACGGCGTGAGCGCATCCACGAGCAAGTGACCACCCGACCGACTGGCTACGCGGAGCGGCCAAACCGGTCGGAGCTTCCCGGGGCTCACAACTCGGCGAAGTTGCGCAGGATGGTCAGACCGGCGGCCTGGCTCTTCTCGGGGTGGAACTGGGTGGCAAAGACGTTGTCCTGCCAGATCATGGCGGTGAACGGGCGGCCGTAGTCGCACCGGCCAAAGGACACGGCCGGGTCGTCCGGAACCACGTGGTAGGAGTGCACGAAGTAGAAGTGCTGCCCGCTGTGCAGGTCGCGCATCAGCGGGCAGGGGCGGTCCCAGTGGAGACTGTTCCAGCCCATGTGCGGCACCTTCAGGCTCGCGGCGTCGGGCAGGTCGGCAAAATCAAACCGCACGACCCGGCCGGGCACCAGGCCCAGGCCGCGGTGCTCGCCGTCCTCGTAACTGACGTCGAACAGCAGTTGCAGCCCGAGGCAGATGCCCAGGAACGGTCGGCCGGACCGGGCGGCGGCGATCACCGACTCGATCAGGCCCTGCTCGCGCAGATGGCCGATGGCATCGCAGAACGCGCCCACCCCCGGCAGCACCACCTTGTCCGCCTGCTCGATCTGCCGGGCGGTGGTGACGATCTCCGCGATGGCGCCCACACGCTCAAAGCCCTTCTGCACGCTCCGCAGGTTACCCATGCCGTAGTCGATGATCGCGATCACTTACTCCTCCGCCAGGCTGCTGCCGTCTTCGCCTGCGTCGATCGGTTGGGGCACGCGTGGTCTCGACGGGCGAGGCTCGGCCAGTTGGCCCTCGGCCAGGTGGACCTCGCGCATGTCAGGCCCCGACACACCCGTCGCGGGCATCTCCGCTTCCTGAGGCGTCCGGGCGACCGGGTCGGCGGTCGCTGGCTGGCGTTTGTTCACCGCCCGGTCCAATTGCCGGAACGCCTGCCGCAGCCGCTGCTCGTTCTCCACCAAAGCGATACGCACCCAGCCCTCGCCGTTCTCCCCGAACGCTCGACCCGGGGCCAGGGCCACCTCCGCCTCCTCCATCATGCGCATGACGAAGTCGATGGTGGACTGGCCCGCGAGGTGCTCATCCTTCACCCGGGCCCACACGAACATGCTGGCCCGGGGAACCTCCGCTTGCCAGCCGAGGCGGCGACAGCAGGCCAGCACCACGTTCCGACGACGCTGGTACACCTCACCTTGCCGGACCACCTCCTCCTGACAGTGCCGCAGGGCGATGATCGAGGCGATCTGCACCGGCTGGAAGATGCCGTAGTCGTAGTAGCCTTTGATGGTACCCAGGGCATCGATCATCGTGCGGTTGCCGGCACAGAACCCGATGCGCCACCCGGCCATGTTGTACGGCTTGCTCATCGTCGTGAACTCGACGCCGATCTCCTTGGCCCCCGTCGCCGACAGGAAGCTCGGCGCCTTGTACCCGTCGAAGCACGTCTCGCCGTAGGCGAAGTCGTGGATGACGGCCACGTTGAACTCGTTGGCCAGTTCGACGACCCGGGCGAAAAACGGCGGATCCACGGTCATCGCCGTCGGGTTGTGCGGGTAGTTGAGGATGATCACCTTGGGCCGCGGGTACAGATGAGCCACGACGTACCGGATGCGTTCGATGAACGCCTCGTCGTTGCCCAGCGGTACGGAGATGACGTTGGCCCCCGCCAGGGCGACGCCGTACACGTGGATGGGGAACGCCGGGTCCCCCACCACCGCCGTGTCGCCGGGGCCCAGCATGGCCAGCAGCATGTGGCTGATGCCTTCCTTGCTGCCGATGCACGCGATGACCTCGGTCTCCGGGTCCAACTCGACGCCGTAGCGCGTGCGGTAGTGCCGGGCCACGTCCCGCCGCAGGTTGAAGACCCCGCGCGAGGCGCTGTACCGGTGGTTCCGCGGATCCTGGACCGCCTCGCAGAGCTTGTCCACGATGACCTTGGGCGTGGGGTCGCTGGGGTTGCCCATGCCCAGGTCGATGATGTCGATACCCTGCTGCCGCTTCTGGTGCTTCAGGGCGTTGATTCGCCCGAACAGATACGGGGGCAGACGACTGATCCGCTGCGACGGACTGATACGCGATTCTGGCATGGTCAGATTATACTCATCCTGCGGTGGCGGTCACTACTGAGGGTGTGGGCACGGGCTGAGGACCGAGTCAACTTGTTGATGGCGACGGGTGGCATGGGTCGGTACTCCGACCCGTGGCGCAGTCGGGACAGGCCACGGGCCGGAGTACAGGCCCATGCCACCCATTCGCCACGGGGGGACGGCCGCCACGAGGGGCGGCCGCTACGGGTGCGTTACTCGGCCAGCAACCGCTTGCCGACGGCGTTCTCGGGGTCGGCCGCCAACAGCTTCCGGCAGGTCTCGGCCGCCTCCGAGGTCTTGCCGAGGGCCGCCTGGACCTCAGCGAGTTGTTCGAGCAACGGCACGTGGGGTTCCGCGTCGGCCGGCACCGCCAAGAGCACCCGCAGCGCCCGGTACAGGTCGATCTGCCGCCGAATCGCCGCCAGATCCCGCACCGCGCGAACCAGGTCCACTCGCACCGCGGTGTCGGTCGGCCGCTGCTCCAGAAGCGCTCCCAGAGCCCGCTCGCGAACTTCGGCGTAGTCCGCCAGCATGCGCATCATGCCGACGTCGTCGGGTGCCGTCTCGAGTCTCGCCCGGACCAACTCGACGGCGCGTTGGGCTTCCAGACTCGCCTCTTCCGGCTGACCGGCACTCAGCAGAACCTGCGCCCGAATGAACCGGTAACGGGGCCGCTGCGGATCCTTGTCTACGGCCGCCTTGGCTTCCACCAACGCCTCGTCAAACCGTTCCGCCCGGTGATAGGCCCACGCGAAAGTAATGTCCACGTCCGGGTTGTTGGGATCCAACTGCCGGGCCCGCGCCACATGCTCGAGGGCCTGACGCCAGAGATCGCCGGCCAAGTACAGATCCGCCAGCTCGAGGTAGGCCTTGGCATCGCTGCGCCCGTCCGAGGTCTGCTGATACACGCGATAGCGGTCAATGGCCTGGAGCCGACGACCGGTAATCGCGTACAGCCGGGCCAGCCCCAACACGGCAGCCCCCATAGCCGGCCGATGCACCAGCACCCGTCCGAAAAGCTGCTCCGCCGTCTCGTCCTCCCGGGCCGCCAAGGCCAGATTCGCTGCTTCCATATACAGGTCGACGGCCTGCTGGATGTACGCGTCGGCTTTGGCGCCGGCCTGTGGATCATTCCGATCCGCCCGCGCCTGCTCCGCCGACCGTTCGTACGCGTAACCCAGGTTGCCCACCGCGGAGATGTTCCGCCGGTCCTGGGCCACCGCCGCCAGGAGAATTTGACGGCCAATCGCCAGCCGGTCCCCGCGCAGCGCATCGAGCCCCGCCTCGACCAGTTCCGCCGTGGTCATGCCCGGCCGAATGCCGGGGAGGCCCTCGATACCCGTGGCTGGCAGCGAGGCCGCCGGCGCGGTGGCCGGGCTCTCCGTGCCCACCGGTTGGGCACGCAGCACCGTGGCAGCCAACGCCACCACACCCAACAACACCGCAGCGCTCGGCCGAGAGCAGCCGCAATGCCGCCTGCCCGGATACCCAGCCAACATGGATCTCACCTGCACGATCATGAGCTTGCTCCTGGCGTCAATCCCGCCGCAGTCTACCCCCCGCCGGGGCCTCAGGTCCAGCCCTCGCAAAGAGCGCGTGGCCCCAGGCCACATCTCGCTACATCGGGAAATTGAGAATGAAGAATGAAGAATGGAGAAAAGGTCGGATGGGTGGCATGGGCCGGCCCCCAGGCCCGTGGCGTGTCTCGGCTGGGTGGCATGGGCCTGTACTCAGGCCCGTGGCGTATTTGTGCCCCGCCGGCTGGGTGGCATAGGCCTGTACTCAGGCCCGTAGCGTATCTGTGCCCCGCCGGGTGGCATGGGCCTGTACTCAGGCCCGTGGCCTGGACCTGCAGGCACGCGACCTGCAGAAGCACGCCCTCTGGAGTCCAACCCTTTCGCGAGATAGCATATATGCATGCTCCGATCTGACGGAAGATGCTCCAGATATCGTGTGACCTACAACGAGCCTGGCCACGGGTCTGAGTACAGACCCATGCACCCGCGCATCCTGCGCGGTTCACGAGTTCAACGAAAGAGCCAGGAACCCGAAGCGCCCCTGTTGCACCGGCAGCCCCAGGGCGACGCCGGCCGCCTGGGCGGCCTCGTCGGCGGCACGGGTGCCGCCCTCGAAGTCCACCACATAGATTCTTCGGCAAGGACAGAAAGCGCGTTTGCAGAACAGGACGATGCCGATGCTGGATAGTCCGGGGCTCGCGGGCACCGGACTGTCCATCACGATCAGTAACAGATTCCTCATCAGCAGCCGCCGGCGGGCATCCACCCGAACAAGCTGAACAACATCGCCCTTGGCCCAATACCGCTCCGCCATGGCCGCACCGGTCTGCCCGCGCCCGACCCCGGTCCGCCAGCGCACCCATCCGGCCCGCTTGAACATCTGCTTGACGCTGGAGCAGCTCCTGGGATTGGCGCGGATCTTCGCGGCAATGTGCGCCAACCGTTTCTGCGACAACGAACGAATGAGCGCGTTGCCGCCGGCCAGCAACGCAATCCCCGCCACAATCGCCCCGACCGCGCCCAGGTACCCGAGGAACCGCGCCAGAACCAGGTATACCACGATGCCAATCACCCCGATGATCCCCAGTCCGATCAGGTTGGCGAACAGCCCGAGAACCATGACCGCCCACTGAACCGGAAACACCAGCATGATCAACTGGCCCAGGCAGCCGAGTTCCTCCGGCCGGTGCACGATGCCGACCAGGTCGGGGAAAATCTGCAACTCCGCCAGATTGGCCTCCTGCTTGGCTTTCTGCTTGATCGATTTGAACACCTGCGGGCGCAGCAGACCTTCCAGGGACTCCTCGACCTTGCAGGAATACGCGCGGACGGTGCCCTGCTCGCGGTAGGCTTCGGCCTTCTCCAACACCTCGGCCGGGGTCTCCCATGGGTAGCATTCACCCGCTTCGTCGGCCGGCTGCGGCGGTGCGGCCACTTCCCTGACCGGGCTCGCGGGCCGTTCCGCGACGCGAGGTTGCACCGCCGGCGATGCGGGCTGCTTCGCCACCGCCGCCGCCATCCTGCCCAGCGACGCCGTTGCCGCCACGGGCGACGGTGCGACCGGCGTTCGTTGAGCAGCCCCCGGCCCGGCGGGCGGAGCTGCCACGGTCGGAGTCGGCGCGGCGATGTGAGCTTTGGGCGATGGGGGGACGGGGTGTGACGAAACATGCGCGACCGCCGCCTCAACCGCCGGATCGGACTTGGCCGGCACGGTGATCTGCTTGCCGCACTTGGGGCATTGCAACTGCTTGCCGACCATCTCCAGCGGAGCCTTGAACCGCTTGCCACAGTGGACACAGGCGAACACGATCACGTTCATGGGTCATCTCCTTCGAGATCAGCGACTCCAACGCTCGGCTAGCTCAGCCAGATTTCCTGAATCGTCGGCCCCACTCCGTAGAGGTAGCAGTAAATAAACAGTATCGCGCCGAACAGCAGCAACATCAGCCGCGCCCCCACGTGCAGGATCAGGCTCCACGACTGGAAAGCGGTGTTCACCACCCAGTTGAAAACAACCATGCACCCGTTGAACAGAATGTGGACCAGCCAGCAGCCCATGATCATCGCGACCAGCGGTCCCACCTCCGGCTGACCCATCTCGAAGCGGATCATGATGTAGATCAACCCGGTCAGAGAGCCGATAAATAACCCATCTCCAACCTGAAACGCGCGCACCCCCGCGGGAGGAAGCCATTGAGGCGACGTCGTGATCAGGGAAGGCTTGCCGGTCGGGAGGGCCAGAAACACATGGCCCAGGGCGAACCGGCTGGTGGACCAGAGGAACACCGCGGTCTGCGCCCCCGGGTAGTAATAGGCCCCGCCGGAGCGGGCCAGGTGCGGGCGAATGAACGCTTCTACCAGGATCACCACGACCCCCGCCAGCACCACGACCAGGCCCTTTAGCAGAGAACCCGGAACCAACCGCAGCAGCATCCCGGCCACGCCGACGATCACCGCGACCAGCACCAACAACAGCAACTCATAGCGAGGCAACAGGCTGTTGAGCTCAATGAACTTATTGCTGCACTCGATCAGGACGAAGCGGAACAGGACCTCCTCGGCCACGGGCAGCAGGATCACGACGGAGAGGAGATGCATCCATGGGACGAACTTCGGCAGGACAATGGACAAGACGAAAGCGGCCGTGCCGATGAGCATGAGCAGCACCGCCTCCGGCCACCAGGACAGCGAAAGCCAATGCAGCGGGACATCCTCCCGCGTCAACGGTGCGCACAATCCCGCCGCCGGACCCAGTAGCATGGAAAGATTGGCGGTCAAAGTTGAATACACGTTGTCTATCCTGAGGCGGCGAGCCACGCGGACGGTGTTCCTTGTGGCCGCCTCATGACCGGTGGTTGCGTTGTTCCGAAGACTTCATGGGCCTCCGGACAAAGCGGTTGCTTTCCCAGGCTCACGGTTTGGCGCTGCGGACCTTGCCGACGATATATAGGACCAGTGCGGTCAGCCATCCGTATCCCAGCAGGCTGAAGGCCAGGGACATCGCCTCGTCGGCAGCGCCCATCCCTTTGTCCAGGTTCTTCAGGCATCCGTACGGCAGGGCCAGGATCGCCACCGTGATGGTCAGGTAGAACACCGCCTTGGCCAGGTCGATCAGCGCCGAACGACGAGGCTCCGCCGATGTCGTGGAGAACTCACTCCCGGTCGCCGGCGATACGGACGGCGCGCCCATCGCCTCGGCCGCCACCTCCGGCCGGGCGACGCCGCCCCCGTCCCGGATCGACTCCTCCTTGGCCTTGCGGACCGCCTTCTCCCACCGGGAGGCGACCGATCGGCCCAGAGCGATCGAAACCGGATCGTCCCCCAGCAGCTTGATGCCCAGCGTGTCGCCGCTTCGCTGGACCTGGAGCACCTTGGAGAAGTCCATTTCCAGGCCCGGTTTCGCCTCGCTCGATACCCAGCACAGCCCTTGCCGCGTCAGGGCCAGCATGCCCGAGTCCTCCATCCGCTGGCCCCCGATGTCCACGATCGTGCCGTGTGAAATGAGCAGGATGTCCCCCAGGCGATCGGCCCCCAACCGGCACAACCGGGCCAGTGCCAGGGCGACGGCGTTGACCAGCGGCTTCTTCCATTGGGTCAACTCGATGACCTGCGACGCCCCGTCGGTCTCGAGCTGCAGGGCCTTGTCCGCCAAAACAAGATCGCGAATATCCCGATACGCGACTGCCGCCGTCCCCCCACTCAGGAACCCGCCGTTCCACACGATCCGCCGATCGGTCATGCAGAACCCGCTCTTGGCCGAGCCCATCACCGTGTCATCGAACAGCACCAGAGGCTCTTCACCGGCTGCAAGCTCCAGGTAGCTCTGACTGGCCCGGGCCAGCTTTGCCTCCGGGATGTCCGGCGCCACGTGCAGATCCTGACCGAGGTGGGGCTTCTCCGCCTGGAAAAGCTGAACCACCGCCTCGCGGGTTGTGCCGGCGTTCAATCCGGGCCATGAATCGACGGAAGAAGGCTCGCTCGTCTCCGGGCCCTCATGGATCCGCCGCACGATTCCCTGCAAGAGAGCACCCACAACGCCGGCGATTCCCGCCGTGAGGGTGATCGTGGCCACCTGAATGGTGTGGGTTTCATCCCCCGCCCGCAGCGTGTACGTGGTGAATAACTTGCCAACCTCGTACGTCACCGACTCGAGATCACCCCACTCGACCGCCCCCGGCTTGCTGCCCGAGCTCTTGGGATTCCAGGCCAGCCGACGGTCGGTCAACGCGAAGCCCTGCTGGCCGTTCGAGCGGATGGTCTCATCGTAAACCGCCAGTACCCGCTCGCCCTCGACCAGCGACGCATAGCTGGATACGCCGTGAAGGATCTTGTCCGGAATGCCCGGTGCCACGATGAACGATGCATGCCCATACCCGGCAAGTTGGGCGGCCACCACTGGCCCGATCCACGCATTCGCCGGCACCGGAGTCGGCGCGGACATCCCCGCGGCGGCGGACGTCGGGGCGGGAGAGGGCTCGACTGGGCCGGGATTCATCGCATTCGCCGATGAGATCGCCCCCGCCAGCGCAGGTTCCACCTGCGAGGACGCCGTCTGCCTGTCCGGTACGGTCAGTTTCGCCTTGCATCGGGGGCAGTCGATTTCGCGACCGGCCCAGTTCACCGGAGCTTTGAACTCCTGCCCGCAGCTCGGACAACTGAATGCCAGCTTGTCTGCCATGCCACGGCTCCCTAGCCCTCCGCTTCGCCCGGCGACGATGGGGTCTGCTTCGCCGGTGCGAATGGTTCCAAATTAAAGTGTCCCGGCCGGGTTGGCCCATTCGTTCCGCGGAGGCTATGTCCCGGTAGTGTACAGCGCGCGGTAATGATACATCAATACCCTTTCCATGTTTCGGTTCGCTCGGGGCTCGTGACAGGTGAGGCGGGCGCGTGGCATGGGCTTGTGCCCAGGCCCGTGGCGTGTCTGGGGTGCGTGACGGTTCCGTCGGCGATGGTTGCCTCCGGCCGGGGCGCATCTCCGTACCGCGACCGTCAGTGAGCGGCCCCTGGGGGGGGGGCCAACCACACGAGATCCGCTTCCTTACCGTCGCGGCTCCGAAGGAGCCGGGCGGGCAACGAGTTACGCCCGGGGAGAATGGATTCGCGCGCAGAACAGCCCGCGAAGGGAGGCCGTCAACAGGGCGCGTCCCTTCGCGGACTGCGGGGTTCTGCGGTGAACTGCCTCAGACTGGGGTCGGCAAGCCGCGTCGTTCGCTTAGCGCCGACGGCGAATCAGGGCCACGGCCCCCAGCAGCGACATCACCAGGGTCGCCGGCTCCGGGGTGACCACGACGTTGTCGATAAGCGTCACGTTCAGAACTGAATCGTTCGGGTCGGTCGACGAACCGTTATTCGTATCGCTGTGCCCGAAGAGGATGTTTCCGCCGCCCAATGTCACGGTGCTCAGATCGACGGTGGCGATGTCCAGCCCGTCAATCGACCAGGTGGCAAAACCGCCGGATACGTCAATAACAACCTCACGCCAGGCGAAGGCGACCTCGCCGGCATCAGTCACTCCGGTCTGGCCGGGATAGAGAAGGACCTGTGCGGCCGGCGCTGCTTCCCCGCCAAAGCCGCTGTAGTACGGATCGCTGTTGTTGATCCCACCACCGGGGGCACTGTACACGGCATTGCCGGCAGCATAGCTTGTCGGAGCCGCGGAGGAATAGGCGCGGTAATCGGAGGAGGAGCCGCCGTCCAGCGTCACAGCGAACATGACGCTCTCTTTCGGCGAGGAACCCGGCCAGACCGCAACGTTTCCGGCCGTGCCGATGCCCGCCATGGAAAGCTGCGTCGTCCCGCTACCGCCCGGTCCCACGGGCCCGACATAGTTCTGCCACATATCGAAGCTGACGGTGTAGTCGCCGGAGAAGCTCTGGCCGTTCGGCGATACGCTGAAGCCGCTGAAGACGCCGCCGCTGTTGTTCGCGGTCATCTTCAGACCACGCGTGCCGGTGCCGTTGGGAGCGGCAGGCACGCCGATGGCGGAGTAGTCGTAGAAGAAGTCAGCGATGATGTCCGACAGGCCTGGATCGTTGACCGTCCAGTTCGCCGTGTCGTCTACGTTGAAGTCCTGCGTGTACAGCGGGACCGCGGCCATGCCTGCCGTGCAGAGCATCATGGCGAGAGCGACAGTAAGAACGGGGATCTGCATCTGGCTTACCCTTCCTTTCCTGAATGGGATGTGATTCGTCTTTTCCCTCACTGACGGATAGGAAACTTGATTTTGCGAGGGGCGGCGGCCTGGCCCCGGGGGTGGGGAGTTTACGATCGCGACCACGAATTGATGAAACCTCATTTCACCCTCCAAGAATCAAAGTGACTGGCCGGCTCACGCGCCGGGTTGCTATTTGATTCCGCTTGGGCCGGAAATGTTGCCCTCGGGTGGGTCGGCTGGCGGGCAGAGCCGCGCTGCGGTCCTTGTTGGCCCCTCCATACCTCACCGCTCGCAGAGCGCCTTTGGCCTGTTTCACGAAATGACCATGGCCAAAGCTTTTCCCAGGCACCATGCGTCAACTCTCTGTTATAGCCACCCCGCCACGTCTTGGCAAGGCCGGAGTTCATAATATCCCGCCCCGCTTTGGAGCACTCCAGACCGTTCGAGACGCAGTCTGACGTGGGATTGGCCGGATCGCGTCTTCCGGTAGCGGCCGCCCCCTATCGCGTCTTCCGGTAGCGGCCGCCCCCTGTGGCGGCCGGCGTGTGCCGCTCACGTGGAGCTTGAGACGGGCCTGGGGCCGATCGGCGTTCCGCTCATCTGCGGGCCACAATTGCAGTTGGCGAAATGCAATCAGTGGTCAGTGGCCAGCCGTCCGGCGGCGCGTTCCCGTTCCAGGAAGGCGCCGGGTTTCAGGATCAGCAAGCCGTAAAACGCTGTATCCATGAGCTGCCCGAACCATGAGGAGCTTAAGGGCTCGGGATCGCGTCGGGCGTTGCTGGCGCTCAGCCGTGGAGGCTTAGGCTGCCGTAGGTGGCGTCGAGGTCGGCTTCGGGCGCCGGCGCGGGGGGGGTGCGGCCGGGGGGCGTACGCCGGGA
>CAZEEJ010000118.1:0-17074 GCA_964511155.1 uncultured Planctomycetales bacterium | reverse complement strand
AAGGCCTGGGCACGCGATCAGGTCACGAAGGGCGGTCCTGAAGGGACCGTTCATGCCGCTGCCTGCCTTGACGCAACTGCTGCCGTCTTCCGGTGCCACACCAACTCCACCGCCGCCTGTTTCCTTCCAAGAGTTGACGGCCAAACGGGCCGGGAGTATTTCTGGTAGGCGGCCCTGGGGCCGGGGGGCATTTTTCTATCAACCATTCGGGAGTGCGGATCATGGACAGAGCGAGGGTGACCATGCGGCGGGCGGTCGGCGCGATGCTGGTGATCGGGGCGGCTGCGGCGGCGGTTCAGGGGGCGGAGGAGGCGAAGACGCGGCCGGCGGACCAGAAGGGGGCCACGCTGGTGCTGGTGCCGGCCGAGCTGGGCAAGGAGCCTCCGCCGCCGCGGACGCGTGCGGAGGTGTCCGCGCTGCTCGGCGAGCCGCCGGCTGAGCGGGCCAGGGCCCGGTACCGCCCATTGCACATCGTCCTGGTGGCGGGGCCGAAGGACCACGGCCCGGGCGAACATGACTACCCGGCCTGGCAGAAGGCGTGGCAGACCCTGCTGGCCGCGGCGCCGCGGACCAAGGTCACCACCGCCTGGGAGAAGCCCAGCGAAGAGGACTTCGCAGCCGCCGACGTGCTGGTTTTCTTCAAGCACAAGGCCTGGCCGCGGGAGGTCAATGAGCAGATCGACGCCTTCCTCGAACGCGGCGGCGGCATCGTGCTGCTGCACTTCGCCGTGGACGGCGGCGACAACGGCGAGCACGTGGGCAAGCACCTCGGGCTCTACTGGGGCCCCGGAGCTAAGTTCCGCCACGGGCACCTCGATCTGGAGTTTGTGGACAAGGCCGACGTGCCGTTCCTCAAGGGTCTGGCCGGGCGCAAGCTGCATTTCCACGACGAGTCCTACTGGCGGCTGACCGGCGACCCGTCGCGGATCGAGCTGCTGGCGTCGGGGATGGAAGATGACGGCGACGGCAAGATGGTCCGCATCCCATTGATCTGGAACCGGCAGGTCGGCAAGGGCCGCGTTCACGTGAACATCCTCGGCCACTTCAACTGGACGTTCAACGATCCGGCCTTCCGCGTGCTCGTTTTGCGGGGCATCGCCTGGGCGGGAGGCGTGCGGGTCGATCGGCTCACGGAGCTGGCGACCGTGGACGTGATGCTGAAGGAATAGAGGGGCAGAGGCACAGAGGCAGAAGGCACAAAGGCAGAAGGCACAGAGGGCGGCGTTCCGAGCGAGCGGCGGGTTTATCCCCGCCTTTGGCGCGAGTGGCGCCGGAGTTCATCGCGACGTTCCGCGCGAGAAGCGCCGGGTACGTGTTGTGTGTTCTGTGAAGCATGCGCTAGGCCCGGCGTTTACGCCGGGTGAGCGGGACGTGCTCAACGAATGCGTGACCCCGGTTCACCGGGGTTCTCGATGGGCGGCTTGAGCCATGGGGGCCGAGCGTGTGTGGCGATCGGGTAAACCCACGCATCGAGAACCCCGCTGAAGCGGGCTGGAGGATGGAGGCGATCGAATCTGGCCAACCCGGCATGAATGCCGGGCCTAGCGCGGATGAGGCAATGTCCACGCAGGACGCCAAACACGTCCGACGCCGGTGCCCCACCGGTTGGACGTCGACGTGATACTTACGGTTTGGAACCGCTCAACGCGAAGGAGAATGCGGAATGGCGAATCAGGTTGCTCATCCTTCGAGAGGCGAGGGGCTATCGCGACGGGTGTTCCTGGCCAACTCGGCCGCGGCGGCCGCAGGTATTCTGGGCACGTCCGCGGCCCGGTCGGCGTTTGCCGCTGAGCCCACCACCGACCGGCGCATTCGTATGGGCGTGGTCGGCGGCGGGTTCGGCTCGTGCTTCCCCTGGCACGAACATCCCGACGCGGTCGTGACCGGGGTCAGCGACCTGCTTCCCGAGCGGCGCGAGCACCTGATGAAGACCTTCGGCTGCCGGACGGCCTACGAGTCGCTCGAAAAGCTCATTCTCGCCCGCGACATCGACGCGGTGGCGGTGTACACGCCGGCCCCGGACCACGCCCGGCACGTGCAGATGGTGCTCAACGCCGGCAAGCACGCGATCAGCGCGGTCCCCCTGGGCATGACCGTCGAGGAATGCGAGCAGGTGCTCGAGACGGTCAAGCGCACCGGCCTCACCTACATGATGGCCGAGACCAGCTTCTACCGCCAGGAGACCATCACCGCCCGCCAGTGGTACAAGGAGGGCAAGTTCGGCGAGATTGTCCACGTCGAAGGCGAATACTACCATGACCACACCGGCCCGCACATGGCCTACTGGCATGCCCCCGGCGGCCCGACCTGGCGGTACGGCTTCCCGCCCATGCACTACCCGTCGCACTCGACCGCTTTCCTCACCGGCGTGACCGGCGAACGCATCACCGAGGTCTCCTGCATGGGCTGGGGCGACAACACCGAGGCCCTCAAAGACAACACCTACAAAAACCCCTTCTGGAACTGCACCGCCCTGTGCCGCACGAACCGCGGGCACTTCGCCAAAATGTCCGTCTTCTGGCACGTCCAGGTCGGTTTCGCCGAGCGGGCCACGTGGTTCGGCACGAAGATGAACTACTACATGCCCGACCCTCGGGGGGCGGAAGCCTTCGTGACCTCGGCCACCGCTCCGCCGCGGCCGCAGCCGCTCATCGAGCACTGGAAGACCGACCTGCTGCCCGAGCCCCTGCGCCACGACAGCGGGCACGGCGGGGCCTGGACCTTCATCGTGCACGAGTTCGTCGACTCCCTGGTCAAACGCCGCCGGCCGGCCATCGACATCTACGAAGCCCTGGCCGAGACTGTCCCCGGCATCATCGCCCACCAGTCCGCCCTCAAAGGCGGCGAACTCATGAAGGTCCCGCAGTACGCGCCGAAGGCGTGACCGCCAGCAGAGCCGCGACCGTATTCAGCGCCGCGACCGTCAGCAGAGCCGCGACCGTAAGGGAGCGGTGGTGGAAAACTGAGAAGTGAGACGTGAGAAGTGAGAGACCTTTTTCTCCTGTGGATGCCCGCGAGCCTTACTGGCGGTGGGTTGGGGCGGCAGGCATGGAAGGTGGTTCTTGCTCCATGCTCCATTTCTCATTCCCGGTTTTGCCCTCTTCCTCCTGTCTGCGTTTATCTGAGTGATCTGTGGGTAAAAAGAAACGGCCCACAGATGACTCAGATTGACTCAGATGGTGATGATAACGTCGTTGCGGTTGCTTCTTTGCCATCTTCCACGGTGGCGGTCCAGTGAGCGAGAGACATCATGCTCAAATCTGTTTGTGGCGGCGGAATCGGCAGGGGACGTGGCCGGCGGGTCGGTTTGCGGGCCTTCTGCGTAGCGTTGCTCGTCTGCTGCGTGTGGAACACGGTGTGGGGGCAGACTAGCGGCACCGCGCCGCGGCCGAACATCGTCATCATTATGAGCGATGACATGGGGTACTCGGATATCGGCTGCTACGGCGGCGAGATCAACACCCCGGTCCTGGACCGGCTGGCGGCGGGGGGGCTGCGGTTTTCGCAGTTCTACAACATGGCCCGCTGCTGCCCGACGCGGGCGTCGTTGCTCACCGGGCTGCACCCGCATCAGGCGGGTATCGGCCACATGACCGGTGCCCCCAAGGGCCGGCCCGAGCCCTGGCAGGGCAATCTCAGCCAGCGGGCGGTGACCATCGCCGAGGTGCTGCGCCCCGGCGGGTACGCGACCTACATGTGCGGCAAGTGGCACGTCACCAACCGCGAACGGGCCGGCGACCAGCCCTCCAACTGGCCGCTGCAACGCGGGTTCGACCGATTCTACGGTACCATCACCGGTGCGGGCAGCTTCTACGACCCCACCACGCTGACCCGCGACAACACCATGATCACGCCGGAAAACGATCCCGAATACCGCCCGGAGCGCTTCTATTACACCGACGCGATCAACGACAACGCCGTGCGGTTCATTGCCGATCACGCCGGCAAGAATGCCGGGCAGCCCTTCTTCCTCTACGTCGCCCACACCGCCGCCCATTGGCCGATGCACGCTCCCGAGGAAGCCATCGCCAAGTACCGCGGGCGCTACGACGAAGGCTACGAGCCCATCCGCAAGGCCCGCTTCGAGCGGCTCCGGCAGCTTGGCCTGACTCGGCCGGACTGGCCGCTCTCGCCGCAGTTCGGCGACTGGGAGCAGGTCGAGCACCGGGCGTGGGAGGCGCGCTGCATGGAGGTCTACGCGGCCATGGTCGACCGCATGGACGAGGGCATCGGCCGGATCGTGGGCGAGTTGGAGAAGCAGAAGCTGTTCGACAACACACTGATTTTCTTCCTGCAGGACAACGGCGGTTGTGCCGAGCCGCAGGGGCGGGTGGACAAGCCGGAATGGCATCTCAAGGATCTCAAGCCCCTGGGGCCCGACGAGTTGCAGCCGAAGATCTGGCCACCGATGCAGACCCGCGATGGGCGCCCGGTGCTGGGCGGGCCGGGGGTCATGCCCGGCGGGCCGGACACCTACGTCGCCTACGGCGAGGGCTGGGCCAACGTCTCGAACACGCCGTTCCGCGAGTACAAGCACTGGGTGCACGAGGGCGGCATCGCCACGCCGCTCATCGCCCACTGGCCCAAGGGCATCCCCCGCCGCGGCGAGCTCGAGCCTCAGCCCGGGCAGGTCATCGACCTGATGGCGACCTGCGTGGAATTGGCCGGGGCGGTTTATCCGACGGAACATGCAGGACAGGAGATCCGGCCGCTGGAAGGTGCGAGCCTGGTACCCGCGTTCAAGGGCGGCACCATCAGCCGCGAGGCGATCTACTGGGAGCACGAAGGCAACCGGGCCATCCGCGTCGGCCGGTGGAAGCTGGTCGCCAAGGGGCCGGCGGGAGCGTGGGAACTGTACGATATGGACGCCGACCGGACGGAGCTGAATAACCTGGCGTCACAGCACCCCCGGCGGGTCAGACGAATGGTCGCCTAATGGGAGGCCTGGGCCGAGCGGACCGGGGCGATCCCCTGGATCTGGAAGCCGCCGTACAAAACCTCTTCCAATAGGTAGTGACCTTCCGGGGCTGCTCAAGCTGGCCGGAATGGACTGGCATTGGATCGTAAGGGCCGATCGATTCGCAGATGACGCAGTGCGGGCTCTGTCCACAGCCCAGAGAGAATCTCGCGAAGAGGCCGAACCTGTGCTGCGAACCGCAACGCGGTTCCAGAACACAGCCCGGGGGTCGCGCAGCGCACCCCGGGAAACCATGCCCTCAAATAAAGGTTCCTGACGCCTTTTCCTGGCTTGGCGGCCGGGTCTCCGCATTGGGGGATTGATCCGCGGCGGATATGAAACCCTTGCAGGGTTTGTTCGATCAAGACGGGTCTGGCCACCCAGGGTGCGCTGCGCGACCCTGGGCTGTGTTATTCAACGCCGTTGGCGTTGTGCGTGTATACCGTCCGAGGACGCAAAACACGTACCTGGCATTGCGTCGCGGGCGCCCGTCTGATGTTGATCGTTACCCGCCGCCGCGGAGGGCACGCTTGCGCTCGTGCTCCTTGAGCTGGCGTTTGCGCAGGCGGAGGGCGTCCGGGGTGACCTCGACCAGTTCGTCGTCGTCGATGAACTCGAGGGCGATCTCCAGGGTCATGAGGCGCGGGGGCCGGAGCACGACGGTCTTGTCGGCGGAGGCGGCTCGGATGTTGGTCATCTTCTTGGCCCGGCAGACGTTGACCACGATGTCGTTGTCCTTGCAATGCTCGCCGACGATCTGCCCCTCGTAGACCTCGTCGGTGGGGCTGACGAACATGATGCCGCGGTCGGAGAGGGCGTCCAGGGCATACGGCCGGACCTGGCCGGCCTCGCTGGCGATGAGCACGCCGCACGTCCGGCCCGGGATCGCCCCGCGCAGGTATTCGTACTCGTAGAAGTTGTGGTGGATGATCGCCGTACCGTTCGTCGCGGTCAGCAGGCGGTTGCGCAGCCCGATCAGCCCGCGGGCGGGGATGGTGAACTGGGTGTGCGTGTAGTCGCCGCGGGTCTCCATCCGCGTGCAGATGCCCCGCCGGCCGCCCATGAGCTCCATGACCGCTCCGATGTGCTGCGGGGGCGCGTCGATGACGCACAATTCGATCGGTTCGGTCTTGCGGCCGTTGAGTTCTCGGAAGATGACCTTGGGCTTGCCGATGGCCAGCTCGTAACCCTCGCGGCGCATGTTCTCGATGAGCACGGAGAGGTGGAGCAGGCCGCGGCCGGAGACGTGGAACTCCTCCGGGGTCGCGCCGGGCTCGACCCGCAGGGCGACGTTGTGCTGCAGCTCCTTCTCCAGCCGGTCGCGCAGGTGGCGGCTGGTGAGGTATTTTCCCGACCGCCCGGCAAAGGGCGAATCGTTCACCCGGAAGGTCATGTGCAGGGTCGGCTCGTCGATCGAGACGATGGGTAACGGCTCGGGATTCTCGGCGTCGGCCAGGGTGCTGCCGATGTCCACCGACTCGATCCCCACCACGGCGCAGATGTCGCCCGCGACGACCTGCTCCACCCGGCGGCGGCCGAGTCCGTCAAAGACGTACAGCTCGCCCACCCGCTCCGTGGTCCGCGTGCCGTTGCGGTGCAGGAGGGCAACGTCGATGGACGGCCGCAGTGTGCCGGCAAACACTCGCCCTACGCCGATACGCCCGACGTAGTCGTTGTAGTCCAGCGTCGTCACCAGCATTTGAAGAGGGGCGCTGGGGTCGACCTCCGGCGGGGGCACGTGCTTGAGAATGGTGTCGAACAGGGCCATCACGTGACCAGGGTGGCTCTCCGCGTCGGTCGACGCCCAACCCTGCGTCGCCGAGGCATAGATCACCGGGAAGTCCAGGGCTTCGTCGCCGGCATCCAGCTCGATGAACAGGTCGAACACCTCCTCGAGCACCTCCTTGGGGCGGGCGTCCAGCCGGTCCATCTTGTTGATGACCACGATCGGCCGCAGCCCGAACTCGAACGCCTTGCGCAGCACGAATCGCGTCTGCGGCATCGGTCCCTCGAAGGCGTCGACCAGCAGCAGGGCCCCGTCGGCCATCTTGAGTACCCGCTCGACCTCACCACCGAAGTCCGCGTGGCCCGGCGTGTCGATCAGGTTGATCTTCGTCGAGTGGTAGTTGATGGCGATGTTCTTGGCCAGGATGGTGATGCCCCGCTCGCGCTCCAGGTCGTTCGAGTCGAGGATGCGCTCGCCCTTGAGCTGCGCATCCCGGAACTGCCCGCACTGGCGCAGCATCTGGTCGACCAGGGTGGTCTTGCCGTGGTCCACGTGGGCAATGATCGCGATATTGCGAATGTCGTTGATCTTCACGCTGGTTTCTATCCTCGGGGGGCCGGCCGGCGGCATGTCGATCCGTGGCGGCATGTCGGCCCGTGGTGGCACGTCTACCCGTGGCGACACGTGGCGACACGTCGGGCCGTGATCCAAAGGGCAGCTAATGTACGCCTTGCGACCCGGTTTGTCCACGCCCCCCCTCGGGCTGCCTGTCACGGCCGCGTGCGCTCAATCGGCCAGGAGCTCGCGGCGTTCGGCGGGGGCGGGCGGTTCGGCGGGTGTCGCCAGGCGGAGCTCCAGGCGGGTCTTGACCAAGTCGCGGGAAGGCTGCCAGACCACGTAGCTGGCGAAGGCGAAGCTGTCGGCGAGGTCCGCTAATTGCTGCAGGAGGGTGAGCGGCTGCATGGAATCGGTGGGAAACCCGCCGCCGGTGCCCATGGGGATCTCGACCTCGTGCCGATCGCCGCCGCGGACCACCGTGAGGATGACGCGGTCATCGCGCCGGCGCTGGGCGAGCCGGTCGCGCAACGATTGCATCGCCTGGTCGTCGGCCAGCGGGCGGCCGTCCACCGCGACGATCCGGTCGCCGGGCTCGAGCCGCCCGTGGGCCGGCCAGTTCGGCAGCGTCTGGGCGACCTGCACTTCGCCGGATGCCACGCCCATGACCGGCATGATGCCCAGTTGTACCTGCGACGCCCAGTACCGCCGCCGGAGCTGCTGCCACCACCCGGGCTCGATCATCTCGGGATGATAGCGGCCGATGTAGTCCAGCCAGGAATGGATGATGGTGCCGGCGATGCCGGGCTGGGCGACGAGCACCATGTCCGGCAGGCGACGCGGATGCTGCGTGCGGGTCATGGCCTGCTGCACCGCGTCGGCGGGCATGAGCGCGGTCTCCCCGCGCCGGGCGAGCAGGATTTGCCGCACCGTCTCCCGATGCGTGGCCAGCACGACCCAGCGATCCGCCACCGCCCAACTGAACTCGACCGAACCGAACAGCTCGCGGGCGGCGCCCGGCGGAAGCAGGCTGCCCAGGCTCACCGAGCGGATGCTGGCTCCCTGATCGCCGACCACCTCGTAGGTCAGCTCGATCTGTTCCTCCGGCGGGTACTGCAGGTTGACCAGCCGCAGCAAGTTGCGACCGAGTTGCTCCAGGGCGCCGTCGACCGAATCCGGGTCATCGGTCTCGACCGTCAGGGCCAGCGAGGGGACCTGCAACAGGCCCTGGATCGGGTCGCGCCCGGGCGGACACACGCTCACCGCCCCGACGATCACCACGGTGTCGCCCACCAGGTGGCTCAGCAGGTGTTGCTCGAGCCCGCCGGTGGGCATCTGCCATTGCAGAAGATCCATGAAGAAGCGGACGACGCCCTGGGGATTGGCGGCCCGGAGTTGGCGGTACTGGGCGACGTAGTCGATGGGCTGGGTCCAGGCCGCCATGGTCGAGGCCGGCAGGAAGAGCAGCGTTTCGATGGGGGGATCGCGGGAAACGGGCGGTGTGCTCGCCTCAGCCAGGCGGCCTGTGGCTTCAACTTCTATACCCTGGTGCGTCAGGACCGCACTGATGGCCGCCGACCGGGGCAGGGCGGCCGCTATCGGCAGCCAGCTCAGGACCGAGTCGCTCTGCGGCGCCCGCCGCCGGTTGGAGCCGAGGTAGAGGACCACGTGCGCGCCCGCGGGCACCTCCGACATCCGTTCGCGGAACTCGGCGAGGTCGGCGAGCGATACGCCCCGTTCAGCCTCGAGCAGAGCCAGCGTGCGGGCGTAAAGGCCGTCGGGCCGCCCGTTCAAGCCGACGATGACTACGCGGCCGTCGCTGGCCAACTCATGATCCCGGGCCAACGCATAGCGCCGCACGCCGGCGCGGCCGCTGCCGGCGATACGCCGCGCGGCCAGGTGGGTCTCGAGTGCCTCCAGCCGCGTGGGACGGGCGATCAGCACCGCGTTCGACAACTCCTGCCAACTGTCGACCGCAACGGCCAGACGATCGTCCAGTAGCAGATCGGCGGCCTGCTCTCCTTCGAGCCCCAGAGCCCCGGCGAAAAGCTTCCGCCAAGCCAACCCATTGGCCGGCCGGCCGTCACCCGCGCCCGCGGGCATCGGCCCGACGGTCAGCGGTCCGGAGCGGTGGTCTGATCCTTCCGTCGCCGGTTGAGTGGACGCGCCGTCACCATCCGAATGAAGCAGAACTTGAACCTCGGGCCCTTTCACCTGGCTGACCAGGCCCGCCAGGACCTCGCCCAGGGCCATGCCCGCGGCACTGTGGCGCAGCACGTTCGCATCCCGGACCTCAAGGAAGATCCGGGTGTCCACGTCCACGTACTCAGCCAGCGCAACGGTCTGCGCCCCGTCGGCACCGTCAGCCGCAGACGACGATCCGCCGACCAGGCAGACGTATAACCCCACACCAATGGTCAGGCTTCGAGACATTGATCACGGTTCGTCTTACCCCCGCGCGACAACCGTCAGATCGGGTCCGCCATCAGGGCGTCGGATCGGCTGTCCGCAGTGGGAGCGGGAGGCCCCGACGCGGGAAGATAGAAGTCGGGTGCCAGAAGTGCGGGATCGAGGGGATCCAGATCACTGACCACCCGCTGGCCGCCTTTGGCGCCGCGCGGCTCGTCAGGATACTTCAGCCGGTACTCGGCCACCAACTGCTCGTTCATGTTCGCCAGGCCGAAACGGATCAGCAACTCGATATCCGCGGCCGTCCGGCGGGTACCTTCCACCGCGTGCCGCGTGCCCTCCATGACCGGGGCGAGCAAAGCGTCGAAGAAGGACAAGGCGGGCATCTCCGGCGTGTTCTTCAGTTCCGCCCGGGCCTCGGGGGTGAACGTCCTCTCGGTCAGCTTGGTCAGCTCGTCCCGGAAAGACACCGGGGCCGCGATGGCATCAGCCGCAATCACCGTCTCGCGCGGGAGAACCGGAGCCACGTCGCCCGACGTCGAGACCAGCGCGGTCCCCGGCGGGACGGGTTGATCCTTCACCACCGGGGCGGTCAGCAGAAACGCCAGGGCGATACTCGCCGCGGCGGCCACCGGCATCCCCAGGGCGTAAATCAGCCGGCGCGAACGCGGCGGCTTGACCGCCAACTGCGTTCGCCGGGCCGCCAGTACGCGGTCGGTGAACGAGCCGCTCAGCACCGGTTCCCGCCGGTCCAGGCGAACCACGTCCCCACAGGCCTCCAGGATCGCCAACTCGTTCTGGCAGTCGTTGCATTGCAGGACGTGAGCGTGCAACTCCGCCTGAAGCGAGGGCGACAACTGGTCGTCCAGGTAACGGTCAAAGAGTTGTCGTGTGTCAGGGCAGGTGATCATGACGCGGCTTCTCTCAACGATTGAATCTGCGAATGATCCTCGACCATTCCAGCCAGCGAGTCTCGCAGTCGCGCCCGGGCCCGGTGCAAGTGGCTTTTGGCGGTGGCCACCGGAACCCGCAACGTCGCCGCGATCGCCTCGCAGCTCATACCTTCACGGTAGAACAACAGGACCGCCGCCCGTTGCGGCACGGACAACTGGTCCACGGCATTCCAGATCTCATCCTTGAGTCGGCGGGCCTCTTCGCTCTCGGCCAGCCGCTCCGAGGCGTCCGGCTCCGTCGAAGCCAGCACCCCGAAGTCCATCTCCCCGGTCAACGACTTGCGCCGGCGAAGCTGGTTCAGGCACAACCGGTAGGCGATGGTGAAGAGCCAGGTGCTGAACCGGAACTCCGCCGAGAACGTATCCAGCGAGCCGAACGCTCGCAGGAACGCCTCCTGGCAAATCTCCTCCGCCTCATGGTGGTTCCGAACCACCCGCCACACGAAAGCGAACAAACGATCCTGATGCGACTCCACCAGTTGGCGCGCGGAATCCTCGCAGCCCGAGCGTGCCTGCTCGATCAGTCGCTTCTCGGCACGCCGGGTCAGTCGTGAGGGCTCCGTGGTGTCGGTTCGCCGGGCAATCATAGGCTATTCGATTCTCACTCCATTATACCGCCCTATTCCGGAAACGGTTGCATCCCTTCTGGCGACCTGGCGCTCGCCCGGATAAAATCACCCCCGCCGCGGTGTGGCACCGGGTGTAGCACCGGGTGTGGCACCGGGTGTGGCACCGGCGTCTCGCCGGTGCACCGGTGTGACACCGGCGTCTCGCCAGTGCCGCGGTGTGGCACCGGCGTCTCGCCGGTGCACCCTGGCGGCAAACTGGTCGATCACCAGGGGGATCATCGGCATAATTGCCTGCCCAGGCGAGACTTATGACCAAGAAGAGCAAGGACAGCTCGCGCCGGATCGTCAACCGCAAGGCCCAGCACAGCTACCACATCCTGGAATCCCTGGAGGCCGGCATTGTACTCACCGGCAGCGAGGTCAAGAGCCTCCGGGCCGGCACCGCCCAGCTCACCGACGCCTTTGTGCGCTTAACCGGCGACACAGCAACGATTTATGGTCTGCAGATCGATCGCTACCCCCCGGCCACGGACCGCAACCACGAGCCCAACCGCCACCGCCGCCTGCTCCTGCACCGCCGCGAGATCCAGCGGCTGGCCCTCCGCTTGGCCCAAGCCGGCACCACGCTCATCCCCCTGGTGGTCTATTTCAACGACCGTGGCTTGGCCAAGGTCCAGCTCGGCCTGGCCGTCGGTAAAAAACAGTACGACAAGCGCCAAGCCCTCAAAAAACGCGACCACCAGCGCGAAATCGACCGCGCCACCCGCCGCCGATGAGTGGAGAGGTGCAAGGTGAGAAGTGAGAAGTCAGAAACGGCATCTGCCGTGGATGTCGGCGAACCTCGCCGCTGGTGAGGTAGAGCGGCGGGCGGCGTTTTCTCCATTCCTCATTCCTCATTCCTCATTCCTCATTCTCCATTCCGCATTCCCCCCTTGTGGCACCATGCAATCGGGGGGTACAGTAGCCGTGGTTCGGGCTTCTGTGGGGTGATGGTGTTGCGAGCTGTTTGGCTGGTGAGTCTGATTTGTCTGGTGGTGGCCGGGGCCGCGGCGGGGCAGGATAGCGGTGCTGCCCATCCGAGCACCGGCGAGACGCGGCTCGACCGCCTTCGACAGGCTCAGGCCCCGAGCTTGCCGAGGGGAGCTCGCCGAGGTCCGGTGCCACACCGGGAACGCACCGGCGAGACGCCGGTGCCACACCAGCCACACCAGCCACACCAGCCACAGGCGGACGGGTGGGTGACGCAGGTGTATGGGCCGCATGGGTTCGCGGCGCGGGCGGACGGGCCGCAGGTGCCGGAGTCGAGCGGCGTGGTCGCCGGCCGGCGGAGCCCGGACGTGTACTGGACGCATAACGATGCCGGGGCCGCGCATCCGCGGGTGTGGGCGTTTCGGCTGTCGGCGGAGGATCGGAAGGCGCGCGTCGCGCCGATCCTGGGGTGCGTCGAGCTGCCGGGGGCGAGCAACGTTGACTGGGAGGATATTGCGGCCGGGCCGGGCGGGATGATCTATGTGCTGGACGGCGGGGACAACTCTCCGTGCAAGCGGTCCGACAAGCGCATCCATCGGTTCGCTGAGCCGACCGTGGACGGGCAGGGCCCGCCCCTGGCGATGCGTGTGCCGTTCGAGTCGCTGCGGTTCGAGTACCCGAATGCCGAGGCCGCCGACCGGCCGGCCGGTTCGCCCGATGATCTGTTCGATGCCGAGTGCCTGCTCGTGCATCCGGTCAGCGGCGACCTGTACGTGGTGACCAAGCGGAACACGCGGGGCATTCCCGTGGCCCGGGTGTTCAAGCTGCCGGCCGACGACCTGGCGTGGGACACCGAGCGGGTGCACGTGCTCCGGCTGGTGGCGGACCTGACCTCGCCGCTGATGAGCATGGTGACGGGCGGCGACGTGGACGCCGACGGCCGCCGCGTGGTGATCCGCAACTACCTGGGGGCGTTCGAGTATCTGTCGCCCGCCGGCCGACCGTTCGATGAGATCTTCCGGCAGCCGGGCCGATTCCTCAACATGGGCATCGAACTCGCACAGATGTTGCAGGGCGAGGCGATCTGCTACACGCACGACGGGCGTGATCTGGTCACCACCACGGAGGCCCGCCGCGACCGCCGCTTCAACGTCTTCCGGACGAACTGGCAACTGGCCAACTTGCGGGTGGAGGATATCAGCGCGGACGGGGCGACGATCCGTTGGGACACAGCCCGGCGGCTGAACTCCCGAGTTGAGTTCGGCCCGACGCCGGCCTGCGGTGAAAGCATCGACGAGCCGGCGGTCGCGACCCGCCATGCCGTCACGCTGACCGGCTTGGCCCCCGGCACCGAATATCACTACCGCGTCATATCGGGTGGCCTGCGGTATCCGCTGCTGCCCCCGCTCCCGACGTTTCGGACGGCGGGCTCTCCGGCTGCGCCGACCCGGCCGGAGTGAGCTGGCGACCCGCGGTGGGCGGCAGGTTCTTGAGCACGTTGGACAACAGGACGATGATCGCGGCCAGCAGGATGTTGACCGCCAGCCAGCGGCCGGCCCGGCGGCGGATGGGTTCAAAACCCGCACTGCGGCCCGTCAGGGCAATCGCCAGGAAGAACATCAACAGGGCTACGATGACCTTGACCCCGAACAGGGTGTGGTAGAGCGGCTGGCCCTTGTGCAACGGGAACATAAGCACCGCATTGTAGATCCCCGTGGCGATGATCAGCAGGATGCACAGGTGCAGCAGCTTCGACCAGCGTCGGACCACGGCCGCACGGAGGGCCTGGTGAGTCTGGTCATCGAGCGTCTTGCCCGCGGCCGGGTGCAGGACCAGCCGCAGGAATACCGTACCCCCGACGGCGATGATCACCGCGGTCAGGTGGACCCAGCGGTTCATCACGATGAGCCAGTCCAGTGTACTCAGACAACCACACTCCATGGCGTATGCTCCTTGTCCGGATGAGTTTCGGCTGGCGCATCCGGTCGGGCTTTTATCCTACAGGGTAGGCGTGGTTTCGTCGCGGGTGGATGGCGCCGGGAGGCGGCGCCAGACGGCGACGAGACCTGAGGCGCTCAGGATGCAGAGGTTGACAAACACGGCGGCGGGCATGGCCGCCCGCGGGCCGAAGTGTTTGAGGGCCAGGAGGGTGCCCAGCCCGGCGTTCTGCATGCCGATCTCGATACACAGGGTGCGACGCTGTCGCCGGTCGAGACGGAAGACCCGGCCGACGGTGTACCCACCGGTCAGACCGTAGACGTTCAACAATACGGCGGCCAGCAGCACCACGCCGGTCAGCCGCGACAGGTGCTGATGATTCAGGGCGATCACCAGGCAGCAGATGAACACGATGAACGTCACGGAGATGGCGGGAAAAACCCGGGCGAGCCGGGCCATCGGCCGACTCCAGATGTGCTTGATCAACAGCCCGGCCGCCAAGGGGGCGATGACCGTGCGGGTCACGTCCAGGAACATCGGCCAGAACGCGACGTCGAGGTACGACTGGGCGAGCAGCCAGGTCAGCCCGGGCGTGAGCAGCGGGCACAGCAGCGTCGAGACGGTGGTCAGGGAGACGGAATAGGCGGTGTCCGCGCCGCCGAGGTAGCAGACCACGTTGCTGGACATCGCCCCGGGAGCGGCGCCGGTGAGGATCAACCCGACGGCCAGGTCGGGCGGCAGGCGCAGGAGCTTGGCCACCACGAACGCCCCAAAGGGCATGACCGAGTACTGGGCGACGCTGCCGATCAGCACGATCAGCGGGCGGCGGGCGATCGCCCGGAAGTCATCCACGCTCAAGACCGCCCCGATGCCGAACATGGTCAGGGCGAAGAACCACGGCAGACCCGGCTGAAGCCTGACAAACGGCCCCGGAGCCAGATAGGCGATCCCGCTGAACAGGACCACCCAGAGGGCGAACAGCCGCGTGTACACCGTCAAAGCCCGGTCGAGCATGACGGGATTCTACTGCGGACGGGCGGCAACGGCACGAGGGCGACGAAGAGTGAGCGAGTCAGCAAGTGAGCAAGTGAGCGAGTGAGCGAGTCAGCAAGTGAGCAAGTCAGCAAGTGAGCAAGTGAGCAAGTCAGCAAGTGAGCAAGTGAGCGAGTCAGCAAGTCAGCCGGTTGGACTTTGCTACCGGCTTGCCGCTTCGCGGTCAGCCGAGCAAAGCTCCGGTATCCGCTCCACGAACAAGTTCGCTCGGTCCGCCCCCACGAACAAGTTCGTTTGGTCCGATCCTGTCCACGAACAAGTTCGTTCGCTCCGGGCGAGACGCGGAGGCGGCGACGCGGTACAATGCCGGCGCCATGTCGCCAACCCATCCATCCAGGCTTCGGCAGCGTTGCCAGTATGCGTATACGGCGCTGATCGCCCTGGCGGCGGCGGGTGCCACCCTGCTGTGGCCGGCCCAGTGGCCCGGCATTCTGCTGATGGCCCTGGTGAGCCTCGCGGTCGCGTGGCTGATCGCCCATTGCGTCACCCGTCATCTTCGGGAGCGATTCCATGCCCTGCGCGAGACCACGGAGGCCATCAGCCGCGGCGACCTGGACCGGCACATCGACGACATTCCGCATGACGAGTTCCTGAAACTGGCCGGCTCGCTCGACCGGCTCTCCGGGCAGTTGCGGGCGACGGTGGGCGAGCAGGAACGGCTGCAGGAACGGCTGACGCGGACGGAGAAGCTGGCCCTGGTCGGCGAGCTGGCGGCGACGGTGGCCCACGAGATCAACAACCCGCTGGACGGCTTGCAGAACGGCGTGCGGATCATCCGGCGCAACCCGGACAACCTCGAACAGACGCGGCAACTCCTCGATCTGATGGAGGCGGGGCTGTACCGCATCGAAATGATCGTCCGTCGCCTGCTGGCCATGTCGCGTGATGAGCCGGTGCATCTGCTGCCGGTGCGGGTGGACGAGCTGCTGGAGGAGGCCTGGGCGTTCGTCCGTCCGCGGCTGGAACGGCATGGTATCGAGTTGGTCAGCGAGGCTCCCGCGAAGCCCGTGGTTGTCCAGGCCGACCGCGCCCAGCTCGTGCAGGCGATCATCAACATGATGCTCAACGCGGCCGACGCCATGCCCACCGGCGGAAAGCTGGTCGCCCGGTACCGGGTGGCGGATGAAGGCCGGCGCGTCGTGCTGGAACTCAGCGATACCGGGGCGGGCATCGACGCGGCCCACCTGCCGCACATCTTCGAGCCGTTCTATACCACCAAGCCCAAGGGCAGCGGTACCGGGTTGGGCCTCGCCGTCGTGGCCCGCATCATCGAGGCCCATCACGGCCGCATCGAGGTCGCCAGCGAGCCCGGCCGAGGCACACGCTTCCGCATCGAACTGCCGGGCGTGCCCGCATCCGTGCCGGCCGCCGCGAAGCCCGAAGCGGTACCCGTCGGGAACGTCACTGACCGTCTGGGGCGTGAAGATCCTGGGGCGGGAGAGGTGACATGACGGCCAGGCACGACCTACAGCCGAGTTTTACGATCACGAACGCCGTCGCGGCGGCGTTGACGCGGATTGAGCGCGCCCGCGGTTTCCTGGAGGGGGCCACGCTGTCCGAGGGCTGGGTGCGGGCGATGGGCGAGCGGGCGTTGGTGTTGGAGGCGCACCACACAACGCACATCGAGGGGACACAGCTGACGCTGGAACAGGCGGAGCGACTGCTCCAGGGCGAGCCGGTGCCCGAGGCCGACCCGGATGATGCGCGTGAAAAAGGGGACATTCTAGAATGCCATTAAGATAAGGACCCGCTTGCCCTAAACAGGCTGCCTTCGGGCAGCTTGGCGACTGCTCGACTGCCAGAAGCAGCCCGAAAACGCCCGTGGCGGATAGCCGCCAAGGCCGTCTGCTGTGTTCGTGGCTGCTCTGACCGCTTAACTTAATGGCATTCGGGACATTCTACTTTTCGGTTGACTTCCGGCTGTGATTGCTGAGGTTCGGCGTAG
>CAZEEJ010000117.1:0-17167 GCA_964511155.1 uncultured Planctomycetales bacterium | reverse complement strand
CGCCGGCGTTACGCCATCCGTTTGATCGCCCCCGGCCCACTTCACCGGGGCATCCCTCCCCTTAACACGTCCCGTGCCGAACGGACCGCTGTACCCCTGGTGAATGGCAGAACATCCGTTACCCGCTATAGAACAGCGGGTTACGGTGAGAAAACCCACTTCGCAGGGCTGCCGATGCCCGTTGACACGGATGGAACGATTGGGCCTACAGGCCCAGACCCGACCGCACCTGCGCCTATAGGCCCAGATGGCCGCAAAGTGGCACTGTTTTCGGACGTGATCAGGCGGTGCCCAGACCCGTTTCCACGACGTAGACCTGGGGATGGCCGGTGCGGTCGCTGGTGAAGGTGGCGAACCGGCCGGTGCGGCTGAAGGCCGGGTGCGGGTGCGTCCACTGCGGTCCGTAGACCGTGTCCGTCCTCATGTCCGTCCAGGAGAGCTGCTCGCCGACGCTGGTGCCGGCGGCGCGGGCGGCCTCCTCGAAGTCGGCCTTGAGAGCTACGCGGCCCTTGGCCCACTGGGAGCCGCCGTTGCTGCTGCCCGGGTGACACAGCGTCTTGTGCCGCCCCGTGGCGATCTCGACGAGCTGAATGCCCGCGTCGGGGCAGTTGGTATCGCAGATGATGAACCGGCCGTCGGGGCTGGGGCTGATGTGCCAGGCGTTGAACTCGGCCACCGTTTCGATCTCGCAGGCGGGCAGGCGCAACCGCTTGATTCCCCGCGGCCAGGACGTGAAGACCAGATCGTCGCCTCCGGGCAGCCAGGTTTCGTGCACTACCCATTCCTCGATGCCGTGTTCGTAGAGGCAACGGTTGGCAGTACCGTCCCGGTGGATGACGTGGATGCGCGGAGCGGGGTCGACCGCATATTCGATCAACTCCGGCCGGCGCGGGTGGAACTGCGGATGGATCACGACCTCCGGTCGCCGGTGGATGATCCGGGCGTCGCTGCCGTCGGCCGAGGCCACGGCCACGCCGAACCCATCTGCCAGCGTCACCGCCGACACCACCCAGCGCTCGTCGGCCGACAGGCTCACTTCGCCCAGCCGCCCGCCGGGGAAGTCCGCCACCACCCGCTCGCTCAAGTCCGTCAAGGCCAAGGCTATGATGCTCGCACCCCGCGTGAACCACAGGTGCGAGCCGGCCGCCGAGATCACCGCAGAGAAGCTGCAGATGCCGTCAACATCCGTGAGTTGCACGATGTCGCCGTCGGGAAAGGCGGCTCGGAAGAGGTTGGCCCGGCCGTTGCGGAAGCCGGCGAAGATCAGCGAGCGATCGTCCGGCAAAAAGGAACTCGTCAAGAAGTACAGGCTGTGGTTGATGCTGGGGTGTTGCGTCATCTGCCAGACGCGGTTTCCCGTTCGCTCGTCCCGGCCGGCCAAGGCCTCGCTCGCCCAGATGCGTCCCTTGTCGCTCATGGCTTGGCCGCCGGCGGTTTGTGGTACAGGATCGCCACCCGTCCGATGCGCTGGAGCAGATGGCAGCCGACCTGCCGCGCCAAGGCGTCGGCCAGTTCCTTGGCACCGTCGGCATCGTCCGCATCGAGTCGGACCTTGAGCAGGCCGCTCTTGCCGAAGGCCTGCCGGACCTGTTGAACGAAGGGCTCGGTGAGGCCCTTGCGCCCGACGGCGAGCTGTGCCTTAAGCGCGTGCGATTGCCCAAGCAACGCCCGCCGCTCCGCCGCACTCGGAGCCGGGCCCGCACCGGTCTGAGATGACGAATCCTTGCTCATAGCAGACACAATACCCGGGGCGAGACACAATGCAACGGTCGGAAGTGGAGAATGGAGAATCGGGAATTGGGGACCGAGGTAACTTGTTGCTGGAGGGACGGCGGACTAAACGCAAACTGCGATAGTCCTTCGGTCCGTCTGTCGGAAGGGTCCATCAACAAGTTGACTCGGGTTCGTGACAGAATCCGCGGCGGCTTCGGCATGGCGGGGCAACCACCCGGCAGCCAGCCATGCGGACCGGCGGGAGCTCGCCGCCGGATCACGCAGGCCCGGTTCCTGATGCGGCTGGACTCCGGCAGCCATGAGGTGGAGAATGTCTGAGGCTCTCGATAGAGAGGTCACGGCCCAGAAAGGAGCTCAGGAAATGCTCGCACCCAATCTCCGAATTCGCCCTCTGGCAATGTTTGTTTTGCTGGCGATGACGATGGCCTGTGGAAACGCCGCCGCGTTCGCGGACGATGGCAGTCGTATTCAGCCCTATGGAGGGAATCGGTTCTACTGGCAATACAAGGGCAGGCCGGTGCTGCTGCTCGGCGGGTCGAGCCACGACAATCTTTTCAATCATCCCGACGGATTAGCCAAGCACCTGGATACGCTGGCGGCCTGTGGGGGCAACTACATTCGCAACACCATGAGCAGTCGCGACGACGGCAACGCCCAGCCGTTCAGACAACTCGACAGCGGCAAGTACGATCTGAATGAGTGGAATCAGGGATACTGGGACCGCTTCGACAACCTGCTGCGTCTTTGCCGCGAGCGTGACGTTATCGTGCAGATCGAACTGTGGGATCCATGGGACTACTTCAAGAGCACCGGGCTGTTGCGCGGCTTTGACACCAAGGCCATTGGGTGGGAAAGCTGCCCCTACAACCCAGCCATGAACGTCAACTACACCGCCGCCGAGAGCGGCTTGGCCGAGACGATCAACGTTTATCCGCTGAGGACCCCAGGCAAACATTGGTTTTTCTATACCCCGCCAGCCTTGAAGGATCTTCCCGTGGCCAGGAAGTATCAGGAAGCCTTCGTGGACAAAATGCTTTCGATTTCGCTGGCCTATCCCAACGTGCTGTACTGCATGAACAACGAGACCGGCGAGCCGCCAGAGTGGGGGCAGTACTGGGCGAAATTCATCCGCGAAAGGGCTGAAAAGGCCGGAAAGAAGGTATATCTCACCGACATGCGGCGCCTCGGCGATTATCGGTCGGCCGAGCAGTTGAGTATTCTGCACGACCGCAAGCACTTTGATTTCTTCGAGATTTCCCAGAACAATCACAACAACGGTGAGGAGCACTACGGCCACATCATGAACATCCGTTCGGAGTTGGCCGACAAGCCCAGGCCAATCAACAACGTGAAGATCTACGGCGGGAAGCAGAAAGACAACATTGACGAAGGGACCCAGCGGTTCTGGAGGAATGTGTTCGGCGGCTGCGCCTCGGCGCGTTTCCACCGTCCCGGGCCAACCGACCAATACTTCGGGATCGGGTTGAGCGAGTTGGCTCAGACGCATATCCGCAGCATGCGCAAGCTGACTGACGCCATGAACCTTTTTGTGTGCTCGCCGCATAATGGCCTGCTCAGCGACCGTGCGCCAAACCAGGCGTACTGCCTCGCCAAGCCAGGAGGACAGTATGCCGTGTATTTTCCTGACGGCGGCGCAGTGGCACTGGACGTCTCGGCCACTCAAGGATTGCTCGAAGTCCGGTGGTTGGACATCATCCGCAGTGCCTGGCAGGAACCGCAGACTGTCACTGGGGGTGGAACACTGGAATTGGCAACGCCCACCGCGGGCCATTGGGCGGTACTGGTGCGGACGAAGCAGTAGTGCGAAAGCTCGGTCGCAGGGCTGCGAGTGCCAGCAGGCAGTCTGTCCCCAGGCGGCCGCTTCCTTACGGGCGCAGCTCTGCTACGGGCTCAACGGGCTGTGCCGGGTGTGGCGACCGGTTCCTGTCTACCGCCGTTTCGTCGTTCATCTCGCGCCGGCGGACTCATCACGCCGGGCATTGCCCGGCATCGGGGCTCATCATAGAATGTCCGCAACGCAAGGCGCCAAGGTCGAGGTCGCCGCGCGGGCCTGAGACAACGGAGTATCCCCCATGCCGGTTGACGAGATCGAGTTTGAGTGCGAAGAGCAGATGGAGAAGGCGGTCAACCACCTGCGGCAGGAGCTGCGGACGATCCGCACCGGCCGGGCCTCGCCCGGGCTGGTCGAGTACCTCAAGGTGCCGGTCGAGTCGTACGGCTCGGCGATGGACCTGCGCGAGCTGGCGAGCATCTCGGCCCCCGAGGGCAACCTGCTGCTCATCAAGCCCTACGACCCCAGCGTGGTCAAGGACATCGAGCGGGCCATCCAGAGTTCGGAGCTGGGCATCACGCCGATGAGCGACGGCAAGGTCATCCGTCTGCCCATTCCGCCGCTGTCCGGCGAACGGCGGCAGAAGCTGCTCGCCCAGGTGCGCAAGCTCGGCGAAACGCAGAAGGTCGCCATCCGCAACATTCGCCGCGACGCCAACCGCAAGATCGACGCCGAGGAGAAGGAGAAGGTCATCTCGGAAGACGATGCCGAGGGCTCGAAGGAACGCATCCAGGAGCTGACCAAGACCTGCGAAGGCCAGGTGGATGGCCTCGTGGCCGGCAAGGCCAAGGAGATCGAGGAGGTCTGACCCCGCCCGCGTGGCTCACCTCAACTGACCGATCGGCATTCCGAGCGGGGAGGCGGTCCGCAGGTCTCGCAGCGCGGGCGGTTGCCAGGACCAAGGCAACTTGTTGCTGTTCGTCACCCACGCATCCATCAACAAGCTGACTCAGTCCCGAGCGAATCGGCACCTCGCCGATTCTGTCACGGACGCTCTTGCCGGTGTTCGGTCTCTGGGTCGTTGATTCGGCCGGGCTTCACGGGGATAATGGCGGTTGATGACTTCTCCGGACTGCCGCCAAGAGTGTTCCGATGCGCCGCCGGCCAGACGATCATCGCTCCTCCAGGCCGGCGTTGTGATCCTCATGATCCTGGTGGTCATCGCCCTGCTGGCTCCCGGCGTGCAACGCGGGCGCCGACTTTCACGGCGGGCCCAATGCATGAGGAATCTTCAGAGCCTTGGAATGGCAGCCATCACCTACGCCGGTCAGCAATCAGATAGCCTCTGGTCGCTCGTTCCGCACGCCGCAGCAACCGGCCCCGAAGCCGGCAGTGTGGACTACGCACCTGGAAAAATCGGAATCCATCGTTACCGCGAGACCACGTTCGATGATCGCGAGATCTCCACGACCCGGAACCTCTACTCTTATGTGTGGACGCATGTCTCGTTACCTCGCTCCTTTATCTGCCCGGACAGCGGGGATGAGGTAGTAGAGGAAGACGCCTTGGTTGTCTGGGACTTTGCGGGCATCCGGAATGTCAGCTACGGCCAGCAGGTTCCATACGGTCAGTTTGGCAGGCCCCGCCTCGAATCCCAGGGGGCCATGCCGCTGGCGGCCGACAAGGGGCCCTACGGGGCGGCCTTGGAGTCCGGCGGCCAACCGCCCGCCACGCCCACGGCTGGCACGCTGGCTGGAGCAGCAGATTGGCGGCCTTGGAACTCACCCAATCATGGGGGCCAAGGGCAGAATGTTCTGTTCTCGTGGGGCAATGTCTCCTGGTGCCGGGTTCCTGTGGCTGGGGTCGGCGGCGACAACATCTACACGCGCTGGTCGCAGGCGGACGGCGGCCTGGGGGGCAATACTCGTCCACGCATGCAGGGCACGCCGCCTACCCGCAGTGAGACGCCGTGGAGTGACACGGATACGTTGATCTACCCGTAGCCTGGGCTCCGCCTGCTACCTCGGACGTGGAGAACCGCCGATCCGGCTCCGCCTTGCTACGCCGAGACGAGTGAACGCGAATGAAGGCCGATAAGCGGCCGATAAGGGCGGTGGTGGCATGTTGACCGTACTGCTGATGATCTTCGCAGGTCTGGGGGGGCTGTTGATCTGGCGCGGGTACCTGGGCAAGCGTTGCGGCCACGAGCCACGTTGCCTGCGGTGCGATTACGATCTCCGCGGCCAGATCGAGCCGCGCTGTCCGGAGTGCGGCACGTCGTTCTCGGAGGCCACTGTGCGGCGCGGCCGGCGACGGCGACACCCCTGGCGGATCGCGACCGGCTGGCTGTTCATCTCGCTGGCGGGAACGCTCACGGCCCCGCCTGTGCGGCAGTACCTTTCGACGACCTTCAGCCTCCCGTTGTTGGAGCAACGCATAACCTGGGCGTGGCAACGGGAACACTCCCACTACCTGCCGACGCCCATCCTGACCCTGGGTTTGCGAAGCCATGATCCCGATGTCCGCAGGCGCTCGGCCTATGAACTGCGTCTGCGGATGATGACCGGCGAACTGAGTCGTGACCAGTTGGCAAAACTGGCGCCGCGATTGCTCGCCGCGTTAGCGACCAAGGGGCGGCGGCCCGTGTATCATGTAGTGGGTAGGCAGTATGCGCTTGAAGAAACACCTGCCGAACTGCTCGAAGCGGGAATCATTCCGTGGTCAGAGGCGCAAAAGTACCTGGGGAGCTGGGCTGTACCCAAGTATAGTCGCATCTGGGCTCGCGAGCCAGACAACTCTATTGTGCAGCGTTTCGCACTACCGAACACCAGCTATGCTCGCCCGAGTCTGCTGCCGATTACGGAGGTCTGGCTGCTGGGCGTTGACCGCCCTTTGCATGACCCGAAGTTGCTTGAATCTCGCGGAACCTGGAGCGTCGTGCACTTCTTATCTTCGGATATGGCACCCAAGCGAGAGCTGACCATCCGGGTCTCGACCACCTGGTATAGCTTCACAGGGGCGGCGCCCGTCTACGAGAGGGCCTCGGGAGTGGAATCCCGTGCCTTTCTGGAGGCACACAAGCCCCCGATATTGCATCGCGTGGTCAAGGATGTTCGTCTTCATCGGCAGACACCGCCAACCGCGGGCTGGAACGAGGAGCGATGGCTTGCCACGATCCTGGCCGAAGGCGAGGATTCCGCGACCATGCCGGCACCGTGATTGTGCAATGGAGGCTCTGCCACAAGCGAGCGGGTTGGGAACCGCCGATTGAACGCGGATGAACGGCTGATGAAGGCGGTGGTGGCATGTTGACCGTACTGCTGATCATCTTCGCCTGCCTGGGGGGCCTGTTGATCTGGCGCGGGCACGCAGGCAAGCGCCGGGGCGACGAACCGCATTGCCGGCGGTGCGACTACGATCTGCGGGGGCAGATCGAGCCACGCTGTCCGGAGTGCGGCACGCCGTTCTCGGCGGCGACCGTGCGCCGCGGCCAACGCCGGCGACGCCCCTGGCGGATCGCGACCGGGTGGGTGTTCGTCTTGCTGGCGGCGGTCCTGATGGTCCCGCCCGTGCGGCAGTACGTCTCGACGACCCTGGGCCTGGCGGCCTGGGAGCGGCAGCTCATCGGGCGATGGCGATGGCAACACGTCCACTACTTGCCGACCTCCATGTTGATCCGCAGACTGTACAGCGCCGATGACTTCACCTGCCGCGTCGCGGCCCAGGCCCTGGAACTGCGGATACAGGCCGGCGATGTGACCCGCGAGGAGATGGCCCGGATAGCGGACCCATTGATCGCTGCGGCGAGGCGCCTCCGCGAAACCAGGTCCGACCCGGTCTTCGGGATGGAGACCATCATCCGCGAGCTGCTCGATGCCGATGTCCTCTCCATCGAGCAGCAGCAGCGCTATTTCGGGCGGTGGATTACCCCGGACTACCGGGTTTCGGGGCATTATCATGAAGTGCTGCGACAACTACATCACCGGTTTCCATACCAGGTTTCGCATATGTTTCCTGGACTGATGCCGCACACGGAGGTCTGGCTGCTGGATATCGATGGCGTTCCTCGAAGCCACGTACTGCTGTTCTCCTGCGGGGCTTGGAGCGCAGGGCATTTCCTTCCGCGGGACGAGGCTCCCGAGTACTCACTCACCGTGCGAATCTCCACAACATGGTATTTCTTGAACCGACCGGCACCGCCCGAACGAGGCGCTCCTGCGGTACAGCTCCGCGCTCTGATCGCGGAATCACAGCCCCGGATGATCTGCCGGCTGGTCAAGGATGTGCGGTACACTCCGCCTGCGGAATACCTCGGTCCGTACGTCCAACGATGGCGTGCGACCATCCTGGCCGAAGGCGAGGATCCCGCGACCATGCCGGCGCCGTGATTCGGCAGTGCGGGCAGAGCCTGCGCTGCGAACCGCAACGCGGTTGCAGAACGAAGCCCGGGGTCGCGCAGCGCATCCCGGGAACCATGCCCGCCACCGTAGCCCAACCCTGAAAAGGTTGCATGCTTCGTTGTCCAGGGTGAGTTGCTTGGCCCGGTCGACGTGCGGATTCGCCTGGACCTGCTGGATGGGGTATCGTGTCCGGTCATGCAACGCGTCATGAGCCGTGATGGTATGAAGATGGGTGCCGGGACACCGATGTGCGGATCAAGGATTGGGGTTGGCGTGCTGCTCGTGGCGATGCTTTTGTCGCCAGGGTGCCGAATGGAAGGGACACGCATGGCTGAACGGCTCCAATTCGAGGTGCGGGAACTGCCCCCGTTGCCGCAGGGGGTGGGCGGGGGGTTTTCGGGTCTTATTGGCAATGCGCTCGTCGTGGCCGGCGGGAGCTACTTCACGGTACCGCCCGATCAGGGGGGCACGAAGCTCTGGACCGACGAGGTCTTGGTCCTTGCCCCGGGGGCGACGACGTGGAAGCCGGCAGGGCGTCTGCCTCGACCGTTGGCCTACGGTGCGGCCGTCTCGACACCCGCGGGGCTGGTCTTGGCAGGGGGGGGCGATGCCGAACGACACGATGACGCGGTGTACCTGCTGACGCTCGACGGCGGTCAGGTCCGCACGTCCGAGCTGCCGCCGCTGCCCCAGCCGACGGCGTACGTGAGCGGAACACTGCTGACGAATACCGTCTACCTCGCGGGCGGACGCGAGGGCCCCGACACTCCCACGGCCATGCGGACGTTCTGGTCGCTCGATCTTGACCGGTCGGCGGAGGGCTGGCGGGAGCTGGAGCCCTGGCCTGGACCCGCGCGGATGCTGTCCGGCGTGGCCGCCCAGGACGGCGCGGTGTACGTCTTCAGCGGCGCGGACCTGCGGCCCGACGCTGATGGCGGCATCACTCGCCAATACCTGACCGACGCCTACCGTTACCGGCCGCGGGAAGGCTGGGCGCGCGTCGCGGATCTACCCCACGCTGTCGCGGCCGCACCAGTATCGTCCTGGGGCCGCAACCTCATCCTCGTTTTCGGCGGGGACCACGGCCGGCTGGCCGCCCTGGGTTCATCCCTCGGCGATGCCCATCCCGGGTTCAACCGGGCGTTGCTTTGCTACCACACGGCCGACGATACCTGGACACACCTGCACGATCTGCCGCCCCTGCCGGTGACCACCACGGCCACCCGCCGCGACGACACGATCCTCATCCCCACCGGCGAAGACCGCCCCGGCCGGCGGACACCCAAGGTGTATGCCATCGAGCCGAGGTGAACCGCACGATGATGAACCCAGCAGAGACGGGCTATGGATTTCTCTTGGGCGCAGCTCGCCATCTGTGGGCGAAATGACCAATGGCGAAGCACCAATGGCCAATCAAGTCCGAATGACGAACGACGAACGTCCCAAACCGCAGCCGGAGTTCTGGTTTCGGGCTTGGTCATTGGTTGGTCATTGGGCCTTGGGCATTCGCCATTTTGCCCCAGAGCCGGGCGGATAGCGAGTTACGCCCATTTCTCTTCCATCTGCGTCCATCTGGGTTATCTGTGGGCCTCTCTCTTTCTTCGCACTTGACAGGTCACTCGAATGAACGGATGGTGGGCTGAATTGGAGGATCATCCATGCTTATTCGCTGGCTATCGGTGTGCCTGTTCTTCGGAGCGGCGCCGATCGTTCTTGCCGATGACTTCGCCATCCGCGACGGGGACACGGTGGTTTTCCTGGGCGACAGCATCACCGCCGCCCGGACGTACGGCCGGTACATCGAGACCTATGCGCTGCTGCGCTACCCGGAGCGGCGGGTGCGGTTTATCAACGCCGGCTGGGGCGGGGACACGGCGGCCGGCGGTCGCGAACGGCTGCAGCGCGACGTGCTCGACCGCGGCGCGACGGTCGTGACCGTGGCCTATGGCATCAACGACATCGGCTGGGGCGGGCGGGCCGACGAAGAGCATAAACAAAAATACCTCGACGGCATCCGCGGCATCGTCGAGGCGTGCAAGGCCCGCAACGTGCGCGTCTACATCTGCTCCGCGGCGATCACCGGAGCCGACCCGCACAAGAGCGAGGACGACTTCCTCCAGCGGATGTGCGACGAGGGCATGGCCCTGGCCCGGTCGCTGGGGGGATTCAGCATCGACGTGCAGCGAACCATGCGCGAAATCCAGAAGCGCGTCTGGGCGGCCAACGAGCAGATCGCCGAGCCGGCGAAGAAGGAATCCCTGCACGCCGCCGACGGCATCCACCTGAACGACCTGGGGCAACTGGCCATGGCCTTCGCGATCATCAAGGGTCTCGGCGCCCCGGCCGAGGTGTCGTCCGTGACCATCGACGCGGCCGGCCCGACGCTGACCGAGGCCCGCGGTTGCCGGGTCAGTGGGCTGGAGAAGCAGGACCGCACGCTGAGCTTCGATCGCCTGGATGAGGGCCTGCCGTTCAATCTCTCGGCCCTGTGGCTGCTTCAATGCCGGTTCGTTCCCATTCCCGACGAGTTGAACCGCTACATGCTGCGGGTGACGAACCTGCCCGCGGGGGACTATGAGCTGCTGGTCGGCGAGCGGCCGGTGGGCACTTTCAGCAACGAGCGCTGGGCGGCGGGGGTGAACCTCTCATCCGCCACGCCCAACCCCTGGGAGCCCGGCGGTCCCTGGCACGCCCAGGCGGCGCTGCTCTATTTCCATCAGGAAGCTCGCTGGCAACTCGACTTGGCCGACCATCGCCTGGCAGACCACTTGGCCGCCAATCCGCTCCGGTCGAAGATCATGCAACAGCAGGACGACGTCGCCGCTCGCCTGATGGAGCTGCAGCGCACGCTCGTGCGTCCCTACCCGTACCGCTTTGTCATCCGCCCCGCGAAAGGTTAGTCTGACGCTCCTGGGTCGCGTAATGCAGTAGCGGCCGCCGCGGTGTGGCACCGGCGTCCCGTCGGTGGGTGTGGCACCGGTGTCCCGCCGGTGGGTGTGGCACCGGCGTCTCGCCGGTGCCCGGCCGCGAAGGGGGGGCGACCGCTACGAATGAAACCGTCATCTTGGATTCTTGACTGGAGGTAACGTCATGCTCAGGTTCGCCGTCCTGGCCTTGTCCGCGTCGCTCATGTGGGGTCAACTGCGTACAGCGCCGGCCGCCGAGCCGGCGAGGTTCCAACAGGACCGGTTCGCCATTGGTTTCTGGGTGGATCCGCCGGCCGACGAGCGGATCGAGGAACGCTATGCGGAAATCGCCGAGGCCAACTTCACGCTGGTCATCGGGGCTTTCGGAGCACACACCCCCGAACAGGTGCGGCGCCAGATTGCGACCTGTGAGAAGTATGACCTGCGGGCCCTGGTGGCCCGGGCCGGCCTCCCGCCCGATCAACTGCCTACCGGGCCCGGCTGCTGGGGCTACCTGATCCGCGACGAGCCCGGCGCTGCCGACTTCCCGCCCTTGGCTGAGATGGTGCGCCAGATCCGCCAGGCTCGCCCGGGCATGCTGTCGTACATCAATCTGTTCCCGAACTACGCCTCGCCCGCGCAGTTGGGCACCGCTACCTACGACGAGCACGTCGAGCGGTTCGCCCGCGAGGTGGACGTCGACGTGCTGAGCATGGACCACTACCCGCTTCTGCTACCCAACGCTGACGGCCGCCAGGGCTACTGCGACAACCTCGAGGTGATGCGCAGCGTGTCGCTCGAGCGGGGTATCCCGTTCTGGAACTTCTTCAACACCATGCCCTTCGGCCCGCACTCCGACCCGACGGAGGCGCAGCTCCGCTGGCAGATCTACACCGCGCTGGCCTACGGAGCCAAAGGCGTGTTGTATTTCTGCTACTGGACGCCGCTGGGCGGGGAGTTTCCCAAGGGCGGCGCGATCATCACCGCCGAGGGACGGCGGACGCGGCACTATGACCAGGCGCGCCGCATCAACGCGGAGCTCAAGAAGCTTGGCCCCACGTTGATGCAGCTTACCAATACCGCCGTGTACCGCGTGCGCGACGGCGACAATCCGAAGACGGTGCTGGCGGACGCCCCGCTTCGGCCCAGCCCCGGCGAGTACCTCATCGGCGTGTTCCGCCACGCCGACGGCCGCCGGGCCGTGCTGCTCAACAACTACCACTTCGCCTACACCCAGTGGCCGACCGTCGAGTTTGCGGTTGCCCCGTCCAAGGTGGTCGAGGTGTGCCCACAAACGGGCCGCGAGATACCGGTCATCGACGACAGCCCGGCCATGGAGGGCGTGCAGCTCGCTCTGGACGCAGGCATGGGCCGCCTGTTCCTGCTGAGCGAGTAGCGTAGCGGCCGCCCCCTGTGGCGGCCGGCGGGTGTGGCGCCGGCGTCTCGCCGGTGCCCGGTCACCACGGCTCGGCTGCCTTCGGCTCTGAGGCTCTCTTCGAGCTTGAGCATGAGGTTCAGCCTCAGAGCCGAAGGCAGGCTCGAAGAGAGCTCGCCGAAGTTGGGGGGCGACCGCTACAGTGCGGCACACGGCCAACGAGCCGCGGGCTTCAGCCCGCGCGGCGCCGCCGGGCAACGAAGCCCAGACCCGCGGCCAGCAACGCCAGCGTCCCCGGTTCGGGCACGATCCGCACGTTGTCCACGCCCACGATCGAGCTGCCGTCATTGATCACCCGGACCTCCAGCCAACCCACGGAAGCCATCAGGTCCGCGAAGCCCGGGGCTCCGGCCTCCTGCGTCCAGCCGTTGCCCATCGCGGTGGCGTCGTCCCACGTCGGGTCGAACAGCACGTCGTACGACTCCCACTGGTTCGCGTTGGGTGCGACCGGGCCGAAGTCGTAGTACCAACCGTTCTCGCCCACGTTCCGACGCATGCGCAGATGCGCTTCGTCCAGCGTGGTGTTGAACACGTTCAGATCGAAGCCCCCGCCGTTGACGCCGTCGGCCGCGTAGTCACCCAGGAACTCCGGCCACACGCTGTTCTGCGTGCCGGTGTCGAAACCCGTCAGAAGATCCTTGCGGATCTGTACGTGGCCGTCCGGATTGCCCCCGCCGGCGGCGTGGATTTGTACGGTCGCGATCGTGCTGCCGGCGAATCCGTCCTCATCCACGTCGAAGGTCGCCACGGTGCCCGGTACGGCCGCCCACGCGGTCCCCGCCAGCAACAGCCCGCTCACCACCGACAATGACACCAGTTTGTACGCTCTGCGCATGATACTCCCTCGTCTCTGTACCAGGGTTGCGTCGGCGCAAGGGGGATACCGTGGAGGTGCCTCCTTGCCCCCTTGTAACGTAGACTTGACCCTGCTCTCTCCCGAATCGGGTCGGCCCAGCGCCAACCCACGGGGGATCGTAGGAGCGCCGATGACGATGGCAAGTGAAAATCGCGCGACTTGCGATTCGGCCGCATGGTATCTGATGGGGAAACATCCGCGCGTTTCGCGCGCATCCTTGCCGTTGTGCCGCTGCTCGTTGAGCAGTGCCAGCGAGCGTTTATCACGGTTGGGTCGAGGCCGAAGGCCGCCTTGGACCTCAACTACCCGGTACTGGGTACGGGGATCTCGAGCCAGGCGGTGGCCGGCCCGGGCTCGATGATCTCGCTCATGATCTCGCGGACAGCGCGGCGTTGGCCGGGCCAAGTGTAGCGGGTCGCTGCCGCGGCGGCCGGCAGCCATTCAAAAGTGGTGTGCTCCTCATTGAGTCGCACTTCCGCCGCGGGCGTCATCTCCGCGGCAAAGCAAGGGCAGTGATGAATCACATCCTCGGCGGCCAGGTAAAAAGTGTCCACCGTGTCGAGCTGGTAGAACCGCACCGGCCGCAGCCCGGTCTCCTCCTGGATCTCACGCAGAGCGGTCTGCCAGGAGGTTTCCCCTGGGCGGATATGCCCGTAGACCGTCTGCCACGTGCCGCCAGCAACACCTTCTTGCCGGCGGTGCAGGACGAGGAACTCCGGGCCGGTCTCGGTTGGTCGGAACACATAGGCCATCACCAGTTCGCAAGCGATGCGGGGCATCACTTCCTCCCCATGCGCACGAACACGTTGCCGGGCAGTTGCCTGGCCAGGCCGCGCAACTGCAGACCGATGAGCGCTGCCGCCACCCGCGCGGCAGGCAGCCCGGTTTGCTCGGCAATCGCCTCGATCGACCGCTCCTGGGTGCCCAGCGTGCCCAGGATGGCCTGCTCGGGTTCGCTCAACCCCGTGGCGGCCGGCCCTGTCGGCTGGACCTCGTCCGCGGCCGACGACTCGCCACGGAGTGCTTCACCCACCTCGCCCAGCTCGCTGATGATGTCCTCGACGCAGGTTACCAGCTTGGCGTGCTGGTCGCGGATGAGCCCGTTGGTACCCTGCGACATCTCCGTGTCCACCCGCCCGGGCAGGGCGAAGACCTCGCGGTTGTACTCACTGGCCAGCCGGGCGGTGGTCAGCGACCCGCTCCGCCGGGCGGCCTCGATCACCAGCACGCCGAGCGACAGCCCGGCGATCAGCCGGTTCCGCGGCAGGAAATTCGACCCGGTCGGGGCGGTGGCCATCGGCAACTCGCTGATCAGGGCTCCCTGTCCCGCGATCTTGTCCGCCAGCTCCCCGTGCTCGGGCGGGTAGATGGTCGCCAGCCCGTTGCCCAGGACGGCCAGGGTCCGGCCGCCGGCGGCCAACGCCCCCTTGTGCGATTCGCCGTCCACGCCCCGGGCCAGCCCGGAAACGACGGTCACCCCCTGCGACGCCAACTGGTAGCCCAACCGGTGGGCCTGCTCCCGGCCGTAGAGGGAACATCGCCGTGCGCCCACGATACCGATCGCGACGGCATCCTCCGGTTCGAGTCGCCCGCGTACATACAAGCAGATGGGCGGATCGGAGACGTGCTTGAGGAGTGCCGGGTACTCGTCATCGTCACGGCAAAGGATGCGGGCGCCGTGTCGGGCCGCGAGGGCAACCTCCTGCCGCACGTCGGCCTCTTCCCGGCCGCGGGCGATCTGGTCTGCTCGGGCCTGGCCGATGCCGTCGACTCCTTCCAACTGCCGAGCGCTCGCTCCCAATGCCGCCTGGGCCGATCCGAACCGCTCGATCAACCGGGCGAACAGAATGGGGCCGACCTCCGGCGTCAGGGACCACCGGAGGTGCTCGATGGCCGCGGATGAGGCGATGGGGGGGCTGTCGTCCAAAGGTCGCTCCTGGTGCGCAGCCGTGCTTCAGTCGCGTCGGCAAGGTACCCGTTGGCGGGCAAGGCAGCAAGGCTTCGAGCGAGGGAGGCAGCGAGGCGGCGAGGCATCAAGGCAGCGAGTGCACCTCGTTCCCGGCTTGCCGCTTCGCGGTGCATCCAAAGGGACGCGTTCGTTCGGTCCCACAGAGGTTGACGGCGACTGCCGATTCTGCCACACTGAGCGGTCGGGTACGATGGGGCTGTTGCCCACTCATTCTTTTGCCGCAACAGAGAGGCATGTTTATGTCCGTCAAGGTGAGCGAACTGCGCAAGGGCCAAGTGATCATGTACGAAGGTACGATGTACACGATCAAAGACATGCAGCACGTTGCCAAGGGTAACTGGCGCAGCTATTTTCAGGTCAAACTCAAGGATTTCAAGACCGGTCGCATTATCGATCAGCGCATGGCCGTGGACGACCGCATCGAGACCGTCTTCGTTCAGACCAAGCCGTACGAGTACCTGTACCGCGATGGGGCGGACTACGTCCTGGCCGACGTTGACACCTACGACCAGATCCCGGTGCCCGCGGACACCTTCGGCGACGCGATCAAGTTCCTCAAGGAGAATACCCGCGTCACCTGCGAGGTGATCGACGGCCTGATCGTCAATGCCGAGCTGCCCAACACGGTGGAGCTGACGGTCACCGATACCCCTCCTTCCATCAAAGGCGCGACGGCCACGAATCAGAACAAAGAAGCTGTCCTCGAGACCGGCGCCAAGGTCAAGGTGCCCCCGTTCGTCGACACGGGCGAGGTGATCCGGGTGGATACCCGCACCGGCGAATACCTCGAACGCGCCAAATAACGACTGACCTTCGCGCGAACGTACCCTTTCGATGCTCCGGATACGAGACGGCTGTGTCTTAGGTGCTGCGCCGTCGCGATCTGACGATCAAATGCCATTCCATGCCGTCGGTTTGAGAGATGACGTTCTCACTGGCGTGCACCCCTGCTTTACGGCGACCGACTCCCCTTTCCTGTTTGCGGATGCTTTTCTGTTTGCCGGGGTGGTCGGACGGCGTTGCCCCACTAGAATGAGGATGATCCGAATCGGATCGTCCGGGCCATGTACTGATCGCAGTGTTGAGAGAGAGCAACTCTTTTCTTCAGGAGGAAAGACGCTATGTCGCGAACCAAGAATGTGCTCGTGTTGTGTGCGATTGCCTTGGCTTGGCCGTGCGTGGCCAGCGCGGCCAGCTACCACTGGGTCTTCCCGATCGACGGTCTGCAGGAGACCCCGCCGGTTGCCACGCCGGGCAGCGGCGAAGGGGACGTCACCTATGATTCGGTGACGAAACTGCTCGAGTGGAATGTCACGTTCTCCGGCCTGATCGGCAACTACACCGCGTCGCACTTTCACGGCCCGGCGGATTACGGCGCGCCGGCTGGTATCCAGGTCAATATGCCAGGCACCGGCAGCCCGCTGATCGGCTCCGCCGTCATCACTCAGGTGCAGGAGGACGATCTGCTTGCCGGCCTCTGGTACGTCAACATTCACTCGTCATTCAGGCCCGGCGGCGAGATTCGCGGGCAGGTCGTTCCCGAGCCGGCCAGCATGTTGCTGTTGGGTTCGGGCGCGGTACTGCTGATGCGTCGCCGACGCACCCGCTGAGCGACCCTGGTTGAAACCTGTTTGATCCGGTGCCGGCTTGCTCTGAGCCGCGCCGATACAGAGCTGTGGCCGCGCAGCGCCGCGACCGTCAGGGAACGATGCACGCAGCATCCGCTCCCTCTCGGTTGCGCCTCCGCGCTGTCCCGCCCCCGACTCGGGTACATTTCGACTCTCGGCCGCCTGCGTCCCAACGCCAACGGCGTTGAATAACACAGCCCAGGGTCGCGCAGCGCACCCTGGGTGATCAGACCAGTTTTGATCGAGCAAACCCTGAAAGGGTTTCATATTCGGCCGCGGATGGATCCCCCAACGCGGAGACCTCGCCGCCAAGCCGGCCCCGAAACCCCGGCACCCCGGCGGGAGGCACATGCAACCCTTTCAGGGTTGGGTCACGGTTACGGACATGGGTTCCGGGGTGCGCTGCGCGACCCCGGGCTGTGTTCTGGAACCGCGTTGCGGTTCGCC
>CAZEEJ010000116.1:0-17168 GCA_964511155.1 uncultured Planctomycetales bacterium | reverse complement strand
CCGACGACGTGAGCCACTGGTACTTCCACGACGGCAACGGCAACGTCGTCCACTTAGTCAACGGCACCGACCCCGAGTCCCCGGCCCCGGCCGCCTACTACGAGTACGACCCCTACGGTAACCCGCTGGTCGTGGCCACCCTCGAGACCGGCTCCATCGCCGCCGACAACCCCTTCCGCTTCTCCACCAAGTGGTTCGATACCGAAACCGGCCTGGGCTACTGGGGCTATCGCTACTACGCACCAGGACTGGGGAGGTGGATGAATCGGGATCCCATGGAGGAAGACGGGGGGCTGGGGTTGTACTCTTCCTTCGACAACAACCCGAATGTCTTCATTGATCCCTGGGGTCTGACCAAAATGTCCGTTCAGTTTGGCGCTTTTATACCTGGTCGTCTTGGTTTGTGGATTAGGGAACCCGTACGGGGGAGCCCATGGTTCTATAAGACTGATGGCAGAGCCTTTGGCGGTGGTTCGTTTCGGGTTTACGGCCTTATCCGCTTTGATAGCAAGGATATTGGCAGGATCAACACTTCGAACTCCGGAGGTTTCATTGCTTCCTACGTGAGCACGCGAAGAAGACTCACCTCGGCTGGATGGCAGTACCAGTACGCCCAAGAGCGTCCACTTGGAAGAGTAGGCTTCAAGAATGGAAACTGCGAGACAACGTGGGTAATATAGGCGGTAGGAAAGTACCCATGGGCATGGGGGATTTTTTACTACAGCGCAGCAATAAAGTTCGAAGTTCAGATCAATGTCTCGGTTGCCTCTCCAGGCCAGGTCACCGTGACTATCTCCGGAGCGCACCGACGATTTCCCGATTACGAAGCACTCGTGTGGCCGGGGAAGGTTTCGTTATACAGCTTCGCTACTGCTGCAACAGGCCCGTCGCCCTGGCCCTGGGAAGGGAGTTTGGGACTAGGTAGTGTCGCCAGGATCCCGGCCAATCAATCGCTGACATTCAAAGCGGAGACATGTTGCCCATGATATTGTCTCGGGGCCATAGATTAGCGGCTTGGCTGGTCCCATGGGCAGCATTCTGTGCTTTTCTGTTATCGCTCGGGATGAACTGGTTCTGCAATGTGGAACTCCCGGCTGATAGGTGCCTGCTTGGCCTCTGGTGTTTCATATGGCTCATTCCATCATTATTCAATGCCGCTCTGGATAGCGGTGGCACGGTAGAACAACTGCTGCTGGCCGGCCTACTCGCTTGGCCCTTTCTGTTCTGGTTCTTGGTCGCCGCGCTCGCGACCTTCCGGCCGCATGAGCGTATTGGTGCCATCATCAGAGTATCATGCCTAATATCCCTGTTAGCATTCACTCTTGGTTGGGCCTGGCTCCGATGGAGCGATGAGTGCTTTGTTTTCAAGCCGGGATTGGCCGTAGCCTATGGTAGTTGTATTGTGGTGTCTCTATGGTGGTGGGTAACGGGTTTCAAGGGGATTCAATGGAAGTTCCCCAATGATGACCAACGGTTCCGTACTGACGATCACGCTGACGATCACGTTGACGGACGTGGCGAGCGTGGGCACCAGCCTGCCGTTGGTGGGCGTGACCGCGGTCAAGGTGGGGGTGTGCCGCAGTGACGCCAACCGCAGTACGCAGGTCAACGTCCTCGACCTGGTCACCGTCCGCGATTTCCTGGACCAGACGGTGACGGCGGCGTCGGCGGCGTGCGACGTGGACCTGAGCGGCACCATCGACGACGACGATCAGGACCAGATCCGCGATGACCTGGGCCACAGCGTCAGCCCGCCGGGCTTGCCGCCGGGGCCGGCCAAGCTGTACACTTACGACGGCGAGAACCGGCTGATCCGGGTCGAGCCGGTCAGCGCTCAGCCGGGCAGCCGCAAGGTCGAGTTCGAGTACGATTACCTGGGGCGGAATTAAAAGGGACGCAGCTCTTTTCCTGGGACTGCAGTCCTTCCCCCATCCGCATCATCGTCAGCCCTCCCCGCCGACGCGGGCCCGCGCGCGACCGCACTGCTCAAAGAGCAGTGGCACGCGGCGACCCTGTACACGCCTCTCCATCCGCCGTTTCTATCACGGACCCGACGGCGCCCTCCACCTGCCATACGTGTTGTTGCTGCGGAACCGGTGCTGTATGATGGACCTCGCTCGTCGGATGCAGCAGTCATTTACCCCCTGGCGGAGTCCGTAAGGATTCGGGAACAAAGGCGTCTCCCGACGTGATGAAGCACTCGCTTGAAAACTACCGTGTTGGGGTACGAGGCATCCTGGCCGGCCTGCTGGTCGCCCTGGGGCCTGCGGCGGGGGCTTTCGGCGGAGATGGCCCCGGCGTGGCGGACGGCGGGTCTTCACTTCAGTCTCGAACCTGTCTCTCCCCTACGGCCCTCGCGGCCACGCCTGACGGCAAAACGCTCTTCATCGCTTGCGACACGGCCCGCCAGGTGGCAAGCTTCGACCTCCCCAGCGGCACGATCGTCACGCGCCTGCCGGTTCCCGATTCGCCATCCGGGCTGGCTCTATCCGCCGATGGCCTGCGTCTCTATGTGACCTGCGCAGCGCCGCACAGCACGGTCTGCGTACTCGACACCCTATCCGGCAAGACACTGGCGACCATCCCTACGGAGCACACGGCCATGGCCCCGGTGCTCGGGCACGACGAAACGATCCTGTTTGTCTGCAACCGCTTTAACGATGCCGTAGCCGTCATCGACCTGAAACACGGCAGGGAGGTGAGCCGCATCCCCGTCGAGCGCGAGCCGGTGGCGGCGGCCCTGACCCCGGACGGGCGACTCCTCTTCGTCGCCAATCATCTTCCACGGGGAACATCCGATCGCGACGTCGTGGCCTGTGCGGTCAGCGTCATCGACACGGTTACCCGAGAGGTCGTTCAGAACATTCCACTGCCCAGCGGCAGCACGTTGTCGCGCGGCGTCTGCGTTTCACCCGACGGCAGGTTCGTCGGCGTCACGCATGGCCTGGCCCGTTTCCACCTGCCGGTCACACAGGTCGAGCACGGTTGGGTGAGCAACAGCGCGCTCAGCCTCATCGACGTGGCTGAGTTGAAGCTGCTCAGCACCGTGCTGCTCGATGGCATCGACCACGGGGCGGCGAATCCGTGGGCCACGGCCTGGAGCGACGACGGCAGATGGCTTTGCGTCACCCATGCCGGCACGCACGAGTTGAGCGTGATCGATGCCCCCGAGCTGCTGGCCAGGGTGAGGAGCGCCCTGCGTACGCAGGTCGAAGTGCACAATGATCTATCCTTCCTGACCGGCCTGCGCAGGCGGATCGAGCTCCCGGGCAACGGCCCACGGGCGCTGGCCCTGGTCGGCAGCCGGGCCCACGCGGCCGCCTACTTCTCCGACTCTCTCGCCACGGTCGACGTAAGCAGCGCATCGGCGAAACCAGTTTCCGTACCTCTGCAATCCCCCGCGAAGCTGGATTCGGCCCGCAAGGGAGAACTGCTGTTTAACGACGCAACGATATGCTTCCAAGGCTGGCAGAGTTGCGCCAGTTGCCATTCCGCGGACGCGCGGGTGGACGGCATGAACTGGGATCTGACCAACGACGGCATCGGCAATCCCAAGAACGCCAAGAGCCTGCTGCACGCATTCCAGACCCCGCCCTCCATGGCATTGGGGGTTCGATCCGACGCGGCGGTCGCGGTGCGTGCGGGAATCCGCCATACGCTCTTCGTGATGCCGCAGGAGGACGACGCCCTGGCGATCGACGCTTACCTGCAATCGCTCCGGCCGATTCCGAGCCCGCACCTCGTTGATGGCCGGTTGTCCGATGCAGCGGCACGCGGAGAGACGCTCTTCTTCGACCCCGTGGTGGGGTGTGCGGAATGTCACCCGCCGCCTTGGTTCACGGATCTGCAGGCGCACGAGGTCGGTACGGCGGGCAGGTTCGACAGCCCGGCCGACAGATTCGACACCCCGACCTTGATCGAGCTCTGGCGGACCGCGCCCTACCTGCACGATGGTTCAGCCGCCACCGTGCGCGAGGCGATCACGACCCACAACCGCGAGGATCAACACGGCAGAACCTCGCACCTGAGTCCCGAACAGATTGAGGAATTGGTGGCTTATCTGTTGTCTCTATGATGTCAGGCGCTTCGATGATGAGCACAAGACGGGCACCCGGATGCGTGAGAACCGCTTCAGGCCACAGGCGGCCGGCCTGGGCCGGTATGTGCGTCTGGGTGCTGGCCCTGGCGCTGTCGGCGGCCTCCGTACAAGCCGTCCCTGCGCCGGAAGTGGACGAAGCCGTTCGCGTGATCCGCGGCTACCGCTTTCAACCGCTCCGGCTGGCCATTGCCGATCTGATGCAGACGTTCGGAGAGCAATATGCCGGGGGGGACGCCTACCTGGAACGGCTCGCAGGCCTGGAAAACGCTACGCGAGCCCTGCTCATCGACCTCAGGGAAGACGACCCCGTCCAGCGGGCCGGGCTGCTGCAACTGGCGAGTGAACTGGAGGCTCTGCGGCGGGAGGCCCTGCTCGCCAATCCGCTGCTGCGCTTTGATGAACTCCTGCTCGTGCGGCATGAGGCCACGCGGTTCCGCCTCCCGCGCAACGACACCTGTTATTCGAGCATCCCGCAGACCGGCTACGACTGCGAGATCGCCATCCTGTCGCCCGTGTCGCCGGACGGCACCCTGACAACTTTCTTCAAGCCGGACGGGGGTGAATACATCGCGGACCTCGACCTCCATTTCGACGCAGGCCGGATGCTGTTCACCATGCCGGCGACGAACCGCTGGCGGGTCTTCGAGATCAACATGGACGGGACCGGCCTGCGCCGGCTTACCTCCAGCCCACACGATGACGTGGACAGTTTCGATGCCTGCTATCTCCCCAACGAAAACATCATCTTCTGCTCGACGGCGAACTACCAATCCGTGCCTTGCTACAACGGCACACGCAGCGTCGGCGGGCTCTACCTGATGAACGCGGACCGGACGCACGTGCGCCAGCTTACCTTTGACCAGGACGACGACTCCTACCCGACGGTGATGAACAGCGGCCGGGTGATGTACACCCGGTGGGAGTACGCCGGGACGCCGCATTTCTTCACCCGCCTGGTCTTCCAGATGAACCCGGACGGTACCGGCCAGGAAGAACTCTACGGCAGCAACTCCTATTGGCCCAACGCCATCTACGGGGCTCGCTCGCTGCCTGGGCACCCTACCCGATTCGTGGGCATCGTCTCCGGCCACCACGGCGACCGACGCATGGGCGAGCTGGTCGTCTTCGACCCGGCCCAGGGACGCCACGAGGCGAGCGGGGTCGTCCAGCGCATCCCCGGGTACGGCAGGAACGTGGAACCGATCATCAAGGATGCCCTGGTCAACGAAAGCTGGCCCAAGTTCCTGCATCCCTGGCCGCTCAGTGAAAAGTACTTCCTCGTGGCCTGCAAACCGACGCGGAACACAGACTGGGGGATCTATCTCGCCGACGTGTTCGACAACCTGGAGCTGATCCGAGAAGTCCCCGGCCAGGCGTTGCTGGAGCCCGTTCCGCTGATGAAGACGCCGCGGCCGCCCGTTCTGCCGGACCGGGTGGATCTCGACCGCAAAGACGGGCTGGTCTATCTGGTCAACGTTTACGAGGGGGCCGGCCTGGCGGGTGTGCCCGCCGGCACAGTGAAGAGCCTTCGCGTTCTTTCGCCGCATTACGGCTACTTCGGCAACGCGGGCTGGCTGAATATCGCCATCGACGGTGCGTGGGACGTGCAGCGCATCCTGGGGACGGTCCCGGTCCACGCGGATGGGTCGGCTTACTTTCGCGTGCCGGCCAATACGCCGCTCAGCGTTCAGCCGCTTGACGCCGAGGGCAAGGCGGTGCAACTGATGCGCAGTTGGTTCACCGCCATGCCCGGCGAGGTCCGGTCGTGCGTCGGCTGCCACGAAGGAGCCGCTACCGCGGCGCCGAACGTCCGTACGCAGGCCTTGGCCGGACCGCCCGATGAGATCCGCCCGTGGCATGGTCCCGCTCGCGGCTTCAGCTTCGAACGCGATGTCCAGCCGGTGCTCGATACCCACTGCATCCAATGCCACGACGGGCAAACGGAGGCCGGCGAGGCACCACGCCCAGACCTTCGCGCCAGGCGCTTCTTCCCCGATTACGAAGGCATCTTGGCCCCGATCCCCGAGGTCGTTGAAAACGGGCGGATACCCTCCGCGGTGACGATGGACAGTGTTGGAGTCGAGACCTCCGAGGTCTCCGAACGCCACCTGCGGCGGCTCAAGTTCACCCCTGCTTACGAGGCTCTCCACCCGTACGTACGTCGCGGCGGCTCGGAGAGCGACGCTCACCTGCTCACCCCCGGTGAGTTTCACGCCGATACCAGCGAGCTGGTGCGGATGCTCCGCAAGGGGCATCACGGTGTGCGGCTCGACGGTGAGGCGTGGGACCGGCTGGTGACCTGGATCGACCTGAACATCCCCTGCCATGGCACCTGGCATGAGGTTTACCCGATTCCTTTTGACGGCTGGGACCGACGGCGCGAGTACCTCAAACTGTACGCCGGCATCGATGAGGATTACGAGGCCCTCCCGGTATTACCCGAAAGAGAACCGGAGATCACCGTTCCCGTAGCGGAGGCACCGAAATCCGCCCCGCGCCATAGCCCGGCCACACCGGTGACCGTACCGGGGTTTCCGTTTGACGGACACGAGGTGAAGGCACGTCAAGCGGCGGCGGCCGCGATGAACGGCGTGCCGATCGAACGTCGCCTCGATATTGGTGAAGGTGTGTCGCTTAAGCTGGTTCTGATTCCTGCCGGGGCGTTCGTCATGGGCCACGCCCAGGGAAGCGAGGACGAACGCCCGCCGGCCGCGGTGACCATCCCGCGACCATTCTGGATGGGAGCCTGCGAGGTGCGCAACCGTGAATACGCCCTGTTCGATCCGGACCACGACAGCGGCTACATCAGCCAGCTCAGCACCGCGGTGGTGTCACGAGGCTATCCGGTCAACGAGCCGGACCAGCCCGTCGTAAGAGTCTCCTGGGAAGAGGCGATGGCCTGGTGCGACTGGCTGTCACGCAAGACGGGGGCGAAGCTCTCCCTGCCCACCGAGGCACAATGGGAGTACGCCTGCCGCGCCGGGACGGCGAGCCCCCTCTGGTACGGCGGCGAGAAAATGATCTTCGACCTGTTCGGGAACATGGCCGACCGGACCCTGGAGGAGATGGCGCGCCGCATACCCGGCAACCTTCTCTACGGCGACCATCCCGACTGGGTGCTGCGCGATAACCGTTCACGTGACCGCGCCCTGGTGACCGCTCGCGTCGGCAGCTACCGGCCGAATCCCTGGGGCCTCCACGACATGCACGGCAACGCCGCCGAGTGGACGCGCACGACCTATCGACCCTACCCTTACCGGACGGACGACGGGCGGGATGAGCCAACCGCCAACGGCCGGAAAGTCGTCCGGGGCGGCTCATGGTACGATCGTCCCAAGCGCTGCGCTTCCAGCTTCAGGCTGGAGTACCCTGCCTGGCAGCGGGTGTACAACGTCGGCTTCCGCGTGGTGTGCGAAGTCGAACCCTGACCGCTCGCCCGGCGGGCAGAAGCCATTGGGGCGTAACTCGCTGGCCGCGTACGCGAGCATGGTGACGTAGGGGCGAAATGGGGACTGGCTCCGCCCCAGCGATGCCTGATGAAGCAAGCATCCTCGGATGCGAGTCAAGTTCAGGGCCTGGTGCGGATCGCGCCGGCGGTGCCTGTCCCCATTTTGCCCCGCGGGAGGCGAGTTACGCCCAAGCCATTACAGCCGGGAACTACACGTCCAGCGGTGGAATGTCGATGCCGAGATGTTTTTGCAGTCTATCGCGCAGGGATTTCGCCTTCTGCGGAAACCGGCTAAGCACGTTGGTGGTCTGCTGCGGATCGTTCTTGAGGTCGTAAAGGCAGGGACCTCTGCCGCGACTGGGGCCCGCAATGTTCTGGAAGTAGTGCCACTCCAGATTGCGGACCGCGCCGAATTGAGCGAAGACCGTATACACGTGGTCGTGGATGGCTTCGGCCTGTCCCTCCACCAGTTCCCACATGTTGCGTCCGTCGACGTCCTTGTAATCGTCGATGCCCAACAGCATCAGGAGCGAGGGCATGAAGTCGACGGCACTGACCAGCCCGTCAATCCGCTTGCCAGCGTGCCTGCCGTCGGGGTGTTTGACGATCAGGGGCACGTGGGTGACGCAGCGGTTGAGGAGTGCGGCCGTCTTCTGCACGCAGCCCTCCTCCCCGAGGTGCGTGCCATGATCGGTGGTGAAGACGATGACCGTGTCCTTCATCAGACCCATTCGCTCGACGGACTCGAGCAGCCGCCCGATGCAATAGTCGCTGAAGGTGACGTCCGCCGCGTAGAGGTCGCGGATCACGGGCAGATCATCGTGGCGCACGTCCTTGATCTTCACCCCGTAGCCAAACAGGTATCGTTCACAAGGATACTCATCCCGGTACATCTTCTGGAATCGGGGCGGCGCATCCCACGGCTCGTGCGGATCGAACATGTCCAGCCAGAGCATGAAGGGTTTGTTGCCCGCGTTTTGTTCCAGCCAGTCGATCGCCGCCCGGCAGGACCGGGCAGAGAAGTAATCGTCCTCCCCCTGCCGGTCCATCGTATTCAACAGATACTGCCGCAGATTCCGGTCGTAGACTTCATTCCACAGGTGGGGCGGAATGTGCTTTCTCGGGTCCACGCTTTCCTTGGGCCCGCTCTTCCACGGGTCCGTCTCCTGCCCGCGGATCCATTCCCAGGAGTCGAAGCCGCGATGGAAGTTGTAATCAGGTTTGAAGTGGTGGAACGTGTCCACGATGAAACCGGTGGTGAAACCATGCTTGCCGAGCACTTCAGCGAGCGTCACGTCCTGCTCGCTCAGGGGCTGCCACTTCGCCTCGGGCAGCACGCTCCTGCCGGTGTGATAAACGCGCCGGCACGGGATGGTCGGCAGCCCCTCCGCATGGGCGTTCATGAACATCACGCTTTGGGCGGCGAGCTTGTCCAGATGGGGGGTCCGGACGCGCGTACTGCCGTAGCAGCCCAGGTGATCAGCCCGGAAGGTGTCCGCGAGGATGACGATCAGATTGAGGCCGTTGGGCTTGGCGGAGTTGGGGATCCGGTTCCGCGGATTCACTGCGGGTTTGGGTTCAGCCCCCCCGACGGGGCTCTGCGGAGCAACCGTCTGCGCCTGACTCAGCCTGATCCCCGCAACGCCGGCGAGTGCCCCGCCGATGAAACCCCTCCGGGTGACGGGAGCATGGGGCTTGGGGTTGTCTGAAGCGACCTCTTCCGGGTGATTGTGACTGTCGGGCATAACCATCTCCGTGGAGAGTCCAACTGCGATCCGGGTTGCCGCCCGAACGGATAGAGCGGGCGGATCCATCCGTGTCCTTGCACCGGCGCGACACGTTGACAAGGTGGTCGCCGATCGACCGGGTCTCACTGGGCGCAGGTGATGTTGATCGGTACTGCAGGCCCGCTGGCGCACTGCTCGAACAGAGCGAAGTCGTCAATATCCACGTCCTCGTCGCCGTCCAGTCGGGCGTCCTGGCACGCGGGGTCGAGTTGGGGCACGTCCGCGCCGGCCATGCAGGCCTGCAGATGGCCGAAGTCCGCGGAGTCGATGTCCCCGTCCTGGTCATAATCCGGCCAGGCTACGGTGACCTGCTCGGTGTGCGTGGCGCCGAACCAGGTACTCGGCTCCCGGATCATCCGCCAATCCGTGGTATAGGTACCCGGCGTCGTCGGGGCCGTCATCGTCATCATGAAGGTGTGCTCCTGGCCGGTATCGACGGCCGTCGAGAACTCGATACGGGTCAGCGCGGTGAACGTGTCCGCGTCTCCCACCGCTCCCAGCCGGTACCCTTTATCCTTCTGCCAGAGCACACCGCGATTCCTGTACGTGATGCTGACCTGATAGCTCCTGCCCGGCAGCATGCGGGACGGGATGGTGTCGCCGACGAACTCGTCCGAGTTGAAGCCGAAGGTGGGGGTCACTCCGAAGTAGTTGCAGATGCCCTTATACGTTCCATACATGATGGCGGAGCGGAAGTACTCATCCTGCAGATACAGAGCGTCGCGGTCGCAGGTGTCGTGGAACGCCGTTTCAATCAGCACGGCGGCCCGGTCGGGAATGCGGGCCTCGGCGAAGTTGCCATTGGCGTTGATCGCGCCGCGATTGTACCAGTCGGTATCGCCGTACTGGTTCTTGATCACGGTGCAGATAGCGTTGTTCACTTTCTGGCCCAGGTTCTTGCTGATATCGCCCCATGCGGCATGTTCGGCACTGGAGTCATAGTAGGTAGCGGTGCCGTTCGGACATCCCGGCCCCGTACAATTGCCGGCGTACCCATTGGTGTGCATGGCGATGTGGATATCCGTGTCGTCAAGATCCGAGGCCAGAGGGCGGGAGCGGATCGTGTCGCTGGACTCGTCCGCCCCGGTTCCCAGGGTGCAGTCGCCGGTGTCACTCGCATACACCGAGCAAGGGTATCCCAGATGCTGCAGCCAGTAGCTCCCCGACATGCGCCACCAGGCCGTATTGGCCACCGGGTAGGTCCCGTAACCCTTGTCGAGGCATCGGTAGTTCAGGGTTTCGGCGCCGTCCTGCAGCAGGAAGGTGTTCAGGTAGACGGTCAATTCGACGTTGTGGAAGTCCTCGCGACTAAGCGGAGCGCAGTAGGCGGGCCGGTCATACGCCCAGCCGCTGCCGCTCCAGCGTCGGCCGTGTCCGGGCGATAGGGAGATCCTCTTGCCCGCCAGGGCGGAGCCGGCGGCGGTCACGGCCTGCGGCGGCTGGTTGGAAGGTCTCGTCGGCGCCGGTGCCACCGAAGCCGCCGGTGGCAGATAATCGGAAAGGACCGCGCCGGCGACCGTGAGCTTCACCTCGTGGTCCAGACCCGCCGATCGCAACGTCCACAGGGTTTGCACGTAGATCGCTTCCATCCTGGCTTCATCCAGCCCATCCAGGGCATGGGCCGACAGGTCGACCACCGCCGTGTTGTCCTCGACCGTGAGGCGATTCAGGCTGGTGCCGGCCGGATACGCCGAGCGGAGCCCGTCCAGTTTCTCCTGGTCGGTCGGGCCGGCCAGCATGGCCGCGATGGCTGCCTCCACCGCCGGCTGCCCCGAGCCTGCTTCTCGGTTGATGAGGGTGAGCCGGTCCTCAGCCCAGAACGCGACCGGAACCGAGGCGGCCAGGATGTGGGTCGCACACGCGGCCAGAATGACCGCAGAGCGAGCTAAAAGGTTCGTTCGCATGATTTCCTCCTTAACAGCATCGCCAGTCACAAACCGCGAGGGTCACCGGTTCAACACATGAGCACACAAGTTCGTGCCACCCTTGGACCATCGGGCGGCTAGAACCATGGATACAGGATTCGCTTCGAGATGTACGGGGGCGTTCCCCTGTCGCGGCTGGTGCTCCCGGGGCCTTTCCCAAAGGATGGGTGCTGCGTGTGGACACACGCGCAGGTGCGCATCCTGTTCCTAAAGATACTCGGCGCCAGCAGGAATGTCAACTCCCCGCAGAAGGGGCACATACCCCAACATCCGTGACAGAATCGTTCCGTACCGCGACCGTAAGGGAGCGGACCTCGTGTGGTTGGCCCTCCGGGTCAGGGTCCGCTCCCTTACGGTCCCGGTACGGAGATGCGCCCCGGCCGGAGGCAACTGTCGCCGCCCGAACTGTCACGCACCCGGGTATGACCATTATCGGCTTTGACCGTTCACAGGAGGGGCGGTAACGTGCACGGCATCGCCATCGGCGACATCCCGCGATTGCGGCGGAAGATGGAGGGCAACGCGATGATCAGGGCCGGATTCGTCTGCAGCGCGACGGCTGTTCTGCTGCTTACCCAGCCGGTCCTGTCCCAGCCCGCAGGCCCGCCGGGCCAGGACCGCCGGCCTCACATCGTGCTGTTCATCGCCGATGATCACAGTTGGCACGATTGCACACCATACGGGGCCGGGGATATCCGCACGCCCAATCTCGATCGGCTGGCCCGCGAGGGCATGCAGTTCGAGCTGGCGTTCGCCCCATCACCCACGTGTTCGCCTTCCCGATCGGCCATCTACACCGGCCTGTACCCCTTCCGCAACGGAGCCCATGCCAACCACAGCCTCGTGCGCGACGACCTGCGAACGATGCCGCACTATCTGGGCGATCTGGGCTACCGGGTCGTGCTGGCCGGCAAAACCCACATCGGTCCGCGCCCCGTGTTCCCCTTCGAGTACCTGGCGGATTCCAACGTCATGCCGCCCGGCAAGAACCATGTGCTCTGGACGGACTTGAACACCCGCACGGTCGAGAAGCTCCTGGCCGAGCATGATCGTGCCCGGCCGCTTTGCCTGGTGGTCTGTTCGCACTCGCCGCACGTCTATTGGCCGGACAACGACGGTTACGACCCGCTGCAACTCAAGCTGCCGCCCTACCTGCTCGATACGCCGGAAACGCGCGCCACCCGCTGCCGGTACTACACGGACGTGAGCTGGATGGACAAGCAGGTAGGCGAGGTGCGTGCGGCCATCGACAGGCATGGCTACGCCGATCACACGCTGTTCATGTGCACCGCGGACCAGGGCGCGCAATGGCCGTTCGCCAAGTGGAACCTGTACGATGCGGGGATTCGCGTGCCGTTGTTGGCGCGTTGGCCGGGCCGAACGCAGGCGGGAAGCACGACGCGGGCACTGGTGAGCCTGATCGATCTGTTGCCCACCCTGATCGATGCCGCGGGGGGATCGCCGCCGCCGGATATCGACGGGCGCAGCTTCCTGCCTGTGTTGCTGGGCGGTCAGGATGATCATCAGGACGCGGTGTTCGCTTCACACACAGGCGATAAGGAGATGAACCGCTCGCCCATGCGCTGCGTCCGAACCGAGCGGTACAAGTATATCCTCAACCTGGCACCCGAAACGCTTTACACGACGCACATCACCAAGGGGAGCGACCGGGAGTCCTATTGGGACTCCTGGCAGAAGCTGGCGGAGAACAACCCGGCGGCCGCGGCGGTCGTGCGACGCCACGATCATCGGCTCACGGAGGAGCTTTACGACCTGAGCGCCGACCCGTTCGAGCTGAAGAACCTGGCCGCGGACCCCGCGGAAGCGGAAACTCTGTCTCGCTTGCGCGAGCGGGTGAAACAATGGCGTTTGCAGCAGGGCGAGGATCTGAGCAAGGTGGCCATGCCCGAGGATGCTCGCTTCGGCCGGTTGCGATACGCGGGATGATGGGGCGTCCTTTCCGCTAGGGCCGGGCGGCCGGCTCGGTCACCGGGTGGTTTCGCCAGTGGCGCGGCGGCTTGAACCCGGCCGGCGGCGCCTTGGTGGGCGACAGCGCTTCCGCCGGCTCCGACGTTCGGAACGCGATCAGCTTCGTACCCAGCTTCTCGACCAGGTCGGGGTGGTCGGCGGCCACGTCGTGACGTTCGTACGGATCCTCGCTGACGCGAAAGAGCTCCACCCGGTGCTGCGGCGTGCGATAGGCCCGAGGCCCCCGTATGTCCGGCCCGATGACGACCAGCTTCCAGCCGCCCGCTGAGCGAATGGCGATCTCCTCGCGCTGAAGGCCGGCCTGACCGGTGAAGAAGTACAGATCGCGCTGGGGCACGGACGCCGCCCGCCCGGTCAGAAGGGGCGAGATGTCCAGGCCATCCACGCGTGCCGGCACGGACGCGCCGGCCAGACGCGACAGCGTGGGCAGGATGTCCAGGTTAATCACGGGCACGTCGATCCTGCGGCCGCCCTCGATCACGCCGGGCCACCAGACGGCGCAGGGCACACGGACGCCGCCCTCGTAGACCGTCAGCTTGCCTTCGCGCAACGGCCCGTTGAGCCCCAGCCGGGTGAGGCCGCCATTGTCGCTGAAAAACCACACGAGCGTCCGCTCAGCGATGCCGCGGTCATGCAGCGTCTGCAGGATCCTGCCGATGGCGTCGTCCATGCAAGTGACCATGGCCGCCAACGTGCGGCGATCGCGCGCAACCGCATCTTCGCCGGCCGGCGCGGTGCTCGGATACCGGGCCAGGTAGGACTCCGGCGCCTGAAAGGGATCGTGGGGTGCCGTGAACGGCACGTAACAGAAGAACGGCTCACGGTCGGCGTGTTCCGCGATGAACGCACACGCCGCCGCCGCGATCAGGTCCGTGGTGTAACCGCTCTCATCCAGCGGTTCGGCGTCCTTGTGCCAGTCGACCTCCCCATCGCGTATCCGTGTCCAGTAATCCGCGGCGCCGTTGTACTGACCGCGAAACGTGGTGAAGCCCTGCGACAGGGGGTGCCATGCCGGTTTGAGATGACCGAGATGCCATTTACCGAATGCCCCGCGGTGCCGATAGCCGGCCGTCGCCAGCACTTCGGGCAACGTCTGCTGCTCCGGCGGCAGGCCGAACGACGCCCACGGGCGGATGACCGATCGGCCGAGCCCCAGGCGCATCGGATAGCACCCGGTCATCAGGCCGACCCGCGTCGGCGAACACATCGGGCTGACATAGAAGTTCGTGAGTTGCACGCCCTGGCTCGCGAGACGATCGATATGGGGTGTATGGACGAAGCTGCCGTGGTAGCCGACCCCTCCCCAGCCGAGATCGTCCGCCAGGATCACGACGATGTTGGGCCTTTCCGTCGGCGGAGCAGCGGTCACCACCGAGGCCGATCCACAGACCCCGGCGAGGAGCCATGCGGCGGCGACCAGCATCCGTCGAAGCGCTCGAACCAGGTTCGCCATGCGAGCCTCCCTGCCATCGACACGATTCCGATCGGTCCCACAATATACCTGCAACCACCCTGTTCGGTAAGCACCCGGGTGGCGGGTGGCCCAGGGGCCTCTGGACCTGGGGGAGCGATTGCGGCAAACGAGTGAATGCCGGCCGGGTGGCCCATCCTTGCACAGCAAGGGTGAGCTAGCGATGATCGAGCGTGTGGGAAAGCCTGCTTTGCCAGGAGATCTTCTCGCCTTCACATCATCGTGAGCCCACCCATCGCGTTGCGATGGATGGGCCACCCGCACCCGCCCAAGCTGTCACGCCCCTCCCCGCCGGGCTTGTGCGCGGGGGGGAACCCTATCAAAATGCGTGCCGCGCGTGATTTTCTCGGGTCTGGGGCAGACGCGGGCGCTAGAATGGGACACTCTTGGGTATGCACGCCGGTCGCCCCGCTCGCCGATCGGTCCGCGGTGTGGGTTCTCGGCTGGGTGGCATGGGCCTGTACTCAGGCCCGTGGCCTGCCTCGACCCGCCATGGGTCGGAGTACCGCCCCATGCCATTCGCCGATCGGTCCGCGGCGTGGGTTCTCGTGGTCGCCAAACCGGGTGTCGCCGGCAAGACGATGTCCGTTTCGTGGGGCAGGCCCGATCGCGACCGGGAACAGGACGGGGTAGATTGGAAGGGTCCAGGATCACATGAGTTCTTCGCAGGTCGTGCGCAAGCATCAGCAGTTTCTGTTCCCCGCGGTGGCCATGTACTACCGCGAACCCATCGCCCTCGTCCGCGGCGAAGGGAACTATGTCTGGGACGATCAGGGCCGGCGGTACCTGGATGCCTTCGGCGGCGTGCTCACCGTGTCCGTCGGCCACGCCAATCCGAAGGTGGTCGAGGCGATCGTTGAGCAGGTTCGCAAGATCAGTCACACGTCGACGCTGTACGCCAACCAGCCACAGTCCGACCTGGCAGAGAAGCTGGCGTCCATCGCACCGGGCAGTCTGAGCCGGTCGTTCTTCACCAGCAGCGGCACCGAAGCCAACGAGACGGCGATCGCCGCAGCCAAGACGTACACCGGCCGGTCGGACATCATCGTGCTGCGCCATTCGTACTCCGGCCGAAGCGCCGTCACCCTGGCCATGTGCGGCCAAAACACGTGGAAGCAGGTTCCGAACCACGTGCCGGGCATCCACCACGCCCATGCCCCCTATTGCTACCGCTGCCCGTTCAACCTCACCTACCCTGAGTGCGGCCTGCGGTGTGCCGAGGACATCGAGGAGCTGATCCTCACGCAGACGGGCGGCCAGATCGCGGCGTTCTTTGCCGAGACGGTCATCGGAGCCGGCGGATTCATCGTGCCGCCGCCCGGGTATTTCGAGAGGGCGGCGGCCATCGCCCGCCAATACGGCGGACTGTTCATCTGCGACGAGGTCCAGGCGGCGTGGGGCAGGACCGGCGGCAAAATGTTCGGCATCGAGCACTGGAACGTGGCCCCGGACATGCTCACCAGCGCCAAGGGGATGGGCAACGGCACACCGATCGGCCTGACCATCGCGACCCCCGAGGTGGCCGCCAAGTACCCCGGCATCACCTTCGCCACCTTCGGCGGCAACCCGGTGTCCTGCGCGGCGGCGATGGCGACCATCGAGGTCATCGAGAGCGATGACCTGGTGAAAAACGCCTCCGTCGTGGGCCGGTACCTCGGCGAACGGTTCAAGGAGCTGCACGAGAAACACGCCCTGGTCGGTGACGCCCGCGGGCTCGGGCTGATGCAGGCCCTCGAACTGGTGAAGGATCGCAAGTCCAAGGAGCCGGCGGCGCAGGCCACCGCCGTGGTCTTCGAGGAAACCAAAAAACGCGGCGTGCTCATCGGCAAGGGCGGCGTGTACGGCAACGTGATTCGTTCGGGATTGATGCTGAATGCTGGCAAGCCCCAGGTGGACGAGTTGGTCGAAGCCCTCGACGCGGGGCTGACGGCGGCAGCGGCACTGTAGACGAGGCGATCAATCATGAAAACACTCATCAGGAACGGCAGGGTCATCACGGCAACCGAGGACTGCGTGGCGGACGTGTTCATCGACGGCGAGGTGGTGGCGGCCATCGGGCGGTCGCTGCCCATGCCGGCGGACAAAGAGATCAATGCCGCCGGGAAGTACGTGATCCCCGGGGCGATCGATCCGCACACGCACATGGAGCTACCCTTCGGCGGAACCGTCTCCAGCGACGATTTCACCTCGGGCTCGATCGCCGCCGCTTTCGGGGGCACGACGTCGTTCATCGACTTCGCGTTCCAGTACAAGGGACAGACGCTCACGCAAGGCGTGGACGCCTGGCATGCCAAGACGGAGGGCCGGTGCGCCGTCGATTACTCCTTTCACCTCGCCGTCACCGAGATGGAGGATCGCCACGTCCCCGAGTTCCGTAAGATCATGGATTCGGGAGTGACGACGTTCAAGCTGTTCATGGCGTATCCCGGCGTGTTCATGATCGACGATA
>CAZEEJ010000115.1:0-17253 GCA_964511155.1 uncultured Planctomycetales bacterium | reverse complement strand
TTCCTCGGCGTCCATCTGTGTGATCTGTGGGCAGTAGAAGAAAGGCCCACAGATCACACAGATGGACGCATATGTGCTTCTTCTTGTTACGGCCCCGACTGTCTGCGCCTCCCGCCCACTGCCCACTGCCCACTGCCTACTGCCTACTGCCTACTGCCTACTGCCTACTGCCCATTCTCCCTTCCCCCCTCACGCGCTGCTGGAGTACACCCCGTACTCCCGGGTGAAGTCCGTCAGGGCCCGGACGTTCTCGATCTTGGCGTCGTTCTGGATGATGGCGCTGGCGTCCATGATGTAACCGCCGTCGCGGGCGACTTCGTCGATGACCTTCTTGCAGCAGGCCCGCACGTCGTCGGGGGTGCGGAAGGCGAGCAGCCAGTTGGGGATGCCGCCGCTGAGGCAGAACTTGTGACCGATGGCCTTGTGGATCTCGAAGATGTCGCCCTTGTCGGCGTGGTAGATGATGCTGCCGTCGGGCAGCTCGGCGAAGGCGTCGAGGTGGTGGTTCCAGTCGCCCTCGGCGTAGAAGAGCACCTGGTGCCCGCGGGCCCAGATCTCCTGAATGATCGGCTTGAGCGTCGCCCAGTAGAACTTGCGGAACTGGTCGAAGGAGATAAACGGCACGCAGCCGCGATGCATCCAGATGGTGATGGGCACGTTCTTCTCGGGATCGGCCCCGGAAAGGGCGACGTGGAGCAGGTGGGGCATGAGCGCCTCGCAGGCGGCGAGCACTTTCTCGGGCCGCTCGAAGAGGTCCATGCTGAGTCCCACGTACCCGCGGAGCTTGTCGGCCAGGATATCGAACGGGGCCTTGAGGATGCCGGCGATGGCGGAGACGGTTCCGCTCTCGGCCCGCAGCCGGGCGGCCTGGGTGCCGAAGCCCCCGAAGTACGAGAGCATGGCCATGCCGCCCTTGAGGAACGAAAGGTTGTTGCGGAAAGTCGAGGGCTCCCCGATCGGCTGCACGTCGGCCGAAACGCGCGGCAGCCAGACGTTGAAGAGGAACCCGGTGGGGTCCGCGATCAGGGCGTCGTACTCTTCGGGCTGCATGAAGGACTGGCCTTCAGGGGGTTCAAGGTACTGGAAGCCGGTGTCGGCGGAGATATGGATGCCGGGCACGGCGTAGTACTTCAGCCCGATCGCCTGGGTCAGCCCGGTCCAGACGTAGACCATGTTGCCGACGACGGCGTCCCAGTCGAAATCCGCGGCGCACTTGCGGGCGGCGGCGAAGGCCTTCTCGTAATCGTGGGTGACCTCCTGGCAGGTGAAGCCGGCGTAACGGGCGGCGAACTCGGCCACGAACGGGCGGATGGGGATGCGATCGGGCTTGCCGTTGCGCATGGCGGTGACGTAGCGTTTGAGGCGATCGGCATAGAGTTGTTCGGTGTTTGCGGCCACAGAAGGTTCTCCTCGCGCTTTCCCGATCGGGGTTGACGGGCATGGTATCGGCAGGCGCCGGCCGCGGCAAGCAGGGAGCAGGTCGGGTGTTCGTTCTCAACGCTCCCCCCGTGGCTTATGCAAGGACGATGGATCACGTTCTTCCCGACGTGGTGTTGGGCGGGGCGAATCGGTACAATGGGGGCGGTTCAGCCCGAGGGTGGGCCGTGGGGTGGCGGGGTGCGGGCTTTGTTGCCTGGGGTGAAGAGCCGTGTATCGGCAACATGATCATTTGCCCCGCGAAGAGGCAAGCCAGGTCGTGCGTCTGGCTCGTGACCGGGTCATATTATTCCTCCACAGCGTCTAACCGTCGCGGGACCGCCGCGGAGAAGATGCCGGTGTCAGCGTTCGAAGCCGAGGGCGGTGGAGACTGGACGGGGCCGATTGACGCCCGGGTGCTGGCTGCGCTGCAGCGGCACGGCATCGAGCCGGCCGGCCTGTGCTCGGACGCGGTCTTCGTCCGCCGCGTCTTCCTGGACCTGATCGGAACGCTGCCGCAACCGGCGGAGCTCCGCACCTTCCGGGACGACCGCCGCCCCGACAAACGGCTTCACCTCGTCGACGCCCTGCTCGAACGCGAGGAATATGCCGACTACTGGGCCCTCAAGTGGTGCGACGTGTTGCGGGTCAAGTCGGAGTTTCCGATCAACCTGTGGCCCAACGCGGTGCAGGCTTACCATCGCTGGGTTCGCGAAGCCATCCGGATGGACCTGCCGTGGGACGCGTTCGCCCGCGAACTGTTGACCTCCAGCGGCAGCAACTTCCGCGTGCCCGCGGTCAATTTCTACCGGGCCGTCCAGGGCCGCGAGCCGGCGGTGATCGCCCAGGCGGTGGCGTTGACCTTCATGGGCACGCGGATCGAGCACTGGCCCGCCCAGCGGCGAACCCAGTTGGCGGTGTTCTTCTCGCGAATCGCGTACAAGGCAACCACGGAGTGGAAGGAGGAGATTGTCCACCTGGACCCCACGCCCGCTGAGCCGTTCGAGGCGATGCTCCCCGACGGCCGGAGCGTGCACATCGGGCCGGAACAGGACCCCCGCCGCGTGTTCGCCGACTGGCTGATCGACGCGGACAACCCGTACTTCGCCCGGAACATCGCCAACCGGCTGTGGGCGTGGCTGCTGGGCCGGGGCGTCGTTCACGAGTGCGACGACATCCGGCCGGACAACCCGCCGTCCAACCCGGAGTTGCTGGCGGTTCTGGCTGAAGAGCTGGTCAAGGCCCGTTACGACCTGAAGGCCATGTATCGGCTCATCTGCGGTTCGCGCACCTACCAGCAATCCGCGATCCCGCGAAGCGAACATCCCGAGGCGGGGGCTCTGTTCGCGTGCTACCCGGTGCGCCGGCTGGATGCGGAGGTCCTGATCGACGCGTTGTGCATGCTTTTTGGCGGGAGCGAGAGCTACGTCAGCCTGATCCCTGAGCCGTTCACGTTCATCCCCGAGCGGCAGCGGACCATCACCCTGGCCGACGGGAGCATCAGCAGCCCGTTTCTGGAGATGTTCGGCAGACCGGCGCGGGATACCGGTTTGGTCTCCGAGCGGAACAACGCCCCGACCGACGCACAGCGGCTGCACCTGCTGAACTCGACGCAGATCCAACGCATGATCGAGACCAGCCCACGGGTGCGGCAGTGGATCGCGGCGGCCCGGGGCAATCGCCCGGAACTCATCCGCAGCGCCTACGTGAACCTTCTGTCGCGCTATCCGACACCGGAGGAACTCGCCGACGCGGACGGGTACCTGCAGACCCGGGGTCTGCGGCTGGAGCAGACGGCGAACGATCTGGTGTGGGCGCTGGTCAACAGCAAGGAGTTCCTGTATCGGCATTGAGGAGTCGGGGAAGGAGACAGGAGACAGGAGACAGAAGGCAGAAAGCAGAAGTGAGAAGTGAGAAGTGAGAAACTTGTTGCGTCCCAGGGTGGGGAGAGAACGCCAAGCAGAGCCGCGACCGTAAGGGAGCGGTGGGCGGAGACGGAAGAACCGCTCCCTGACGGTCGCGGCTCTGCTGGACGGTCGCGGCTCTGCTGGACGATCGCGGCTCTGCTGGACGGTCGCGGCTCTGCTGGACGGTCGCGGCTCTGCTGGGCGGTCGATGCTTGTTGGAGGCGATGCTATGAACCATGCCGAGATCGAACACTCCGTCAGTCGGCGACAGGTGCTCGGGGGGGCGCTGCTGGGAGCGGCGGGCATGAGCCTGCTGGATGCCGCGGCACTGTGGGCCCTGCCAGCCGGTGCGGTGAAGCCGCCCGCGGGGGCCCGGGCCAGATCAGTGATCCAGATCTGGATGTGGGGCGGCCCCTCGCACCTGGACACCTTCGACCCCAAGCCGCAGGCCGGCTACAACTACTGCGGCCCGCTCAACGAGGCGATCCCGACCAACATCGACGGCATCCGCATCGGCCAATCCCTGCCTTTGCTGGCCAAGCACGCCGACAAATACGCGATCATTCGCAGCATGACTCATGGCAACAACGGGCATGAGACGGCGTCGTACATCGTCCAGACGGGGCGCCAGCCCGACCGACAGGTCTTCCCCGCGGCGGGGGCGGTGGTCTCGGCGTACAAGGGGTACGAGCACGGCTACCAGGGGATTGTCCCGCCGTACGTGGTGCTGACCGAGCCGCAGGGACGGTTCTCGGAAGCGGGCTTCATGGGTCATCGATATAAGCCGTTCGCCACCGGCGGCGATCCCAACCAGCAGCGTTTCGTGGTCGAGGGGATCGTGGCCGCGGGTATCTCCGACGAGCGTCAGCACCAGCGGCGCGAGCTGCTGCACAAGCTCGACCGGCTCGGGCAGGCCATGCCGGCACATCCGGAGTTTCAGGCCCTCGACCGCTGCGAGCAGAACGCCTACGACATGATGTTCGGGGACGCCCGCAAGCTGTTCGACCTGTCGTCGGAGAGCACCGAGCTGCGGGACCGCTACGGTCGCAACACGTTCGGGCAATCCTGCCTGGTGGCCCGCCGGCTGGTCGAGCATGGCGTGCCCTGGGTGACCATCAACTACAAGGGTTGGGACACGCACAAGCAGCATTTCGAGATCATGCGGCGAAAGCTGCCGGAGATGGACCAGGGCATGGCCGCCCTGCTGGGCGAGCTTGCCGAGCGGGGCCTGCTGGATACCACCATCGTCTGGTGGAGCGGGGAGTTCGGGCGCACGCCCAAGGTGCAATGGGAATCTCCGTGGAACGGCGGGCGGGGGCACTACGGCCAGTGCTTCAGCGCGGTCCTCGCCGGCGGGGGGATCAAGGGCGGGCGCGTCGTCGGCGCTTCCGACGCCCGGGGGGAACAGGTCACCAATCGGCCGGTCCGGCCGGAAGACCTGATCGGCACCATCTACGAGCTGCTGGGCATCGACCCGGAGGGACCGCTGCCCAACACACGCGGCCTGGATATCCGTGTTTTGCCGCCGGCGGAGCAGAAGGCGAAGGGCACGGGGCGGCTGCGGGAGATCACCTGATCCTTGGCATTGCATGATGCGACGTTCGAGACGTGAAAAGTGAAAAGTGAGAGGTGAGAAGTGAGAAAGTTATGTCCCACCGCCGTACGCGGGAACCTTGCCGATGGTGAGGTTCCCCGCCGCGCGTCGGGGGGACGGCGTTCTCACTTCTCACTTCTCACTTCTCACTTCCCGCACGTGGTGGCGTGCAGGGCTGGGCTTTGGATGCTCGTGTGGTTCGCGGCGGTGGCATTGACGGCCATACCGGCTTTCGGGCAGGCCAACCGCAGAGAGCCGTACATCGGTTACGCCTATCCCGCGGGAGGCCAACCCGGGACGACGTTCCAGATCCTCATCGGCGGCCAGAATCTTCAACGGGTAAGCCAGGTGCACGTTTCCGGCGACGGGGTCCGGGCCACGGTGATCCAGCCATACCGGCCGCTCATGAACCTGGACGCGGAGCAACGCCAGCTCCTCCAGGGCCGGCTCCGGGAGCTGTTCGAGGCCCGGCTGGCGGAGTTGCCTTCCGAGGCGCGCGAACGCATCGTTCGATCCCGCGCTTTTGCCGGGCTCGAACGCGGTTCGGGCAGGACCCGGCCAGCCAGCACAAAAGCGGCCGACGACGACGGCGTCCGCCTGCCGGAGCATCCCCTGCTGCGCGATCTCGAAAGCCGGAACCTCCGCGACCTGGTGCACCTGCGGGATGAACTCGCCGATTACCGCAAAAGGCAGCCCAGTGTGCAGATCGGCGAATCGGTACTGATCAACGTCACCATCGACGCCCGAGCAACGATCGGCGACCGGGATCTCCGCCTCGGTACGCCGCAGGAACTGACCAACCCGTTGCGGTTCCAGGTAGGCGCTCTGCGGGAGGTCCGCGAGCAGGAGCCCAACGATCCCGGCGCGTACCCGTTCCTGCCACCGGATCCGCCGCTCGAGTTGCCCATCCTGGTCAACGGGCAGATCAAGCAGGGCGACGTGGACCGCCTTCGCTTCCAGGCCCGACAGGGCCAGACGCTGGTCATCAAGGCGCGGGCCCGCCACCTGATTCCCTACCTAGCGGACGCGGTGCCGGGCTGGTTCCAGACCACACTGGCCCTCTACGCCCCCGACGGCCAGGAGCTGGCCTTTGCCGACGACTATCGTTTTGACCCCGACCCGGTACTCTACTATGAAGTTCCCGAAGACGGCCTCTACGAGGTGGAAATCCGCGACGCACTTTACCGGGGCCGCGACGATTTCGTCTATCGGCTGACCATCAGCGAGCAGCCCTTCATCACGCAACTCTTTCCCCTTGGCGGACGCGGGGGATCCCGGACGGTCGCCGAGATCGACGGCTGGAACCTGGACAGCAGCCAGTTGCCGCTGGCCACCCCGCCGGGCATCCCGGGCGTTCGTCAGGCCGCGCTGCGAGGACCGCAGCAGGCTTCGGACCCGGTGGACTACGCGGTGGACCTGCTGCCGGAGTGCGTGGAAATTGAACCGAACGACACGCGGGAGACCGCCCAGCCGATCGAGTTGCCGCACATTGTGAACGGACGAATCAGCCCGCCCGGGGACGCGGACCTGTTTTCCTTCAAGGGTTCGGCCGGCCAAACAGTGGTGGCGGCAGTGCACGCCCGGCGTCTGGCGTCGCCGCTGGATTCTCTCGTGCAGTTGATCGATCCTTCGGGGCGCGTGGTGGGCTGGAACGACGACCATGAGGACGTCACCTCGGGGCTGCTCACCCACCATGCCGATTCGTATCTGCGGAGCCGTTTGACGGAGTCGGGAACCTACTGCGTGCGTCTGATCGACGCCGCTCAGCAGGGGGGCGAGGACTTCGCCTACCGCCTGCGGATCAGCGGTCCGCGACCGGACTTCGCGTTGCGGGCGACCCCCTCGAGCATCACCGTGCCGGCCGGGTGGTCGGTGCCCATCCGCGTGTATGCCTTGCGGAGGGACGGTTTCGACGGGCCGATCGACGTCGTTCTGAAGGAAGGTTCCCGCGGGTTTGCGTTGAGCGGCGGGCGGATTCCGCCCGGGCAGGATCGGATCGACATGACGGTGACGGCGACAGGGGGACGCGGGTCCGGCGGCCCGGCTTCCCTGCAATTGGAGGGTCGGGCCTTGCTCGCCGGCCGCACGATTCGTCGTCCGGTCGTCCCGGCCGACGATATGATGCAGGCGTTCGCGTACCGGCATCTGGTGCCGTCGCAGGAGATGGTAGCCCTGGTGGTTGGTGCCCGCCGGCCGGCGCCGCCGCTCACTCCGGATCTGCGCAGGCCCGTGCGCCTGTCGGCGGGGCGTCAGGCGGAGGTGCTCATCAGCACCGGCCAGCGTGCGCAGCCACGCGAACTCCAGTTTGCCCTGCGCGAGCCGCCGGCCGGCGTCGTCCTGGAGACGGTACGCAGGGTGCCCGGCGGGTACGCGCTGATGCTGGCCGCGGGCCGCGAGGCGACGACGACGGGTTTTGCGGGTAACCTTATCATTGAGGCGTACGCGCCGGGCGGCGGCGGGCAGCAGGCGGGCCGGCCGGCCAATCAGAACCGAGGGACGCTGCTGGGGATACTGCCCGCGATCCCGTTTGAGCTGGTGCAACGCTGAGTGTTACGCAATTGAGGAAAGGGAATGGATTGCTGGAGTCATGATGGCGAGGCGGGGTCGCCTCTGGTGAGCGTCTCGCACTTTCAGGGGGGCAGCGGCACGGACGAGTATCACCTGGTCGTTGTGCCCCGGGAATACGCGAGCATCGAAACGCAACTGGATCGGCTCGAGCGGGCCTATCGCGGCGTGCTCGACTCGGCCGGGCTGAGCACCGGGACGGCCGCCCTGCGGCGGTTTTTCTGCAGCGACCTGCACAACCAGGCCGAGGCCCTGAGCCGTTGCCCCATCGCGCGCCCCACAGATGCCGAGGAGCCATGCGCCGTGTCGTGGGTGGGCCAAGCCCCGGCTCCGCCGGCCAAGGTGGCGCTCTGGGCCTATCACGTGCGCGATCCCCGGGGCGAACTCGATAAGGCCCAGGCGGGCCACACGCTGACCCTGAAGCGCGGCGACCTCGCCCACCACTGGACGACACACCTGGCCTGCCCCAAGCGAAGCGGTTGCCGCGACCAGACCCTCGGGGTCTTCGAGGCTTACGATCGCCTGCTGCGCGAGCGGGACATGCGGCTGGCCGATCACGTCATCCGCACGTGGCTGTTCGTCAGGGACATCGACGCGGATTATGCCGATCTGGTGGTTACACGGCGCGAGTTCTTCGCGGCTCACGGCCTGACGCCGCAAACGCACTTCATCGCCAGCTCCGGCATCCAGGGCAGCGCCGCGGACGCGGCGGCCAAGGTCACCATGGACGCGTACGCCGTATCGCACATCCGGCCGCAACAGATCGAGTACTTGGCCGCACCGGAGCAGCTCAGCCCCACGCATGTGTACGGGGTGACGTTCGAGCGCGGGACCTCGGTGGCGTACGCCGATCGGAAGCACGTCTTCATCTCGGGCACCGCCAGCGTCGATCACCAGGGCAATATCCTCCATCACGGCGACGTGGGCCGACAGCTCGCACGCACACTCGACAACGTGGAAGCCCTGCTCGGCCAGGCCGGCGCGACGTTCCACGACATGGGGCATCTCATCGTCTACGTGCGCGACCCCGGCGACCACGCCGTCGTCGATCGTCAGGTTCGCGAACGCTTCAGTCGCACGCCCACCGTGGTGGTCATCGCCCCGGTCTGCCGGCCCGGCTGGCTGGTCGAGGTCGAGGGCATCGCCGTCGTCCCCGCCACCAACGCCGACTGCCCTGCGTTTTAGAGTTATCCCTGAATCCGGCGTGGCCCCCTGAACCTGGTGTGGCACCGCACTGCTCACAGAGCAGTGGCACACGGGAGGTTGTGCGCGACCGCACTGCTCGCCCGCTGCAATTTGAATCCGCGATGCGGTCTTGCTAGCATTGACCATCGCGGGGCAGAACTCCAGGTGCATCCTGTCAACGGGGGCCATACCCGGTCGAACGGACCGGCCCGCACTGAGAATCGAGGCGTTCCGGCATGACCAGCGGCCCAAACAGCTTCCATCGACGGCCGGGCGGAATGGTCACCCTGCTTTTTCAACGAACGGTGACGGCGTGTGTTCTCCTTGGTGGGAGTCTCGGGGGCACCGTCGCCGTCGGCCTGGATCGCGATCTCTACCTCCTGGATACCCTCCCCGCCGCGACTCGCCCCATGGGCCATGCCGAGGCGCTCATTCGCCCCATTCTTTCACTCCGCCAAGGCGCACAGGAGCCTCGCGAGCTGGCCGCCATCACGGTCGACTATCCGCTTGACCAATCCATCTTCCCGCCCGACATCGTCGCGCCGGAGTTCCTGTGGCATGATCCGACCGCCGCAAATGCCACGCCGGCCGGGGCTGAAACCTGGCTGGTCGAGATCGCGTTCAAGACGAAGCCCCACCGTATCCGCATTCTGACGCGAGGGCAGCGCGGCGAGCCGGAGATCGATCCCCAATGCCTTGGCCCCACGAACGAGATCTACCGTGGAACCGAATACCAACGCAGTGCCAAAGGGTGGACGCCGGATGCGCCCACCTGGGAGGTCATCAAGCGGTGCTCAGTTGAGGCCCCCGCCGAGGTCATCTTTCTCGGGTTGAGCGGCGACCCGATGCCAGCCGAAGGCGTGCCGGGCGATTCGCCGATCCGGATACTGTCCCGAGGCCGGGTCACGATCACGACTTCCCGAGATCCGGTCGGGGCGCCGCTCTTTTATCGCGACGTGCCTTTGATGCCGACGGAAACCGAGCAGGGGGTGATCCAGCCGCTGGTTCCCTCCGCCCTGCCGCTGATCGCCTGGCGACTGCGCGACCTCTCGCAGCCGCAGGGACGGGTGGTCATGCGCGGACTGCCCACCTGCGCCAACTGCCACTCGTTCTCCAGCGACGGCAAGACCCTGGGCATGGATATTGACGGTCCATCGGGAGACAAAGGGATGTACGCCCTCGCCCCCGTCGAGAGGCACATGACCATCGACAAAGCACAGGTCATGACCTGGAACTCCTTTGCGGAGAAGCCCCCGGACACGAAGACGATCGGCTTCATGTCGCAGGTGTCTCCCGACGGCCGATACGTTGTGAGTACGGTCAACGACGAGCTGTTCGTCACCAATTTCACAGACTACAAGTTTCTCCAGGCCTTCTACCCCACGCGGGGCATTCTGGCCTGGTACGACCGCGAGACGAAAGAACTCAAGCGGCTCCCGGGCGCCGACGACGCCCGGTACGTGCAATGCAACCCCTGCTGGAGTCCGGACGGCACATCCATCGTATTCTGCCGAGCGCCGGCCAAGGATCCCTATCCGACGGCGGAGCGTCCCAAGGCCGCGAATGATCCCCTGGAAACCCCCATTCAGTACAACCTGTACCGCCTGGCGTTCAACGGCGGCCGGGGCGGCACACCCGAGCCGGTACCCGGGGCCTCCGCGAACGGGATGAGCAACTCGTTTCCCAAGTATTCGCCCGACGGCAAATGGATCGTCTTCGTCAAGGCCCGCAATGGTCTGCTCATGCGGCCGGACGGCCGATTGTACATCATGCCGGCCGAGGGCGGCCCAGCGCGCGAGATGAGATGCAATACCCGCCTGATGAACTCATGGCACACGTGGTCGCCCAACAGTCGCTGGCTGGCCTTCTCCTCCAAGGCCAATACACCTTATACGCAGTTGTTCCTGACCCACGTGGACGCGGACGGCAACGACAGCCCGGCGATCCTGATTCCGAACTCCACGCCGGCCAACCGGGCGGCCAATATCCCCGAGTTCGCCAACATCCCTCCGGATGGCCTGGCCTTGATCGAGACGCCCGTCGTCTCCTTCGCCGTCCACTTGAACAGGGGCAACGCCCTGGCCGCACAGGAAGGCCGACAGGAAGAAGCCATCGCCGCCTACCAGGAGGCCCTGGCGGACAATCCGGAATGCGCCCCCGCCTGGCATGCCATCGGCAACATTCGGTCCGGGCAAGGGCGTCTCGACCAGGCCGAGGCATGCTACCTCAAGGCGATCGAGCTCGATCCCCTCGATACTTCGTCGCACAACAACCTGGCCAACATCTACATCAGCCGGGGCATGACCGATAGGGCCCTCAAGCTGTACGCACGCATTCTCGAAATCGACCCCGGGTACACCGACGCGCATTATAATCTGGGCAAGACACTCGCCGGGCAAGGCCGACTCGAACAGGCGATCCCCCACTTGAGAGATGCGGTTCGACTGGCTCCGCGGCAGACGATCTATCGCGAGACCTTGGCGGGCTGGCTGGTCGAACTGGCCGTGACCCATGCCCGACAGGGTCGTTTCGACGAAGCCGCCCGGCTCTGTGCCGAGGCCGTGGAAACCAACGACCCGTATCCCACGGCCCATCAGCTCTGGGCGGACGTGCTCATCAACCAGGGAAAACTGCCCGAGGCGATCGAGCACTACCAGGCGTGCCTGCGCGCGCAGCCCGACAATGTACGGGCGCACCAGAACCTAGCGAGTGCACTGGCCACGCTGGGGCAGACCAGCAAGGCCATCGAGCATTACCGTCAGGCGATTCGTCTGGCCCCCAACCAGGCCGTCCTGCATTACATGTTGGCCGACGTGCTGACCGGCCAGCAGTTCATCGAGGAAGCAACGCGGCATTACTCCGAGGCGATTCGGTTGAATCCTTCCTGGCCGCAGCCGTACCGCGCTCTGGCGTGGATCCTGGCGACACGCAAGGAGGCTGGACTCCGCGATGCCCGGCGGGCGCTCGAACTGGCCCGGCGGGCTTGTGAACTCACCGGCGAGCGTGACCCGGCGGCCCTGGACGCCCTTGCCGCGGCCCAGGCGGCCGTCGGAGATTACCGCCAGGCCGTCGCCAGCATCGACAAGGCCATCAACTTGCTCTCGCTCGCCGGGCAGAGTGGGCCAATCAACGCACTTCGCCAACGTCGGCAGCTCTATGCAAGCGGTAAGCCTTACCACGAATAAGGGTTTGCACGGATCAGCCCCCCAGCAACCGTAGCGGCCGCCCCCCGACTTCGGCGAGCTCAGCCGAGCCGTGGCGGCCGGCACCGGCGAGACGCCGGTGCCACACCGCACTGCTCACAGAGCAGTGGCACGCGGAACCTGAGACACAGGACTGGAGCAGGGGCGCTATGGGCAGACCACGGATGCGTTCAGCCGGTTCCGCACGGTCACCAGATCGAGGACGCTGATCTGCCCGTCAGCGTTCACATCCGCCTGGGGGGTGTCGTCGGTCACCGGCTGGTTGAGTCCGTTGCGCACCTGCATGAGATCGAGGATGCCCACCGTACCGTCGCCGTCCACGTCGCCCGCCAGGATGCGGAATGATGCCTGCTGGCCGGGCAGGGGGTTGCCCGCCGCGTCGACGAGGCCGGCCAGCGTCAGCGCCAGGCAGGTCGTCTCGGCCACGCCGCTGAGTTGAACGGTGATCCGATCGCCCGCGAGATCGACGTCCTGGACTACCCCCGCCGAGAGGCTTACTTCCGACGCATCCGGGACGCCATCGGCGGCGAAGACCGGCTCGCTGAAGGTGATGATCAGCTCGCTCATCCCGCCGCCGCGGCATTCGCCGAACGCGAACAGGCCGCCGTCCAGGGGCAGATCGAGGTCGAACTCCCCGGCCGCACCGTGCGACTTGCGCGAGACCAGCCCCACCACGGTCGGCGAGCCAGCATACTCGTATGCCCCCATGTCCGCCCGGGCAGTGCCGTCACCGTTGCCGTCCGCGATCCGCGGACGGCCGTCCAAGTCCGTCGTCCCGATGGGCAGGCCCACCGTGTTGCTACCCGCGTCGATGCACGGCGAACCGGGCAGCAGCCGATAGTTGCCCCAGGGACTGGCGAACCGAGGGTCGGCGTCGATGTTGCCGGTTCCCGTCCAGCCGCCCTGGACGTTGCTGTAGGTGACGGTGAAAGCCGTGGTCGGTACCCGGTAGAGCTGCGCCCCGTAGGCCGCGATGTTCCCCCAGAAGACGCTGTTGATGATGTTTGTGGTACCAAACCAGGAAGTCACGGCACCGCCGTATCCGCCTTCGCCAGCGACCACGTTGCCGACGAAAGTGCAGTAGAACAGCGTCACGTTGCTATCCGGCCGGTTGAGCATGCCGGCCCCCATGGTGAAGCTCCAGCTGACGTGGTTGCCGCTGAACAGGCACTGGGTGAGGTACGCCCGGCTGTTTTCCCCATTGCACATACCGCCCCCCACCGGCCCGGTGTTGCCCGTAAAGGTGGAGGCAGTCACGGTCACATCGCTGTTTGCTCCGTTGTACATGCCGGCGCCGCCATGAAACCCGTCGGTGGCCGCGTTGTTCTTGAAGACGCATCCCCTGACCTCCACAACGGCAGAATCGTCATTGGCCATCCCGCCGCCGATGTCGGCCACGTTGCCGGTGAAAGTGCAACGCACGAGCGTGGCCATGTTGCCGCGGTTGTACATACCCCCGCCCAGGGACACGGCGGAGTTGCCCTTGAAGGCGCAGTTGGCCACGGTCGGGCTACTCCGGTCGTTGTACATGCCTCCGCCTGAGTCCGCGGCCCCTGGGTCGCCGTTGGCGTTTCCGCCAGTGATGGTGAAGCCGTCGAGGGAGGCATTGTCCGCACCCACGACCACGTGGAAACTGTTGTCATGTCGCGTGGGCTCGTTATGGGCGACCTGGCCGTTGTCGTTGCCTAGGAGGTCGCCGCTGAGGATCGTCTCGTTGGCCGTCAGGTCGCGGTCCGCGGGGGTAAAGGCCGCCGGGTCTTCCGTGCCCGCGAAACCGCCGAACAGGGCCACGTCAGCCTTCATGGTGATCGACTTCGTCCGGTCACCGTCATCGGTGGGCGTATGCGTACCTGCCGCGACCCAGACCCAGTCGCCCGCCTGGGCCGTGTCGATACCCGCCTGCACGGTACGCTTGGCCGTCGCCCAGCTTGACCCGTCGGCGGCATCGCTGCCGTTGAGGGCCACGTGAATAATGACGGGCCGCCAGTATTGGGCCTCCTTCACGCCGCTCGGCTCCAGGCTCTCCTTCCACGCCCGTGCTTGCAGGGTCGTCGGGGTATCCGTACTGACGAGCACGCTTTGCCCGGACTCGATCACGGGGTCGCTCTCGGTAGGTTCGCTGCCGTCGGTCGTATAGTGGATGCTTGCCCCAGCCGTCGTGCAGGTGATGGTCACCCGGGGGGGCAGATTGTAGCTCCCACCGTCAGGATCGAAACGCGGCGTCGCGACGGTCTGCTCGCGGTATTCGTACGCTCCCATGTCCACGATGGGCGGCGTGCCACTGCCGCCGTCCGGCATCCGCGGGTCGTCCATGAAGCGGGGCTGCCCCGCGAGGTCCGTGGTTACGTCGGCGGGCACGGCCGCGTTGTTGCCGGCGTCGATGCCCGGGCTGTCCGGCTGCAATCGCAGATCGCCATAGTCGTCATCCGCCGTGCCCCACACGCCATCCGGCCCCGGACTAGGATTGCGCACGAACAGCGGGGCAAGCTCGATGTTGCCCTCACCGGATGGCCCGCCTCGGATGTTGCTGTAGGTGCTGGTGACGTTGTAGACCTCGGGGGACAAGAATGCAATGTTGCTCCATACAATGCTGTTGGTAAGCGCAGTACTGCCCAACAGCCGGCCGTGGACCCCGCCGGCAGCGGAGGAGGAGGAGCTGCTTGCGATATTGCCACTGAGCGTACAATTGGTAACCGCGAGGTTCCCGCTCTCGGTATAGGTTCCTCCCCCGCGGTAAGCTTCATTCCCCGCGAAGGCGGAGCTTGCAATGTTTGCGGTCCCACCTCTGATATGAACTCCCCCGCCGTGAAAAGCCTTGTTGCCGCGGAACACGCAGCCCACGGCTGTAAGCGTTCCCATATTGATAGAGATCCCACCGCCATCTCGGGTACCCGCCGTATTTCTGATGAACGTACAGTTCCTGATCGCCGGACTTCCCTTGTCAAGGTAAATACCACCGCCAGGTCCGCTTTTGGCCATGTTGTTGCTGAAGGTGCAATTCGTGATCGTTGGGCTTCCATCGAGGATGGCGATTGCCCCGCCCTGCCAGGCGACATTGTCGCTGATGATGCAATCCGTGATCTGCGGGTCTCCCCGCGTGCAGTAAATGCCGCCGCTGTTGGCCGTGATGGCGTTGTGGGTGATCGTCGCGGAAGACAGCTCCAGATGCACGCCAGCACCCCCGAGAGTGCGAAGATCAACTCCCTGGATGCCGTTGCCCGTGATTGTGTTATGCGTAATGACGGGCGATGTACTGTAACAATAGATACCGCTTCCGTAGCCGGCGGTGTTCCCGGAGATCATGTTGCCTGTGATCGTCGCGGTGGAGGACTGCCCGCTTACGCAGATCCCACCACCGACGCCGATGGGGCCGGTGGTGGTGTTGTTCGCAATGGTGTTGTCGATAATCGCTGATCTGGACGAGAACACACCGCCGCCTGATGTGGAAGCCACGTTGTCCGTAATTGTGTTGCCGGTGATTGTCGCGAGGGAAAGGGTACAGAAGATTCCGCCCCCGCTTCGTGCGCTGTTGCCCGTAATTGTATTGCCGATGATCAACAGCACAGCTTCAGAGGGAGAGGAGCCCCGCGATGCATGTATTCCACCTCCATCGAGCGCATCCTTGTTGCCCGTGATGGTATTGCCTGTGATCGTTACCAATGAAGCCGAGTAAGGCACCGTAATCCCAATGCCATATCGGACGTTCCCCGTGACAATGTTGTCGCCGACGGTGATGGTGGTGACCGCGGCGGACCAGAACCCAGCAAGCACAGCAATCCCACCATCACCGTTGTCCGTCAACGTGTTATGCATGATCGTCATCGAGGAGGACGAGGAAGAAGAGGCGGACACGTAGATACCAGTCCCCGTGTTGCCCACGATCGTGTTGTTGACGATCACAACAGGGGAGGACGAGGACGAAGGAACCGACATGTCGATCCCACGGCCGGTGTTATTCACAATTTTGTTGTTCGCAATTGCCGGCGTGGATGAATAGCAGGATACTCCGCGGCGGCCGTTGGTAATCGTGAAGCCGTCGATGCGGGTGGACACGGTTGCCCCATTTGGCGTGCTGACGACATAACCGGCCTGGTTGCCGTCGAGGATGGTCTCATGGGCGGCGAAGTCCCGCTCGGCGAGGTCGAAGGTGGCCGGGTCTTCGGTGCCGGCCAAGCCGCCGTAGAGGGCGACGGCGTCCTTGAGCGTGACGTTCTCGACGTAGGTGCCGGCCGCGACCCAAACCTCGTCGCCGGCCTCCGCCGCGTCCAGGGCCGGCTGCACGCTGGGGTAGGCGTCGGCCCAACTGGTACCGTCGTCCGCCCCCGTCGCCCCGGCATCCACGTAGATGACCGTCGCTCCCCAGGCCGGGCAGACCATGAACAGCGCGGCAAGAATCCCTCCACAGGCCCTGAGCCGGGTCGATCGGTTCATCGCAGCTACCTCCAAGTTGAGCAGGGGCAAAGCCGTCGGCTGCCGTCGGATGGTCCTGAAGCACGTGGCGTGCCACGCCGAAACACCGCTTCCCCGTGCCGCCAAGGCGGTCGGAGACCCGGGCCAGCGGAGCATTGGTTGATTTCAACCACCAGGGGGTGGTTGAAATCAACCAACGCCGGCCGGTCAGCGTCCGGTCTCCTGGGCCGGCCGGCCCATCTCGCCAAGGCGTCGGCTGCCGTCGGCCTCCCACAAGGCCCGGCAGTCCACCGATGCCAGCCTACCAGAGTCCAAGCGCGGTTGCAAGCAGTAGTTCCCGGTAAATCTCTACAGGGGGACTGCACAGCGAGTGGCCCATTCATCGCCACGCGATGGGTGGGGTCGCGATGATGGGATGCGGAGAACGCGTCCCGGCAGAGTGGTTGCTTCCTCGCGTTCGATCATCGCGAGCCCGCCCTCGCTGCGGCGAGAGCGGGCCACCCGGGCAGACGATGGCCATGCACGCGACCGCACTGCTCACCGAGCAGTGGCACACGGGAAGCTTGCACGCGACCGCCGCGACGCCGATCCCTGCTCCGGAACCCCGCGCTGGCGCTTGGGGCTCGTTCCCGATCCCACCCGGGGACTTGCGTCCCCGGCTCGTTCATCACTCAGTAGTCAGTACTCAGTACTCATCACTCAGTACTCATCACTCATCACCCCCGATCCTCGACCAGCGGTCACCGGTCTCCCGTAGTGGCATCTATGATGCCTGCGGGCTACAATGTCGGCGGTGGTGCTGCCTTCAGGCGAGGCCCGCTGCGTTACCGCAAGACAGAGGAATCATGACTGAACACGACGCATCGCAGACGCTGCTGCTGGGGCACAGTCCGGACCCGGACGATGCCTTCATGTTCTACGGCCTGGCCAAGGGGTTGGTGGACGCGGGCCCGTGGCGATTCGAGCATGTGCT
>CAZEEJ010000114.1:0-17337 GCA_964511155.1 uncultured Planctomycetales bacterium | reverse complement strand
GGAACATCACCAGCACGATCAGGGCAGAGCTGATGAAGCCGAGCGTCAGGCCGGCCAGGAGCAGGGTCGCGGTCGCCTGGCCCTGCCGCGACCGGGCGACGACGTAGACCACACTGACACAGACCAAGGCCCCGAGGAACGCCGCCAGGCTGACGACGGAGATGCCGAGCCACAGCCCGGTTCCTGCCCAGGTGATGGCGATGGCCGCCCCGAGGGACGCCCCGCTGGAAACGCCCAGGGTATAGGGCGAGGCGAGCGGATTGCGGAACAGGGACTGGAACATCGCTCCGGCAACGGCGAGGGCGGCGCCGGCCAGGGTGCCCATGGCCAGTCGCGGCAGCGGCAGCTCCGCCAGGCTGCGGATTAGGTGGGTCAGCGGCCGTTCCGCCCCCTCGGCCGCCCGCCAGTAATCGGCGACGGACACGCCGGTGGTGCCGACGGTCAGCGAACCGGCGGCGACGGCGAGCCAAGCCATTACCAGAATCACATACAGCCGACCGCGGTGCATGGCATCAGGGCTCCGTGACCACCGGGTGAAGGGAGAGGGATCGGCCCTCGGGGCCGCGGTGGATCTCGAACCGCGTGCCGTACAACCGTTCCAATCGCTCGGGGTCCTCGAGGGCGGCGACGGGTTCGTCGAAGCAAACGCGGCCGGCCTGGAGGGCGACCACGCGGCCGCCCAGGGCCAGCGAGAGGTTGAGATCGTGACAGATGACCACCAGGGTGCCGCCGGCAGCGGCGAAGGTCTGCATGATGCGGATCAGTTCTACCTGGTGGGCCGGGTCGAGGGCACTGGTCGGCTCATCGAGCAAGAGCAGCGGCGACTGTTGGGCCAGGGCGGCGGCGAGCCAGACTTTCTGCCGCTCACCGCCGGACAAGGTATCGACAGGCCGATCCAACAGGTCGGCCAGCGCACAGGCGGCCACCGCGTCATCGACCGCCTGGCGATCCTGAGGGCCGAGCGGCGTTAATGGCTCGACGTGCGCATACCGGCCGGACTCGACCACCTCGCGGACGCGGAATCCGAGATAGCCGTCGTGGGTCTGGGCCACGTAGGCGATGCGGCGGGCGATCTCTCGTCGCCGAAGGCGGGCGATCGGCCGACCATCGAGCCGTACGGTGCCGCCCGCGACGGGCAGCAGACCGGCCAAGGTAGCCATGAGCGTGGACTTGCCGGCCCCGTTGGGCCCGATCACGGAAACGCGATCCCCGTCCGCGATGCGGAGGGATACGTCCTGGAGCACAACTCGCCCCAGCCGACGCACGGTCACGGCTTCTGCCTCGATGGCCATGCGGGCCATTCTAGGCAGCAAGGCAGCGAGGCAGCAAGGCAGCGAGGTGGTGAGGTGGTGAGGTGGTGTGCCACTGGTCTGGGAACAGACCAGTGGCACCTCGCCGCACAAGCGGAGAGTCCTTTGTCTTCGATCATCGCGAGCCCACCCTTGCTGCGCAAGGATGGGCCACCCTGGTTTATTCCCACCACTCGGGGACGGTGCCCAGGTCGAGGCCCAGGAGGGTGAAGGCGGCGGCGAAGAGGAGTAGCGTCAGCGTGCCGTAGATGCGTTTTCCCCACCTGGCGCGGTTGACGAGGACGGCCTCGTCGTGGTGGCTGATGATGAACGGACGGCTGACGGCGGTGGGCTTGACAATGTCATGGTCGATGCTGACCTGCCCGAGCACGTAAGCCTGCTGATCGACGGGAAAGACGGCTTCCTGGTAAGAGAGTCGGCCGCCGGAACGGCGGGGCGTGAGGCCGTAGGCCGGGCTCTCGGGCAACGGCTTCCGCGTGTTCGCCAATGCCAGGCCGTTGAGCATGTCAATGGATGCCCCCTCGGGATGCACGGTCACCCGGCCGGTTTCGTCGTGGATCTGGAAGCTGATGCGGCCTCTATTGCTGTAGCGCGTCTCGCTGTGATGCTCGGTGACGGTGCGGGTGTTGCCCTTGGAATCGCGTTCGATGCGGGTGGTGGTCCAGTGCTCGGTGACGCAGCAGTCGAAAGCCACGCAGGCCAGTCTGGCCAGGTCGGACGTAAGGGGCGTCTCCGCCAAGGCGCGACCCTTGACCTCGACCATCGCGGCCCCGAGCCCGGGCACGTCGCGGGCCTGGACGGTGGGCACCTCGACGATGATATCATACCGCCGGGCAAAGCGGCGGTAGCCGAGCAGGTAGGCCAGGATGGTCAACAGCCCGGCGACGGCGGCAGCGATGAGGTACCCGGGGATCATCGGTGGTCTCTTCTGAAAAGGGCGTCACTCGCCTCCCGTGGGGCGAAATGGGGGCAGGCACCGCCGGGGCGATGTGTCTGAGGTCCTGATCCTGGCCCGCATCCGAGGATGCTTCCTTGATCAAGCATCGCTGGGGCGGAGCCAGTCCCCATTTCGCCCGACGTCGCTATCCTCGCGTACGCGGCCGGCGAGTTACGCCCTTTCCTCCATGCGGCGCGAAAAGGCAAGCCGGGTCGAGCGTCTTGATCGCGAATCGTTCAGGGTATTCCTGGACAGCGGCCTGCACGCGACGGGGGCACAGGCTATAATGCGGCCGCCGGTTCGGCAAGCGAGGTGGTTCATGAAGCTGTACACGTGCTCCGGGGACCAAGGGGAGACATCGCTGTTTGACGGCAGCCGGGTAACGAAGGACGATCCGCGCGTGGAGGCTTACGGAGGGCTGGACGAGTTGAACAGCGTGCTGGGCTGGTGTCGCTGCGGGGAGGGGATGGGGGTGATCGCGGAGCGGCTGGCGGAGGTCCAGGTGGACCTGTTTGCCCTGGGCGCGGAGCTGGCGACGCCGACGGATGCCCGATCGGCGACCGGGACGACGCTTCTGGCCCCCGAGGCGGTGGCCCGTCTGGAGAGCTGGATCGACGAGGCGGTCGCGCGGACGCCGCCGCTGCGGCAGTTCATCCTGCCCGGCGGGTCGGACGGGTCGGCCCGACTGCACATGGCCCGGACGTGTTGCCGCCGGGCGGAACGTGGGGTCGTCCGGTTACAGCACGCGGTCGAGGTGCGCACCCTGGTGATCACGTATATGAACCGGTTGGGCGACCTGCTGTTTGCGTGGGCCCGGCAGGCGAACATCGAAGCGGGGGTGCCCGACGTGCCCTGGGTACCGCGCAGGGACCGGGCGGCGGGCAACGGGCGGTAATCCTGGGGCCATGACCGGATGGCGGGATGCCGATTCGTTGAGGGCCGAGTCAACTGGCTGACGGACGAGGCCATAGGGACGTGACGAACAGCAACAAGTTGCCCTGGTCCGGTGAGAAGCGAGAGTAGCATGTCGAGTTTGCCGCAGACAACCAGCGATGACCGCGATCCTGCCCTGGGACAGGCGCCTGCCCCGTGGAGCCGCGTCATGGTGGTCCTGGCAACGGCGACGGTGGCGGGGTGCTGCCTGCTGATCAGTGCCGGCCAGGGTGTAGAGGAAGGACACCGGGCATGGGCCCGCGGCTCGCTGCTGCGCGCCCTGACGGGGCTGATGACCCTGAACTTCCAGTACCCGACGCGCCAGGGGGTGGAGATCAAGTGGCTGGTGCAGTACCTGGGCGCGGCGGCGGCGATCGTCGCGGCGGCGGCGACCTGGCGGGCGCGGTTGCGACAGCGTGATGAATGGGCGCTGGACCCGGGGCACGCGGTAGAACTGGAGCATTCAGGAGCAACGAGGCGCGGCGCCCGCTCCGCCTTTCTGCCCCTCTCGGCGGTGGCCACGGCGCAGACGGCGTGGGTGGCCCTGGCCCTGTTTGCCATCGTCAGCGCCCTGTGGGCCCCCTGGCCGGAGGCGGCGGTCGGGGAGGGAGTCCGGCACTTGATTGCCGTCAGTTGGGCGGTCGCCCTGGGGTACGGACTGGATCGACAGGCCGCCCGGCGGACCGCCATCGCGGTCGTCGTCGTGCTGGTGGTCACCGCGGCAATCGGCATCTGGTACCACATCGAGCGGAACCCCTACCAGCGGTTGAAGTTCCCGATTGGCAACCCGATTTTCCTGGCTGCCTGCCTGCTGCCGGGGATCACGCTGGCGTGTGCGGGCCTGCTGTCCGTCGGGGCGGCGGCGATCCGCTCGATGCGGGCCTCCACGAAAACTGCTGATTCGCCCGGCGGCGACCGGCCGCGCGGGGGACTTGCCGGCGGCACTCACCGCGGGCTCTGGTGGGTGGGCGTGCTGTCGGCCGTGGCGCTGGTCATCCTGGCCTGGGCGTTCGTCTGGACGCGTTCGCGTGGGCCGCTGCTGGGGCTACCCATCGGCCTGGGGGCGGCGGTCGCCGCGCTGCTGTGGGCAAGGCACCGCCGAGCGGTGCTGATCGGTGCTCTGGCCATCGTGCTTGCGGCGGTGCTGGCCGTGCAGGGCTGTGGCTGGCCGGGTTTCATCACCGGGCGGATGGAGACGGTGATGCTCCGCGTGTTCGCGTGGTCCTACGCCGTGGATCTGTTTGTGGACCGTCCGCTCATCGGCCACGGCCAAGGGGCGTACGTGCTGCTCACTCAGCAGCGGGCGACGGTCGACGCGCAGGAACACCCGCTGGTCTTCATGGGCGACCTGCTCGGGCACGCGCACTGTGAGTGGCTCGAAATCCTGGCGGACCTGGGGTTGATCGGGCTGGCTCTGGCGCTGGTGGGCCTGGCGGCGACGTTCGCCTGCGGTGCGGCGGCGATGCACCGTGCCCGGTTACCCGGCGATCGGTGGATCGGCTTTGGTCTGCTGGCGGGGTTTGTGGCGATCGCAGCCTGTGAGGCGACAGACGTGGGTCTGCGCATGCCGGGCTTGCCGGTGATCTTCTACACGATCATCGGGTTGATCTGGGCGCAATACCGTGCGGAGCGACCGGGCCACGGGACGCCTTCGGGTATCGCGCCGCTGGGCCGATCGGCGGCGCTGGCCGCGGCCGTGGTCGCGGGCGGCACGATCATGGCCGTTGCCAGCATGGACTGGCAAGGGGCGCTGGCGGATCGGAGAGTCACCACGCTGATCGAGCGGAAGCAATGGGACGAAGCGCTGGAACAGGCCGAGGCGGCCAGGCACTATCGCCTCGCGATCGAGGCTCGATTGTCGGCGGAGTACCAGTTGGGTATGGCGGCCTACCTCGCGGCGGAGGACCGTTTTGAGCGTCTTCGGGGCATGCTGGCCCGCCAGCAGAGCGACGCCCCGCCGGGCGACCACATTCTGGAGTTAGCCCAGGAGGACGCGGTGGCCCTGGACGGGTACGTTCGGGTTTGCCTGGCGAGCGGGCAGCGGCTGCTGGGGGCGATCCCCGGCTATCCCTCGGTGGCGGGGCAGATGGCGGAGGCCCTGTTGCTCAAGCAGCAGATGGAGGCGGCGGAGCAGCACCTGGGGCTCCGTCCGGAGGCGCAATCGTACCTGGCGGCGGCCCGCGAGCTGACGGCGATGGAGTACGCGCGGGATCCCCTGGACCCGCAAGTGGCTCTGCGGTTGTTCGAGTTGTCCGGCGATCAACCGCTGGATCGCCGGGTGGCGATCCTCCGCCCGGCGGTTCGCAGCGGGCCCGTGTCCATGCAGCACGCGCCGATGGGTGCGTCGCTGTTTGACGGCGAACTGCGGATGGATCTGTTCGGCGAGTTCGAGGTCGCCTTGGCCGCACTGCTGCAGGAACCGGCGTGCGGCCCGCTGCTGGACCGTCTGGGTGAGGAGGCTCGACTGGCCCTGGAGGCAGGCGGTCCGGCGACATGGCCCGACCCGTATCTGCCCGAGACGCTACGTCTGACCGCCCGGGCTTTCAAACTCAACCGGCAACTGCCCGAAGCGGTGGAGCTGGCGGCTCTGGCGGTCAAGGCGTCGGATTTCATCGTCGACCGGTTCCCCGCCGCGGTGTCGAACGCACTCATCGACCAGGCGAATTACCTGCTGCTGGGCTATCCCGACGAGCGTCCCTTGCGCGCCCGAGAGGTATGGCAGGCGGCGATGGCCCGCGATCCCGCCCGGCCGGGTTCGTGGCGGCATGGGCGTCTGGTGCGGGCGGAGGCGCTCCTCCTCCTGGCGGAAGGCGAGGAGGATGAAGCCCGCGAATGCTTCCTGTCTCTGGATCCGGCGTTGCCGACGGAGACGCTCGACCGACTGATCGGGATGGGGTGTAACGAGCTGTGCCGCATCTTCGGGTACGCGTTCGCGCCGCACGAGCGGCCGCGTTGGTTCGCCGACCGGTTGCAGCGCAGCCTCGAATTGCTCCCGAATCACCCGGAGGGTCACCTGCTGGCAGCGTACGTGGCGTTGAGCGACGGCCGCCAGGACGAAGCCATCGGGCATCTGCGGACCGCGGAACAGTGCGCGGTAGAAGCTGAACTCGTGCTCCAGGCCGCACAGGCTCTGGTTGAACGCTTTCCCGAGAGTTCCGAGTTGCGCGCCTACGTGGAGCGTCGGCTGGCGACCCAGCCGGCCGCCGAGCCCGAACTCCAGGCCGACGAACTCGACCCGCCCCCGATCCTGCCCTCCCCCGACTTCGGGCTGCCGGCGCCATCGGCGGCGACGGAACCGCAGGGTTCGCGCCACGATGACCGGTAGGTTTGCGCCGCGAAGAGGCAAGCCGGTCCGTACGTTTGACTCGCGAAGCGACCATGTCTCTCGTGCGCCAGGTTACGGAGCGACACGAGGCTCGCGCAGCGCATGAGTCGATCCGGTCGGGTGAAGCGCCCGACCGGACCGACTCAGAGGGATACGCGCGTCGCCCCGACGGCCGGCGATTCTGCCCCGGCAGGCGACCGCCGATTACTGGCCGAGCAGAGCCAGCACGCTCTGCGGGGTGGTGTTGGCAATCGCCAACACGCTGGTTCCCGCGTTGACCAGGATCTGGGAGCGGGTCAGCCGCGAGGTTTCGTAGGCGAAGTCGGTATCGCGAATGCTCGACTCGCTGGACATCAGGTTCTCCATGGTGATGGAGAGCGAATTGACGTTGGTGGCGAGCACGTTGCGTTCGAAAGCTCCGAGGCGGCCTCGCAGAACGGCGACCTGGCGGATGGCCTGTTCGACGATCTGCGAGGACTGATGGGCGTTGTCTGCTCCGCGCGAGACCTCGAACTGGCCGCCCTCGACGATCTGGCTGAGGTACCCGAGGTTGGCGTTGCCCAACTGCGTGGCCGCGATCGACTGGATGCCGACGTTGACCTGCTGGTTGGTGTTGACGTTGGGCCCGAGTTGGAACAAGGCCCCCCCGCCGGTGATAACGAAGCTCGTCGAACCGATCCCCATCGCCGCATTGAGGGTGAACTGCAAGTCCAGCGTGCGGGTGTTGAGGATCATATCGAGCCCGCGTCCGGTGATGCCGGCCCCATTGACCGTGCCGGAAGCGTCGCGGCCCTCGTCGCGAATCCGGGAGGCCCCGTCCGCGTCGGTCAGCGGGAACAACCCGTTGTGCAGGGCCTGGATGGAGACGAACTGGTCGGTCCCGTACCCCACGCTGCGGAAAGCGACTCCGCTGGCGGGATTGGCGGAGTTGATGTAGTAGGCCTCCACGCCGGTCGCCAGGCTCTCGAGGTTGACCGCGAAGATCATGGCGGATACGGGCTGGCTCGCCTGGAACTGCAAGGTGGTTGTGCCCTTGTTGCCGGTCAGCACGACGGTCACGTTTTCGGTGGCCATGCTGCTGCGGAACTGCAGTTCTCCCTTCTGGGCCGACGTGGTGATGGAAACCTCAACGGGGATGTAGCTGAAGGTTCCGAACTGGGCGCCGGTGATGGCCACCGACGCGAGGGCGGAGGCCTGCACGCCGCTGGTGATGTAGTCCAGCGAGCCGTTGAGCAGCTTGCGTCCGGCGAAGGTGGTGGTGTCGGCGATGCGGGTGATGGACTCGATGGCCGAGTCGATCTGCAACTGATTGGCCCGCTTTTCGGCATCCGACATGGCGGCGTCGTTGGCGATCTCGACAATGAGGCCTTGTATGTCGATGAGCAACGAGGCCACCTCGTTGAGGGCCCCCTCGCTGGTGGCGATGATGTTCATCGCCCTTTGCGAGTTACTGATGGCCTTCTGCACTCCGGCGATTTCCGCACGGAGGCTTTCCGAATTGATGAGTCCGGCGGGATCGTCCGCCCCACGGTTGATGCGCAGACCGCTGGAAAGCCTTTCCAATGAGATCTGGAGATCACGCTGGGTGGTCCGCAGTGTGCGCTGGGCGACGATGGCCGGTACGTTCGTGTTGATCCTAGCCATGTGCAATCCTCCTTGATTGAGCTTTGGCTATACGTCCGTCGTTTTGACGGGTCTCTCCGGTACCCGGCCGGCCAGAAGGCCCGGGCCGCCGGAGCGGCGGAGCGCCTAACCCTTCTTGGCGGCCCCCGCACGGTCCTTGGAAACGCTGGCTACCTGCGCTATGTCATCCGGCGTCACTGCGGCGGCGGCGCGGTTCTCGCGCTTGATCGCCTCGTACACTTCCTTGCGATGGACGGAGATCTCGCCGGGAGCAGTGATCCCCAGTCGCACTTTGTCACCGCGAATGTCCACGACGGTGATCTCGATGTTATCACCGATCATGATCGTCTGATCGCGTTGTCTTGACAGCACCAACATCCTCGGCTCCTTCCTTGGCCATGCCGATGCTCACAGAAATCCATGCTCGGCTGGACGAACGTTTCTCGGCATACCTGCGTGACCCGCGCTGCGCGGGCCACACCGTCCGCCTCCAGGCCGAACATCCTCTTACGACGCCACTCACCGGCCGTCCATCTTATTGTATCGCCCCGGCAACCCGCCGGACGAACCCCCGGCGAAACAATCAGGGCCCTGCGGCCGTAAGTCCGGCGTCTATGCGGTCTTACTGACGGGCTGGGCCTGCTGATGGAGGTTCATCAACGGATGGCGCGTCGAGTATCGGCGGTCCGAAAGAACCAGTTGCCGGGCCTCGCGCGTCTCCACGTTGATGACCAGGGGTCCCTGCAGGTTGCCGGTCAGAATGTTGTCCACCTTGTTGACGATGATGAACACCTGGGCCGCCGACGGGTCCGCCAGGCCGATCTGGGCCAGGTCGTCCAGTTTCACCGGGACGACGTAGTCCGGGACGAACAGCCGCGGATCGCAGACGACGAACGCCAGGTCGGGCCGACCGACGGCCTGCAACCAGTAGAAGCCACTCTCCTCCGCCGTCTGGATCAGGGCGTAGGCCGGCTGATCCGGAAACCCCAGAATGCCCTTGGGGAAATGAATGAGGCGGTTCTCATCCACTTCCAGGGGCCCAAAGCGCGACGTATCAATCATCATCGCGACGACTCCTTGCTGACCCTTCCTGAACCGATTGGCTGACTGCAGACCTGTCGTCCGCGCCGGCCGGGGCCATCCGTAGCACCCGATCCGCCGGCCAGTGACGACCACATCCTCTGGCCTGCAACCCGCCTGCGTCCTCCTGATCGCGACCCGGCACACCCGTACCGGGCAATCAGTTTCATCACCCGGCTGCGGGGTCAAGCACAGCCCGGTGATGCGCCTCCTGCCTACCTCGGCTTCCGTCCGCCCTCCAATGTCTGGTTCTCCCTCCGTCGTCTGCCGCCGGGGCGTCACTGGATAAAGTTCAACAGCGACATCTGCATCAGTCGCGAACCCGTCAACAGGTTGGCCTGCAGCGTGGTCTGGGCCATCTGGAACCGGGTGATCGCCTCGGCGTAATCCAGGTCCTTGACCTCGCTGAGCAGGGCTCGCGTGGACGCGACCGCGTCCTCGGTGAACGCCAGCCGCGTGTGCATGGCCTTGGATCGCGCCCCCACTTCGCCCTGGAGCTGGCTGGCACGACCCATGAACTGCTCGAGGCGGGCGCCGGCATCCCCGATCATGATCTCGTCGTCGCCCATCAGCCCGCGATACAGGTCATGCAGCGCGGTGAAGACGCTCTGGGGGATGATGCCGCTGGTATCGTCACCGATGATCTCGGAGCCGCCGGTGGTCTTCTCGATCCCGAGCCCGTCAATGGCGTAGGACAGGTCGGCCCGTTGAACGACGAGATCCAGGGATCCGGCGGTGCGATCCTCGATGCGGATGCCGTTGCCGACGGACGCCAACGAAGCGGTCAAGTCCGCGCCGGCCTCGGCGGCGGCACCGTTGATGCGTTCGAGCACGTCGCCGATCGTCTCGCACCCGTCGAGGTTCACGCTGAACGACACGCCGCTGTGGGTACGGATACTCAGGTCGTCGTAGCCCTCGCGGATCTGAACACCGCGGCCCTGGTTCAGCGTGCTGAGCCGGGTGCCGGCGTGCAGCGATCGGATGCCGAGCAGGTTGGCGGTGTCACCGTCCACTTCACCGATCTTCATGGCCATCCCGGAGACCAGGTTGAGTACGTCGATCCCAGTGCCGGCGTCATTGATGCGGGCCTGGACGTCCACGCCGGCGGCGTTGATGCGATTCATCAACTCGCCGACCGTGCGGACGGTACTGAGGTCGACGTCCACGGCCATGTGGCCGTTCTCGATGCGGATGAGGCCGAGGTCGGCACCGGTCCCGCCGAACAGCGCGTCGATCGTGGTCATGGCGGTCAAGCGGGGGCGCAAGTCGGCGCCGACGATGGCGGCCCCGCTGCCGAGCAAGCCCAGGTCGCGGGCGGTCATGCCGTCCCCCACCTCGCCAATCGTGACGGTGCCGGTGCCGGCGGTGATCTGATACCCGTTGCCGGCCGCGTTGAATGCGGCGTGGAACGCGGCGCCCGGACCGACGCTCAGGCCGGCGTCCGCGGCCGCCTGGTTGAGCAGATCGATGACGTTGCCCGCGGTATCCGCCGACGAGAGATCGGCGATGAAGCTGATCGCCGGGTCGGTCAGCGTGACGCGGATCGGTCCTGTCTGGATGGGCTTGGCCCCGGTGCCAGCGGCGTCCGCCAGGCGCGTCTCCTGCGTGAGGGCCGGGTTGAGATCCACATACCCCTGCAAGCCGCCGGCCAGCGCGCCGAACAGCTCCGCACCGGTCATATTGATGATCGGATCCTGGCTGTAGTCCACGTGGGCGCGCAGGGCACCGAGGTCGCCGCGGTACTCGGCCACCCCGTGGTCCTGGGTGAACGGCGGTTGCTGGGTCTGCTGCCCGCCGAAGAGGTGGATGTCGCCGTAGCGGCGGTTGCCCACGGTCACGAGCTGGTCGATGATGCCGAGCACGAGCTGGGCTTCCGCCTGCCGCTCCGCGGAACTGGTGGTGCTATTGATCATGGTCAGGGCGATGTCGTGCGCCTCGGTCAGCAGGGAGCTGACTTCGCCGATGGCGGTATCGGAGGTGGCCAACAGGCTGTCGGCATGGCTGATGTTCGCGAGAATCTGGTCCTGTTGCTCGAGCAGGTCGCTGAGGTGCATGGCCCGGGAGGCGAGGACCGGGTTCTCACTGGGGGCGTTGAAGCGGTTGCCGCTGGCCAGCCGGCCCTGGTCAAGGAAGATCTGCAGCGTATTGTTGCGCAGCGAATCCAACAGCGAAAGGGTTCGCATGTTGTCGCTGACGCGGGTCAGGTTGATCGGCGTAATGGCCATTGGCCTGCCTGTTACCTCACAATAGCCAGCATTTCCTGCATCAGTTGGTCCACGACCGTCGTGTACCGGGCGGCGGCGCTGAACGCTCGCTCGAAGCGCAGCATGGAGATCGTCTCCTCGTCCAGACTGACGCCGCTGATCGCCTCGCGTTGCGAGGTGAGCGCGGCGGTGATGGCGTCGGCGGACCGGACGCCGGCGCTGGCGGCGCCCGAGCGGACGGCGACGTCGGAGGCGATCGCGCGATAGAAGCTGCCGAGGGACTGCCCGCTGAGCCCGGAAAGCGACTCCGTGGCCAGGGCGGCGAGGCGGCCGGCGTTGCTGCCGTCGCCCTCGGCATGCATGGTCGCCGCGGCCAGCAGGTTCTGATTGCTGGCCAGCAGCGGATTGACCGCGAGGTCCTGAGCGTTGGTCCCGGTGAAGAACGCGTTGATGCCCAGGGCCGCCAGGACGTTCGAGCTGTCCTCGCCGAAGGTGATCTCGAAACCCGCCGCGGCGGTCAGTTTCAGGCGGTTGTCCGGCGTGACCTCGGCAGAGACGTTGTCCACGCCGTTGATCTTGGCGGCCAGCGAGTTGAGCGTCTCGCCGGCCCCGGAACCGCTGAGGTCCACACTGATGGTGGAGGCGGCCCGGGTCGGCGGCGAGGTCTGCTTGTTGGTCAGGTAGATGATGAACGAGCCGTTGCGCGGCGTGAGCTGCAGCCCGGTGCTCGAACCGTTGAGCGCGACGTCGGGCCGGAACACGTCGAACGCTCCAGTGACGGACTCGACTCCCTGGAGGCCCTGGCCGCTCGAATGGACCTTGTTCACTTCGTTGATCAGGGCCTGAGCCAGCCCGTTGAGGGCGTTGACGTGCCCGAGCACGTGCACGTCGCGAGCGGCGGCGATGCCCGCCAACTCGCCGCCCGTCAGGTTGACCTCGCGGTTGTTGTCGGCGAAGCGGACGACCCGGCGCGGCTCCTGATTGACCGTCTCGAGTGCCGTGGTCAACCCGCGGCTGAAACCGCTGGAGATGAACAGCTCATTGCCGAGGTAGACGTTGACGCCGTTGTCCGGCTGCTCGCGAACCTGGATCTCGACGATCTGCCCGAGTTCGCGGAGCAGGGCATCGCGGCGGTCGCGCAGGGCGGCGGCGGCCCCCGTCCCGGGGCTCTCGACCCCGGTGATCCGCCGGTTCAGATCGGCAATCTCGGACGCCAATTGGTTCGCACGCTGGACGCCCGACTGCATGTCGCTGTTGAGTTCATCCCGCAGGGCCAGCACCTCGACGCGCTGGCGCTGGATCTCGCCGACCAGGCTCTGGCCCGCGGTGATCACCATGCCCCGGGCGCCCGGATCGTGCGGCATGTTCTGCAGGGTGCCGAAGCTGTTGAAGAACTGCTGCATCAGCGAGGACAGGTCGCCGTCGGACAGCTCGTTTAGCACCGCCTCGATGCGTCCGAGGCTCTTCTGCTGGGCAAGAGCGTCAGCCTGGTCGCCCAGGGCCACGCGAAGCCGGCCCTCGAGCGAGGCATCGACGTTGCGGCGCAACGCGCTGAGCGCGACGCCGCCGCCGGGCATGAATCCCTCGGGCAGCACCACCCCGGTATAGGGCGTGAGCAGGGGCGTCTGGCGGGCGTAGGTGTCGGTGCCGGCGTTCGAGACGTTCTGCCCGACGACCTGCAGGGCGCTCTGGTACGCCAGCAGCGCGCTTCGCCCGATCTGTAATGCACCGTTCACCAGACCCATGGCTTACCCTACCGCCTCGAACACGTGGGCCCCGCCGGCCCCCTGCCGCTGCCCGCCCCGTCCGTACGCATCGCTCGACCCGCCGGAACGCATGGCCGTCATCACCTCGCCGAGGTGCTTGAGCATCTCCTGGGTGATCAGCGAACTGGTCACCCGCAGCCGCTCGACCTCGTGCACCCGCTCGCGCAGGCCCGCCGCCGCGACCAGCACCTGACTACGCCCGGGTTCGGGCAGGTACTCGGCCAGGGTGGTCAGGCGGAGCGGCTCCTCCGGTTGGTCATGCAGCCCGAGCCCGGCGATGAGTTGCCGGGTCAACTGCTTCCGCAGGCCCTCACGCTCCAGGACGCGGTCGGCCAGGACCATCTCGCGGGCCGTGATGGCCGTGATCTGATCCGTGTCCGCCCGTTTGATCGCCTCGAGCTTGGTGCGCATGTGCATGGCCATCTCGGCGTGAAGACCCATGAGGTCGTTCAGCAGCCGTCCCAGGTCGCGGGCCAGGATGTCGGTGTTCGCTCGTGCCACGATTACAGGGCTCCCTCTAATCGCCGGAAGATCGCATCACCCAGCCCGTTGGTCGACGCATGGGACGCCCGCCGGGCCAGCTCCATATCCAACTGGGCGCCGAAGATCTCCTCGCCGCGCCCCCCGTGCCCGATCTTGCCCTTGAACGGGTTGTCGCGAGCCATCTTCAGCATGGGTGTGTAAAAGGCCGCACCCACCACCTCGTCGACCGCCTGGCGGAGCATCGCTCTCCGCTGCTGCGGGCCGGCCGTGGCCACCACGGCCGGCGACAGTTGCATGTTCATGTCACTCATCCGCAGGCCTCCTCTAGTCCTCGACGATCAACGTCGCGTGCAGCCGCCCGATCTCGTGCAGTTTCTGGATAATCGTGATCCGGTCCGGGCCGGGCACACGAAGCTGGTTCAAGGCGTCCACCAGGTCGCGCAATCGGGCGCCGCCCTTGTTCTCCGGGTCGATGGCCACGCACTGCTGCGTCACCATCTGCGGATTCTCCGGCGTCGGGCGCACGGGCGGCACGACGGTGGTGATGGTCAATCCCTTGTGGCTGATCACCGCCGGCGAGATTTCCGCGTCTCCGCTGATGACGATCGTGCCGGAGGCCCGATGGATGGTGACCCGGGCCTCGGTCAGCGGCATGATGAGCTGGTACCCGTTGATGCGATAAAGGAACGCCGCGGGATTGGCCCGATCGGCGGTCGGGATGCGCACGACGACCATCCGCGGATCGATGGCGGTGGCGATGGGGTCGCTCTCGCCGCCGGTGCCGACCTCGACTTCACTGTTGATGGTGCGGGCGATAGTGTAGGCGATGGCGAACTCGGCATGGGGTTCCCCGATGACCAGGGTCACGTAGGGCTCGTCGAGGCGGATGCCGGCGTGGGCCTGAACGGCGGCGGGGAGCTCGCGGCCGAGCACCAGATAGTTGTGAATCCAGTCCTGCTCGAGGGTCGCCCCCTGGCTGATGCGGGCGACCGTCGGCACATCGGGCGTCTCGATATGCAGCGGACCGCCGGCCAGGGCCATCACGCCGCGCGGGTCGTCGGGGTTCGGCCCGACCAGCGGGGTGAGCAGCAGCCGCCCACCCCGCAGACTCTTGGCCGGCCCCAGACTGCTGACCACCACGTCCACGCGGTCGCCCTCGCGGACGCCGTCGCGGGGCAACGTCGCATCGACCTGCACGATGGCCACGTTCTTGGCGTCCTTCAGAAACTCCGGGCTGACCACCGGGCTGGCGAAGTTCTTGTGCAGCATGGCCAGGTGCTGGATCGTCGGAGCATACTTTCCACCGTCGCCGGTGCCCGGCAGACCGACCACCAGGCCCAGGCCCATCAGCTTGTTCGTCCGCGAGCCCTGGAGGTGGGTGATGTCGCCGATCTTGGGCACGGCCAGGGCGGTACCCGGGCCGGCCAGTACCGCGAGCACCAGCAGCCACCTGCGTATTCGCGTTGTCGATCGAACACCGCTCATCAAACTCTCCACCACATGCGTTCGCTCATCCCACCGGGCCTTCCCTCAGAACGGCCGGAGCCAGTCGAGGGCCCGCGGAATCCATCCGCGTCGCGTTGCGTCCCGCACCGCGCCCTGGTTCTTCTCCACCAGCGTCAGCTCGGCAATCTGCGAGCTGAGGATGGAGTTGTCCGGAGTCACGTCCTCGCTCCGACACATGCCGGTCAACGTCAGGGTGAACTGTTCCTCGTCGTGTTCCTGCAGGAGCCGGGCCTCGATGACCAGATTGCCATTCGGCTTGACATCGATGATCGTCGCCTGGATCCGGGTGATGAACTTGTCCTCGCGTTCGCTCTCCGCGTCGGTCTTGAGCCGGTTCTCGAAGGTGAAGTCGAAACCGGGGTTCCCGTTGCTCAACTGGTCCTGGCCGAGCCGGTTGTGCGGATAGAAGCGGAACCAGTCTTCGAGCTTGCCGGCGATGTCCCACTGCTTCTTGGTGTCCAGCTTGCCGTCGGCCTCGTGCTTCTTCTGCTGGCGAACGATGATGTTGAGCAGGTCGTGAACCTTGAACTTGCGCGCGGGCACGGTGGGGACGGCAATGAGGCTCATCCGCTCGATGGCCCGGGTCGCCGGCCGGGAGATCTCCCGCGGAGGCATGGCCACGAACCCGGGATCCGCGGCAGGTGCCAGTTCGGCGGGGTAACCGGTGCTGCTCGGCCCCGTCGGCCGATCCACCGGTGCCCGGAACAGGGACGAACTCTGAGCGCAGACACTCGCCGGCCACACCACCCACAGCATCACCAGAACCACGCTCAGCGCGCCTGCGGAGACCGGTGTGGCACCGGCGTCTCGCCGGTGGGTGTGGCACCGGCGTCTCGCCGGTGCTCGGCCGCCACGGCTCGGCTGAGCTCGCCGAAGTCGGGGGGCGGCCGCTACAGAAACCACGCTCGCGTCTGCTCGCCTCATGGTTCCACCTCCCGGCCGGCAGCCGAAGCCAGAGCGCCGGAAGGCCCCAACACCACTTCCGCAGTCCGTGGGCCGGTCACCACCGCGTTGAATGTCTCGCGGGATAGCTCGTTCTTCAGCGTCACCGCTTCCCCGTAGCTGCCCGTGGACATGGCCTTGGCGACCCCGCGGACCACCACCTGCCCGCGCCGGATCGTGACCGTGACTAGATCATTGCGCGAAACCAGGGGCATCGGTTCGACGTCGCGAACCGACACCTGCTCGCCAGCCTGCACAAACCGTTTGAGTCGCTGTCCGACCAGCTTGGCCGGCTCGCTCACCCCGACGTCCTCCGGACGTTCATACACCCGGTCGGCCAGCACCAAGTCCTGCGGGCCGATCACCTCACTCCGATTGATCTGCCGGGCGGCTACGACCACCGGCTTGCGCAGCGAGACCTGCACGAGCATGGGCACGACCTGCTTGAGCCGCTCGCCCTCGCAGATCGTCACCTCCAGCGACAGCAGGCCCAGGAGCCGATCGCTACGGTCGGCGATACGGAACTGGTAGGTGGGCTCGGCCAGGGCGAGAAGACCGTGCACGGCGGAGCTGAACTGTACGACCGGCCGGCCGCCCAGTCCCGACAGGCGTGCGGCCAGATGGGCTCGCAGGCGACCTTCCAGACTGGTTGGCGAGACGTGGGCATTTTCGTCAGGCGGTTGTATCTCCGTGGCGGCGGGACGGGATGCCGGTAGCAGCGTTCGACTTGCTGCGGCCTCCGGCCTGCCCGCTGGTGTACCGGCGCGGGCGTATTCCGGCCGACTGATGCGGCATTGGCTGGCTCCGCGGAAGAGCCAACAGGACAGGTTTGCCCCCCGCTCCCCCAGGGCCTGCTGGACTTGCGAGAGGGTGACCGTCTTCGCGCCACCCTCGGCCGGTGCAGTGACCACGACCCACGCGGCCGCCAGCCGGGCCGCGTCGCCCTCCAGGTCGGCCACGTCGGCCAGGGTCACCTGGTCGCCGGTCACCAGAGCGGTCGCGTGGAGCCGCACCACGGTCGCTGACAACGCCTGCTCCGACCCGGTCGGCGCAGACCCGGCGTCTGCCGCCCATGCGGAGCCCACCAGAACGGCGGTCGCCAGCCACGCGGCCACGGAGACCGCTTGCCCCCAACACCGGGGCCGGCTGGTCAAACTCCGTTTCGCCGTTGTTCGTACTGCATCCTGCATCGACGACCTCCGCGCCGTTCAGCTCCAAGCCACCTACA
>CAZEEJ010000113.1:0-17419 GCA_964511155.1 uncultured Planctomycetales bacterium | reverse complement strand
CAGAGCCGAAGGCAGGCTCGAAGAGAGCTCGCCGAAGTCGGGGGGCGGCCGCTACCCAAAAGCGCCATCCAGCGCGGTCATACCAGGCCGAGGACGTGTTTAGGGCTCTGGGAACCTCACGCCTGATGGGCTCGCTCTGCCGGCCCAGGCCGAGTACGTGTTCAGCGTTCCGGGAACTTCGAGCCTGAAGGGCTCGTTCTGTCAGCCCAGGCCGAAGGCCTGGGAACCGCATCCCGCACCAACCGTCGGCCCTGAAAGGGCCGTTCATGCCGCCCCTCGTCCCGCCAAGGCCCGGCGCCCCTCATCCCGTAAGGCCGGTCCCTTGCCCAGCCTCTGCGGCCCTCTCCGTCCTCTGCGGTTCACACCTCTTCGTTCTACCGCAGAGGTCGCCGAGGAACGCAGAGGCGAGAACCCCGACACACCAACCCGGCTGGTGTTATAATCAGTGATGTCCCCTTTTATCTGCCCTTTTATCCTGCCGCTGCCCCGCAAGGGCTGCCAGGAGCAGATCAAGGATGAAAGATACAATCAGCAGGACGCTGACGGGCCCAACAAAGGAAGTAATCACAATCTCAAACACACCTACCCTCTCCAGCAGGGAAGAATCGACGATGTTAGAGGCTGTGTATGCTAGAGCATAGAGCACGCTCAATACGGCTAAGACCACAATGCTGAAGCATCGAACACTGAGATTATGCCCACACGCAGGGATTGTCCCCCTTAGCGCCATCAGTAGTAGGTATGGGAGCGCGCACCATAGCACGGCGGAAGGCGCTACATACCAGACAAAGACAATCGGCTCACCCAACACGAACGTAATGGCCGAGCCGACCAATCCAAGTATGCCCATCAACCGGCCACGGCCAGTATCCGACGACATTCTGCTATCTGCCTTCCACACGCGATCAATACGGCCGGAAAAGGTGTCAGGATGATTTTTCCCGCCCCTTGCGCGGTCGGCCGCCCGACGGGGCGAGGCGTGCTTTCCGGGCCGAGTGTCGTGGCGGTCCGACGTGTCCATGGTTCATCCCCGTAAGGTCTCGACTCCTGGCAGCCAGCCCACCGCCCATCCTCAGCGTCCCTCAGCGACCTCTGCGGTTCACACCTCCTCATTCTACCGCCGAGGTCGCCGAGGAACGCAGAGGCTCGAACCCCGACACACCAACCCGGCTGGTTTACAATCAGTGGTGTCCCGTTTTCTCTTGCGTTTTCTCTTGGCCGCCCTCCTGTTCTGCGGCCGTCGCAAGCCAATCCAAGACTTCAGCTAACTCTATGTGCTGTCGGCACAAACAGGAGCTGTGTAACCGCGGACGCTTCTTGATCTCCGATAATGCTCGGGACGCGACTTCACGTCCCAATGCAGCGTTCTCCGAAAAGGCTCGCACAATAGATCGATTCAGCACACTATGGCCAATCAACATTCCACACTGAGAGGCGATAAGCCCCATTGCAGCACCAATAACGCATCCAATGATGCTCCACAGCGCTCGAGACGGAAGAGTACTGGATTCTTCGCCCAAAGTGTATCCAGAAACCACACACGAACCTGTCGTAGCTAGAATTCCAAATAGCTTGGCTGTAGTTATCCACTCTAATGAAGTCCACACATGGTCCCGTATAGGCTTCTTAGGCACCATCTCTCGATACCCTTAGCTGTGGACAGAAAAGGGGGCAGAAGCCATTAGTTGGACTTCTGCTTCTTCGTCGGCCGCCCGACGGGGCGAGGCGTGCTTTCCGGGCCGAGTGTCGTGGCGGTCCGATTTGTCCATGGTTCATCCCCGTAAGAACGCTGAAAACGGGACTCGTTTGTGGAGTCCGTCGTCGGCAATGCTTGTCGCGCCGTCCGAAGGACCGCGCGGGCGGAAGCCCACGGCTCGTTGGGCGAACGTGCGCTTGTGTATTTGCCGGCTCATGGTCCGGTGACCTCACATGCGGTCCAGGATCGCCCCGACACTGGCAACCCCTCCAGCTATCTTCAACATACCCCGAACGAGGGACGCTGGTTAAGGGTTACTCTCGGACATTTTCCGATTGCGGTTTCTGTCGGACGGCCAAGCCCGTGTCGTGATGCAGCGGATGGCGGGGTCGGCTGACGACGGTGCGGATGGGTGGCCTGAGCCTGTACTCAGGCCCGTGGCCTACCCCGGCGCAACCACGGGTCGGAGTACCGACCCATGCCACCCGTCACGCGCTCGATCATCGCGAGCCCACCCTTGCTGCGCAAGGATGGGCCACCCGCCGGTCGCCACGGGGGGCGACCGCTACGAATCGCACCCCGCCGATTCTGTCACGGACCCGGGGGGACATCCTCGGATCGGCGGCGCTTGAAGAAAACCGCGAGGTATGCCAGGATACCCGGCACGTCACCTTTGATGGAGGAACGGTTATGCAACCTTTGCAGATCGGTGTCTGTTCGTGGTCCCTGGCCATCCCCGACCTCGCCCAGACCTTGGCGACCATTCGTGACCAGCTTGGTCTCAAGCTGGTGCACCTCGGGCTCTTCGACGAGGGCTGGCGCGACCCGGACCGGGTGATCCAGACCGTCCAGGCCAGCGGCCTGGAGATGAGTGCCACCTGTGTGGCCTTCGCCGGCGAGGATTACTCGAGTATCGCCCGGATTGCCGCCACCGGCGGCTTCAAGCCCGACGACGTCTGGCCCGAACGTCGGGCCAAGACGATCGGCGCCGCGGAGATCACCGCCCGGCTCGGCCTGCGCCACCTCATGACCCACATCGGCTTCGTCCCGCACGACGCCCGCGACCCCCAATACGCGATCATGGTGGACCGGCTCAAGGACATCTGCGACGCCCTGGGACAGTTTGGCGTCAGCCTCGTCATGGAGACCGGGCAGGAGAAAGTCGAGGACCTGATCGCGTTCATCGACCGGGTGGGGCGGCCCAATATCGCCGTCAACTTCGACCCGGCCAACATGATCCTCTACGGCGTCAGCGAGCCCATCGAAGCGGTCGGGGGGCTCGGCCAGCGCATCGTCCACGTGCACATGAAAGACGCCACCTGGTCCAAGGCCCCCGGACGGGACTGGGGCGAGGAGGTCGTCCTGGGCACCGGCGAGGCCGACATCCCCCGCGTCGTCAGCAAGCTGCGGGCCCAGGGCTACCGCGGTCCGCTGGTCATCGAACGCGAGGCCGGAAAGCAGCGATTGGCGGACATCCGCGAGGCCATCGCCCTCCTTGAATCGCTGCTGGGCTGAAGGTAACGTGCACCGAGTACCCCATCGCCTTTCGTCAGGGTTTGGAAATGGACGACAGCCGACGATCCCAAGACGCGTCCCGCCGGTCCGACATCCCCGGCCTGGCTGCGCCCGCCGAGCACGGGCCCGGCTCCGGCAACGGCGAACGCTCCCCGGCGCTGCTTTTTGAGGTCGCCTGGGAGGTCTGTGCCCAGACCGGCGGCATCTATACCGTCCTGCGCAGCAAGGCCCCCGCCGCGGTCAAACGCTGGGGCGACCAGTACTGGCTCATCGGACCTTACCGCGAATCCGCCGCCGCCATCGAGTTCGAGCTCGAAACGCCCAGCGGCGTCGTCGCCCAGGCGGTCGAGAGTCTCCGCGATCGGGGCATCATCATCCACAGCGGCCGCTGGCTGATTACCGGACGGCCTCGCGTCCTGCTCGTCGATACCTCCACCCAAGCCCACGCCCTCGCCCAGATGAAGTACTACCTGTGGAAGGATCTGGGTATCGGTACGCCGGAACACGAAGGGGAACTCAACGACGTTATCCTGTTCGGGCACATGACCGCCGACCTGCTCCAGGCCATCCACGAGCGAATGGGCGACCGTCCCATGCTCGCCCACTTTCACGAATGGCAGGGGGCCCTGGCCCTGCCGCTGCTGCGTCACCGCCGGGTGAGCTTCCCCTCCGTGTTCACCACCCACGCCACCCTCGTCGGCCGGAGCCTCAGCGCCGCCAATGTCAATCTCTACGACCACCTCGCGGACATCGACGGAGAGGCCGTCGCCCACCAGCACGGGTTTCACCACCGGTTCTCCATGGAGCGGGCCGCCGCCCACGCCGCCGACGTGTTTACCACCGTCTCCGGGATCACCGCCATGGAGGCCCGGCAGTTTCTCGGCCGGCAGCCGGAGGTGCTCGTCCCCAACGGGCTCAACGTCGAACGCTTCGCCGCACCCTACGAGTTCCAGAACCTCCATCGCCAGTGCAAGCACCTCATCCACGAGTTCGTGATGGGCCACTTCTTCTCCAGCTACACATTCGACCTGGACCAGACGCTCTACATCTTCACCGCCGGTCGGTACGAGTATCGCAACAAGGGATTTGACGTCTTCATCGAGGCGCTGCACCAGCTCAACCAGCGTCTCAGAGCCGAGCCCACCGGCATGACCGTCGTGGCGTTCATCATCGCCCCGGCGGCGTATCGCGGCCTCAATGTCGATACCCTCAAGCGACAGGCCATGTTCCACGAGTTGCGCGAGACCTGCGAATCGATCAAGGGCGACATGGGCCAGCGGCTTTTCGCCACACTCGCCGACGGCCGACTGCCCTCCATGGACGACCTCCTCGACGAGTACGCCCGCGTGCGCCTCAAACGCATGATGCACGCCTGGCGGCAGTACGCTCAGCCGACCATCGTCACCCACGACCTCTGGGACGATGGCGCCGACGCCATCCTCTGCCACCTGCGCCACCGCCGCCTGCTCAACGCGGCCGACGATCCGGTCAAGGTCCTCTTCCACCCCGAGTTCATCACTTCCACCAGCCCCGTGCTGGGCCTCGAGTACGACCAGTTCGTGCGCGGGTGCAACTTGGGCGTGTTCCCCTCGTACTATGAGCCATGGGGCTACACCCCGATGGAATGTGTGGTCCGCGGCATCCCGGCCATCACCAGCGATCTCAGTGGGTTCGGGGCCTACGTCATGAGCCACTTCCCCGAGCATGACAGCAACGGCATCTGGGTGGCCCGCCGCCGGGACCGTACGTTCCAGGAAACGGTGGATCAGATCACCGGTTGGCTTTTTGATCTGACACGCATGTCCAATCGCCGCCGAATCCAGCTCCGCAACCAGGTCGAGAGCCACGCCGAACACTTCGACTGGAGCCACATGACCCGCTACTACCGGGTGGCCCGGCGATGGGCTTTTCAGAAGCATTATCCGGACCGTCATGTCATCCCGGCGGAGCCGCTGACCGCCCCATCGATCAGCTCGCCCTCCCGCACCACCGGCCGACCATCCAAGAACAAGCTCGCGCGGGTGGAGACCACCCAGATCCCCAAGTCAATCTGAGGATTAGAGTTATGTCTGTACGGGCCGCAGCCCACCCCGGCCCTGACGGCCGATGTCCCACGTCCGACACAGCAGGCTTGTCTCGAATTCGGACACAGCGGAAAAAATATGGATGCAACAGACGAAGAACTGTCAATCTGCACTAGCCGAAGCCGGGCCAACATGCTACAATCGGTTTGAGTTGAGGGAATTGCAGAAGAATTGAGGATGGGAAAAGCGGGATTTCCGGGGGGGGATTCGGATCACTATCTCCCCGTTCTATCGATGACACCCCGGTCGCAACCCCGCGCATAAAAAACAGGACAGGAGAGGAAAATGTTACGCGCAATCACTTTGCTCGTGGCGGTGGTCGTATTAGCGGGACTGTCTGGGGAGATGCAGAATGCCCAGGCAGTGATGGTGCGGGATGCGCTTACCGGCGAAGGAGGCAGCGGAGGCCAGCCCGGGCCCTTCCTGCTCGGCACCGGGAGCAACACGCTGGGCACGACTCAGCTCAGTGCCTTCCCGCGGAACATTCCCGTGGGCACGCTCGACCTGGAAGCGGACTACGGCAGCGGCTGGGTGCCGTTGCTGACCTACTGCTTCGAGTCCAACCAGGGCTTCAGCTTTGGCCTGAACCCCCCGGACGCCGTCGGGCACAATTACGGCCTGATCCCGTTGGCCGCTGCCGCCGGTGTGAGCGCCCAGGACATCGAGTACATCGAGATCCTCTGGTCCAACGCGTTTGCCGGATCGATCGTGGGGCAGGTGGAAGCCGCCGCTTTCCAGTACATCGTCTGGGAGTTGGTCGAGGATACCTCGATCGACCTGCTGGCCGATAACCTGCGCTTGGACACTTCCCACGCCCACACGTCCAACGTTCACACGCTGGCCAGCGCCTGGCTGGATAACATCATCGACGGGACCTGGACGACACGCACAACCCTGTACGTCCTGACCAGCCCGACTTCGCAGGATATCCTGACGACGATTCCCGAGCCGGCCACCCTGGCGTTTCTCGCCGCCGGCAGCCTGCTGATGATTCGCAGGCGCCGGACCGCCCGCTGACCCGGCTCTCGATTCAGCGCGTCCGGATCATCAGTTTCAGCCCAGTTTTCAGGGCCCCGGTCCTTGCGACCGGGGCTCTTGCATGCGCCCCGGCCCGCGCTGTTGACGCGGTCCGCCCAGGAGGGCAAGCTGTGCACGCGAGGTTTGTCGTACGAAAGCGAGGACGCGATGCGGACGAACGGTGCAGTCGGTGTGCTGGTGCTGGGGACATGGCTGGCGGGGTGCGGCGGACCCACCCTCCGGATCGACCTGGCGGAGTACGAGGACAAGGTCTATGCCTCATGGCTGGGACAGTGCATCGGCAACATGTACGGGCTCTCGCACGAGCACAAGTACCAGGATCAGCCGCGCACCGAGCCGATTGAAGACTGGATGCCGGATGCCCTCCAGCGCATCCGCGAGTTCGACGGCTCGTTCAGCGACGACGACACGGACATCGAGTACGTCATGCTGTTCTGCATGGAAGAACATGGTCCCGAGCCGACCTACGCCCAGGTGGCGGAGTACTGGAAACGCTGCATCAACAGCCACATCTGGGTGGCCAACCGGGCGGCGCGGGATCTGATGGATCTGGGGTACCTGCCGCCGCTGACGGGGCGCAAGGACCTCAACGTGCACTGGTACCAGATCGACCCGCAACTGGTCTGCGAGATCTGGGCGGTGACCACCCCGGGGATGATCCGCTACGCGGCCGCCAAGGCCGACTGGGCCGCCAAAATCACCAACGACGACTACGGCACGCACCCGACCATCTGGTACAACACGATGTACGCGGCGTCGTTCTTCGAGAAGGACGTCGAGCGGCTCTGCCAGATCGGGTACGAGCACGTGCCGCCGGGCAGCATCTTCCGCACGGCCATCGACGATGTCCGCGAGTGGAAGCGGGAGCACGGCGACGACTGGGTCGCGGTGCGGGAGAAGATCAAACGCAAGTACCATGACCGCGAGGGAATGCCCGCCGACTTCCCGACGGGCCACGTCGGGGCGGTCCTCAACGGAGCCCTGGGCGTGCTCGCCCTGCTCTACGGGGAGGGCGATTTCGAGAAGACGATGAACTACGCCTGCATGGCGGGGTACGACGCGGATAACCAGTGTGCGACGCTGGCCGGCCTGGTGGCCCTGATGCACGGCAGCGCGTCCATCCCGAGGAAGTACACGCACGTGCTGCCCGAGTGGACGAAGCCGCTCAACGACTTCTACAAAAACCGCACGCGGGATGAAGTGCCGGACGGTCGGCTGACGGACATGGCCCAGCGAACCGCGGCCGTGGGGCGGCGGCAGGTGGTCGAGTCCGGTGGGCGGGTCGAGCGGGTGGGCGATCGCGAGGTGCTGGTGATCAACACGCAGGCGGAGTTCTTCGCTCCGCTGGAGGTGCGGCTGTTCCCCATCCACCTGGAGGCCGGCGAGCCCGCGACGGTCGAAATCGACGGCATTGGCGGCCGCCCGAGCGGGCGCGGGGTCGACGTGATCCTGGCGGGGGCCCTGCCGCCCGGAATGCAGACGCAGCGGCAGGGGAATCGGCAGGTCCTCGCGGGGACCCCGCGGGAGACCGGGCAGTACGATATCGCGGTGACCGTGTTTGATGGCGAGACGCGGCGGGAGCAGCGGTTGCCGCTGTTTGTGCACCGGCCGAACCTGGCCCGGTCGGCCGAGCGGGTACTGGCTGCCGTCACCAAGCCCAAGGGCAGCGGCAGTCGCGACGTGGGGGTGCTCCGCGACGGTGACATGTCCATCCGCTACTACGACAGCTTCGACGGGGCCAACACGCTGGCGGAGGACTTCTACGGATACGAATGGCCGGAGCCGGTGCGGATCTCCAGCCTCGTGCTGCACACCGGGCCGGTTTTCGATAACGGCGGCTGGTTCGAGACGCTGGGTGTCCAGTATCAGGACGAAGAGGGTCATTGGCAGCCGGTGGCGGACCTGGAGTGCCTGCCTCCGTTCGATCCGGAGGCCGCCCGGCAGGGCAAGCGGCAGTATGGCCTTTCATTCAAGCCGGTGAGTACCAAGGCCATCCGGGTGATCGGGCGGCCCGGCGGATCGGCCCAGTTCACCAGCGTGTACGAACTGGTGGTCCCGCGTTGGCGGTGAACGAGAGAGTGCGAAGCCGCAAGCGGCAGGTGCGAAGCCGCAAGCGGCCGGAGGGATGGACGGCAGACGGATGATGTGGACAATAGGTGCCCCGGCCGGGGTTCGGCCGAGATGGGTGAGGAATCCCCTGGCGAGGAGACTCGTATGGATCGCAAGTATCAACGTGTAGTTCGCTGGCTGGCGTTTGCGACGTCCGGAGCCGTGGTGTTTCAGGCGGCCAGTTGTGACCTGGTGCTGCAGACGGTTCAGACCGGCCTTCTGGCGACGCTGACCGGGCTCCTCTTCTTCCTCGCCCGCAACGTGTGAGCGTTAGCGCGAAAACGTGACGCGGTAGCGGCCGCCCCCCGACTTCGGCGAGCACAACCGAGCCGTGGCGGCCGGGCACCGGCGGGACGCCGGTGCCACACCGCACTGCTCAAAGAGCAGTGGCACACGCCGGTCGCCACAGGGGGCGACCGCTGCGGAGCGGTGGCACACGCCTGAAGTGAGATCGATTCTATGTTCAGAAAAGAGACCGTATTTGAGGACAAGGCCTTCAAGGTCCTGGAGAAGATTCCCACGCGGGTGTTCCCCAGCGATGTCGTCGCCTCGAACTATGTGGCCGGCCTCATCGCCGACACCGTTCGCCGCCACAATGAGCAAGGCAAGCCCACGGTGCTCGGCCTGGCGACAGGCAACACGCCGGTCAACGTCTACCGCGAGTTGATCCGCCTGCACCGCGAGGAAGGGCTGGACTTGGGCCGCGTGGTGACCTTCAACCTTGACGAGTATTGGCCCATGCCGCCGGACAGCATCCAGAGCTACCACCGCTGGATGCGGGAGAACTTCTTCGACCACGTGAACGTGCCGGCGGAGAACATCCACATTCCCGGCGGCACGCTGCCGGCGGCCGAGGTGGCCACGTTCTGCCAGGCTTACGAGGACCGCATCCGGGCGGCGGGCGGCATCGACATCCAGATCCTGGGCATCGGGCGGACGGGGCACATCGGGTTCAACGAACCCGGCTCCTCGCGCGAGTCGCGGACCCGGCTCATCAGCCTCGATCGGGTGACGCGCATGGACGCCGCGGCGGACTTCTTTGGGGAAGAGAACGTCCCCCGCCAGGCGATCACCATGGGGGTCGGCACGATCCTGGAAGCCCGGCAGATTCTGCTGCTGGCCTTCGGTGAGCAGAAGGCTTCGATCATCCGCAAAGCGGTGGAAGGTCCGGTGACGGACATCGTCGCGGCCAGCTTCCTCCAGGAGCACGACGACGCCGAGGTCATCTGCGGACCCGCCTCGTCCGCGGACCTCACCCGGCTGGCCACGCCCTGGTTGCTCGGTGAGATCGAGTGGACCCCGGGCTACCAGCGGCGGGCGGTGATCTGGCTGAGCCTGACCGCCGGCAAGAGCATTCTCAAGCTCGACCAGGACGACTACGACCACCACCACCTGGCCTCGCTGGTCCGCCAGGCCGGCCCCGTGGACGACCTCAACATCCGCGTGGCCCGCAGCCTGTGGGACACGCTGCTGCGCCAGGGCATGGCCCCGACCGGCAAGCGCATGCTCTGCTTCAGCCCGCACCCCGACGACGACGTGATCAGCATGGGGGCGACCCTGACCGAGATGGCCAAGTGCGGCAACGAGGCGCACGTGGCCTACATGACCAGCGGCAACATTGCCGTGTTCGACGACTACGCCCGCCAGATGCTCAACTTCTGGTCGGACCTGAATCACGTCTTCGGGTTCGACTCGAACCGCACGCAGGCCTTCGTCCGTAAGGTGAAGGACTTCTTCGCGTCCAAGCCGCCGGGCGCGGTGGACATCCCCGAGGTGCAGCAGATCAAGGAGTGGCTGCGGCGGAACGAGGCGGCGGCCGCGTGTCGCTCCATGGGCATCCCCTTCCGCAACGCGCATTTCCTCGACCTGCCCTTCTACCAGACGGGCGAGGTCAGCAAGCGCCCCATCGGCGACGACGACGTGCGAATCGTGGCGGAGCTGTTGCGCAAGGTCAGGCCCGACTGGGTCTTCCTGGCCGGCGAGATGGCCGACCCCCACGGCACGCACCGGCTCTGCGCCGAGGCGATTTTCCGGGCACTCCAGGTGCTCGGCCCGGATGAAAAACCCGAAGTCGTCTGGCTCTACCGCGGTGCCTGGCAGGAGTGGGACGTGGACATGATCGACATGGCCATCCCCTTCTCCAGGGCCCAGTTGACGCACAAGATCTTCGGCATCTTCAAGCACCAGTCACAGAAGGACAAGGCCCTGTTCCCCGGCCCCTACGACGATCGCGAGTTCTGGCAGCGCGCCGAGGCCCGCAATCGCGAGACCGCCGCCAAGTACAACGCGCTCGGATTGCCGGATTACTACGCGATGGAGGCTTTTGTACGCTGGGAAGGGGAGTGAAGAATTGAGAATTGGGAGTTGAGAATTGAGAATGGAGTGAGAGGTGAGAGGTGAGAGGTGAGAAGTGAGAAGTGAGAAGTGAGAGGTGAGAATGCGGAGCGCTGATTTGCGAGTTAAGTACGCGATGTGCTTGCCTCTTCGCGACAAGAACGTGCAAGTGAGAAGTGAGAATGCGGAGCACTGATTTGCGAGTTAAGCACGCGATGTGCTTGCCTCTTCGCGACAAGAACGTGCAAGTGAGAAGTGAGAATGCGGAGCACTGATTTGCGAGTTAAGTACGCGATGTGCTTGCCTCTTCGCGACGAGAAAGGATGAGTGGAAAGTTGGAAGTGAGATGGTAGAAGCGAGAAGTGGGAAGTGAGAATGCGGCGCTCCGATTCGCGAGCTGGACACGCTACCGGCTTGCCTCTTCGCGACGAACATCACCACCATCCGATTCGCGAGTTAAGCACGCTACCGGCTTGCCTCTTCGCGATGAACATCATCACCACCCATCGTATCACCATCCACCGCGGTGACGTCCGTCGCGGCGCGATCCGGCGCGATCTCGGGACCGGAAACAACCGCAGGAACGATCTCGGAAACTTCGCCCTCACAGGGCACGTCCGCCTGCCGTTCGCGAGCCAGTAAGCGGTCCACCAGCGACTCCGTCCAGCTCTTGCGGGTGGGGTCGAAGTGGTCCCGGGCCGCGGCCAGAAAGGGCTTCATCCGGTCATTGAGATACGCGGCGACTCCCTCGCGGCTGATGGCGGCGAGCGTGCGGCCATAGCTGTCGAGGATCTGCTCGCCGACCAGGTCGGTCCCCGTCTGCCCCAGGGCAAAGGCCGTTCCGACGGTCTTGCGGGCCCAGCCGGCCACGTCGATGGTCAGAATCCCGCCCAGGGTTTCCAGTGAGATGTGCTCGCGATTGGCGACCAGCTCCATCTGTGCCCAAATGGTTTCCAGACGCGGCAGGAGGTTGGTCGCCCGGGCGAACATCTGGCCGTACGTGGCGGTCAGGTTGTCGGCAAGTCGGCCGATCTCCTCGCGCGAGAGCGGCGGGGTGTCGATGGCCGTCACGCTGGATTGCGAGGCGTCCTGGATGGCGGTCAGGAGGTCCGGTAGTCCGGCGATCTCCACGTCAGGCCCGATCACCCCGTTGGCCTTGAGCTGCTCGCTCAGCCGTTTCAGGAAGGCGTTGCTGCCGGCCGCTGCGTCACCCGCGATGGCGAAGACCCACAAAGGCGAGAAGTGCATCGCGAACAGGCCGGCCGTCTCCAGGGCGCTGCCCACGATCTTCTTTTGCACGTACTGCGGGTCGGCCGGCGGCTGAGCGTCGTCGGCCTGCGCCTTCTGGATCTGGGCGACCTTCTCGATCATGAACCGCTGCGTATCGCCGATGAAGATGCGGTAGAGCGTCGTGCCGCGCAGGACCTCCGGAAAGAGCGTCTCGGTCAGCAGCGACGTGGTCCCGCCCGCCATGGCCGCCAGCGAGCGGACAGTGCGTTCCGGCAGGCTGACCATGTAACCCAGTTGCTTGCAGAGGGCATCCATGAATCCGGACATGATGAACTCCCAACGATAGCCTTCAGTCGCCGAAGTCGGGGGGCGACCGCTGCGGTGTGGCACCGGCGTCTCGCCGGTGTCCGGTCGCCACAGGGGCCGACCGCTACATGCATCTCCACGATCACGCGGACATCTCCTCGATCACCCGGAGCAGGCCGCGGGCGACCACGGCCTTGGTACCGGTCAGCGAACCGAACCAGCCGCGCTCGGGGGCGTACAGCTCTACTACGGCACGGTCGGCTCCGACGTTCTCCGGCCCGTTCAGCACGATCAGGTCGCAGTTCTTCCGGGCGCACTTTCGCTCCGCATGGGGCCGGGCGTCGTGGTCCTCCATGGCGAAGCCCACGAGGATGCGACCGCCCTTGCGGGCCCCCAGGGCGGCCGCGATGTCCTCCGTCGGCGCCAGTCCGATTCGGTACGGCCGACTTTTCTTCGGCAGCTTCCGGGCCGCCGTCTCCACCGGACGGTAATCGCAAACCGCCGCGGTCATCACCACGGCGTCGGCGTCACGCAAGGCTCGTTTGCAGGCCCGGGCCATCTCGGTCGCGGTCACCACGGGAATATAGGTCACGCCCCGCGGCGGGGGAAGCGCCACCGGCCCGCTGACCAGAGTCACCTCATGCCCCCGCCGCACCGCCTCCCGGGCGATGGCGTAGCCCATTTTCCCGGTCGAGGCGTTGGTGATGAACCGCACCGAGTCGAAAAACTCCCGCGTGGGGCCCGCGGACACAAGCAAACGCATGACGCATCTTCTCCCAAGTAGGATGTTCCTTGTACGTTGTCATCGCGAAGAGGCAAGCCCATCGCGTGCTTAACTCGCGAATCAGTACTCCGTATTCTCACTTCTCACTTCTCACTTCTCAGTTCCCACTTCCCACTTCCCACTTCTCAATTTTCCCTCATTCTTCCTGCATCGTAAACTCCTCATAGAGCTGCGCGTACTTGCCGTCCTGTTCGAGCAGTTCCCAGTGGGTGCCGCGTTCGACGATGCGCCCGGCGTCGATGACCAGAATCTGGTCGGCCCGCAGGATGGTACTGAGGCGGTGGGCGACGATGAAGGTGGTTCGGCCGGCCAGTAACCGCTCGAGGGAGCGCTGGACGATCTGCTCGGTGGCGGTATCGACGGAGCTGGTGGCCTCGTCGAGCATGAAGATGCGCGGGTCGGCCAGGAAGGCCCGGGTGAAGCAGATAAGCTGTCGCTGGCCGAGCGACATGTTGGCCCCGCGTTCGCCGACCTGGGTGTCGAACCCCTCGCGGGCGGCCATGATCGCGTCGTACGTGCCAAGCCGGCGGGCAGCGGCGATCACGTCGTCTTCAGTGGCCTCCGGGCGGGCGTAACGGATGTTATCCATGACCGTGCCGGTGAACAGGTAGTTGACCTGCAGGACCAGGCCCATCTGGCGGTGCAGCGACTCGCCGGTAACCTGGCGGATGTCGTGGTCGTCGATGAGGATGCGGCCCTTTTGCGGCTGATAGAAGCGGGCGATGAGGGAGATGATGCTGCTCTTGCCGCTGCCGGTCGCCCCGACGAGGGCCATCACCTGGCCCGGCCGGGCCTCGAAGTTGACGTCGAAAAGCACCGGACGGCTGGCGTCGTAGCCGAAGGTCACGTTCTCGAAACGGACGTGTCCGCGGATGGGCGGCAGAGGCGCGGCATCCGGCAAGTCCGCAACCTCGGGAGCGGTATCGAGCAGGTTGAAGAGGCGTTCGGCGCCGGCCATGGCCATCATGAGCTGGTTGTAGAAGTTCCCGACGTTGACGATCGGGGCCATGAACCAGTCCCAGTACAGAAAGGCGGCCACGACGGACCCGACGCCGATGGTGCGATCGATGCGTCCGGTGGCCACGAGGTATCCGCCGTAGACCAGGATGATGGCCTTGCCGGTGAAGCCGATGATCCCCAACAGCGGCTGGTAGACGCCGTTGAGCTGGGCGGCGCGGACGTTGTTGACCGTATTGGCTTCCTGCAGGGTGTTGAAGACGCCGAGATTGCCCACCTGGCGGTTGAACGCCATGACCACGCGCACGCCGGTAATGTTCTCGGCCAGGTTGGCGGATACGCGGGTGAAGCCCTCACGGGCGATCTGGTAGCAGAGAGCGGCCTTGCGCCGGTAGATGCGGTTGAGCACGAAGAGGATGGGTCCCAGCCACGCCACGGCGGCGAACAGCCGGGGCTCGGTGTGCAGCAACATGCCCGCCGCGACGATCATCATGAGCGCGTTCTTCGCGACGATGTCCAGGCCCCACACGTTGATCTCGCGCAGGCTGTTCACGTCGCTGGTGCACCGGCTGATGATGCGCCCGAGCTTCGTCCGGTCGTAGAAGCTCATGGAGAGGGCCTGCAGGTGGGCGAAGAGGCGGCGGCGAATGTCGAACTGCACCTGCTCGCCCGCGTGGGTCATGATCAGGATGGTCCAGCGGTGCAGGAGCAGGGCGACGCCGAGCACGACGGCCCACAGTCCGATGAGCGCGGCCAGCCAGGTGATCGCGGACCGCTCCGTGGGCATGGGCTCCAACTGTCCGGTGGCGTAGTTCACCGTCCAGTTGACGATCGCCCCCATGAAGCGCGGGGACTGCATCTCGAGCAGGATCATCACCAACCCGAGGACGATGCCGAGCGCGTATTGCCGGGCGTACGGCCGCAGGCAACCCATCAGCCGGCGAATGAGCCGCCAGTCGATCGGGCGATAGCGCTCCTCGCCGTCGGTGGTGAGAATCTCCGTGAGCCGGGGCGTCGGGCCGAGGATGCGGTCGCGGAGCGAGCGCAGCCAACCGGCCGGGCCACAGCGCACCGCGGCCGTTTCGGTCGATGTCGCACCAGGGCCGGCGCCGGCCGGGTCAGTCCTCTGGCTCATCGGCCTGTCCTCCGGCGGAGACTGGGATGGTGCCCAGTTGCATCATGCGATCCATGTGGCTCAGCCCGCCCGCGTCCATGGGCACGTCGGCATGAAGCTGCCCGCTGACGATCTGTTGGTAGTGGCCCTCCTGGGCGAGCAGCTCATCGTGAGTGCCCTGCTGGGTGATCCGCCCGTTCTCCAGCACGATCACCATGTCCGCCCGTTTCACCGTGCTGACGCGGTGGGCAATGACGAACACGGTACGGTCGGTCATGACCAGTCGCATGGCCTTGCGGATGCTGGCCTCGGTCTCGGGATCGACGGCCGCCGTGGCGTCATCGAGAACCAGGATGCGCGGGTTGGCGTGGATGGCCCGGGCGATGGCCAGCCGCTGCCGTTGCCCGCCGGAGAGGTTGTGCCCCCGCTCCCCGAGCATGGTCCGATAGCCCAGCGGCAAGGTCTCCACGAACTCGTGCGCCTGGGCGAGCCGGGCGGCCGCTTCAACCGCGCCCTCGTCGGTGCGCGGCCGGCCGTAGGCGATATTCGCCGCCACCGTGTCGCTGAACAGGAAGGTCTCCTGGAATACGTAGGCGACCTGGGTGCGGAGCGAGCCCAGCGCAGCGTCGCGGATGTCCATGCCGTCGATGAAGATGCGCCCCTGCTGGGGATCGTAGAACCGGGCGATGAGGCTGACCAGCGTGGTCTTGCCCGCACCGGTCGGGCCGACGATGGCCACCGTGCTCCCCCCGGGCACATCAAGGTTGAGGTCGCGCAGCACCGGGCGGGCGGGGTCGTAACCAAAAGTCACGTTTTCAACGCGTACGCGGCCTTTCCCGGGTGGTAGCGGGGGGGCGTCAGGCTTCTCGGGCACCGAAGGCGGGGCCATCAGGATTTCGTACAGGCGGCGGGCGGAGACGATCGCGTTCTGGTACTGGTCGTTGATCACCGCGACCTGCTGGAGGCGCAGCAGGATCGCCCCCATGGCCGACCCGAGCATGAGCACGTCGCCGGCGTTCAGCCGCCCCTTGATGATGAGCACCCCGGCCGCCAGGAACAGCGTGAGGTGCGACAGTGTCGCGATGCTGCGGATGACGGGGGCGAAGTCGGCGAACAGCCGGATGCGGCGCATCACTTTGCCGAAGAAGTCGTCGCAACTGCGGCCGTACTTGGCGATCTCCTGCGGCTCGGTGGCGAAGGCCTTGATCACGTGCACACCGGCGATGTTCTCGGTGATCACCGCGATGTTCTGATCGCCGGCTTCCATCGCGGCTTTCAGGGCCGGCTGGGCCTTGCGGCTGAACCGCAGAATGTACCACGTCCAGACCGGCAGGGGAGCGAGCGACAGGGCCGCCACCCACGGTGAACGCGACAGCAGCAGGGCCATGTAGCCGCCGACGATCAGCACGATCTCCAGCGTGATCAGCACCGCGGAGTTGACGAACGCCCGCACGTTCTGCAGGTCGCTGAGCGAACGATTGATCAGCTCGCCGGTCGACAGGGCGTCGTGGAAGGCAAACCCCGCCCGCTGCAGCTTGTCGTAGACCGCCTCGCGGATGTAGAAGACCATGTCCATGCTGACGCGGCTGTTGGTGACCTCGCGGAGGTACCGGAGCACGCCCATGGCGATGGTCAGGCCGGCCAGGGCGAACACCGTGCGCCGCAGTGCCGAGGTCTCGGTCCCGCTGCCGTTCAGCCAGGCCCAGACGGGCTGGTCGAATCGCGTCTCGCCGGCGTGGATGGCCTGGATCTCGTCCACCGCGCTCGCCGTCAGCTTGACCGCCAGGACCTCCGCACCGGTCCAGGTCACCAGCAGCAGGCAAGCCACGACCATGAGCCCCTGGACCGGCCGCAGGAAGCGGAACATCCAGCGCAGAAGCTGACGGTTGCTGATGTTGAGAGGAGTGTCGCTCACGGGAATACTGGTCGCCGGTGTGCCCGGATGGACTGCCTTTCCTGGTCCGTGAACCCGAACGTGGGGCCCTTGGGGGTTCCAACCGGGTAAGCATTGTACCCTGACCCGCCGCGCGTCGCCACCCGCCCGCGCGTCGCCACCCGCCGGACGTCGCCACCCGCCCCCCACGTCCCCAAGCCCAGGCATAACCGGCCTGCCAGCAATCGCTCGCATCACCAGGACGACCTCTGCCGGGCCGGTTATCCCTGGGCTTCCCCGACCCCCGGCTGGGTGGCCCAGGTTCTCCGTACGTGTTTAGCGTTCGGGGACTGGCTCTTTTTTGCCGGCGTGAGGGCTC
>CAZEEJ010000112.1:0-17511 GCA_964511155.1 uncultured Planctomycetales bacterium | reverse complement strand
TTCCGTACCGCGCCCGTAAGGAAGCGGACCTCGTGTGCGTGGCGTTCTCGCGCGAAGTCCGCTCCCTTGCGGTCGCGGTACGGAGATGCGGACTCGCCGGGTCCGACCTCCGCCGCCGAAAGTGTTAGGGATCCTGCCTGAGGTTCGCGGGCCCGCGCTCTTGTCAACGCGGAATCCGCACGATAGGCTATTGCATACTGGCCCGTCCGCAAACCCATGCGGCACCGGCGTTTGGCCGGTGACCGTCAGAGGTGGCGGGCAGGTGGTGAGCCATGAGGCTCTGGGGGCGTAGCTCAGCTGGGAGAGCGTCGCGTTCGCAATGCGAAGGTCGAGGGTTCGAATCCCTTCGCCTCCATCCGGCCGGGAGCGGTCGAGATCACTCGCCAAGGAAGGAGCGTGGCTCATGCAGTTCGAAGACCCGGCCGGGACACTCGAGGACCTCAGCGCCCGGATCATCGCGATCCGGGACTCTCTTTGACTTACCCAAGCGGACGGAGCGATGGTCGGAGCTCGAGCGGCAGATGGCCGAGGCCGGCTTCTGGGACTACCAGGAGAAGGCGCGGGAGGTCGTCGCGGAGCTCAAAGCGATCAAGGGGCTGGTCGAGCCGGTGCAAGCCGCCGTGAGGCAGGCGGAGGACGCGCGCGCCCTGTTTGAGCTGGCCCGTGAAGCCAACGATCCCGACAGCTTCATCGAGCTGGACAACGAGCTGGGCAAGTTGCACGAACAGGTGGGCCGGGTCGAGCTGATGACCCTGCTGTCGGGCAAGAACGACGTTTGCGACTGCTTCTTCAGTATCCAGGCGGGCGCGGGGGGCACCGAGGCGTGCGACTGGGCGGAGATGCTGCTGCGGATGTACCTGCGGTATTTCGAGCGGAACGGTTACCAGGCGCAGGAACTGGCGCGGACCGACGGTGAGGAGGCCGGCCTCCGCAGCATCACCCTCAAGGTCGAGGGATCCTACGCCATGGGCTACCTCTCGTGTGAGCGGGGGGTGCATCGGCTGGTACGCATCAGCCCGTTTGACGCGAACAAGCGGCGGCACACGAGCTTCGCCGCGGTGGACGTGTTGCCCGTGCTGGGCGAGTTGGACATCGAGCTTCGCGACGACGAGCTGGACGTGGTCTTCTTCCGGCGGGCGGCGGGGGCCGGCGGACAGAACGTCAACAAGGTCGCCACCGCGGTGCGGGTCAAGCACATCCCCACGGGCATTCTCGTCGAGTGCGTCAACGAGCGCAGCCAGCAGCAGAACAAGCGCATGGCCCTGTCGATCCTGCAATCCAAGATCGAGCAACTCAAGCAGGCGGAACGCGACCAGGAACTGCAGCGGCTGTACGGCGACCGGGGGGAGATCGCCTGGGGCAGCCAGATCCGCAGCTATGTGCTCGATGACCGCCGGGTCAAGGACCACCGCACGCTACACGAGGTGGCCACGCCGGAGCGCGTCCTGGATGGCGATTTGCAGCCGTTCATCGAGGCGGAGCTTCGTCGGCGGGCGAAAGGACGCTAGAATCCGAAGTGGTGGGTACCGAGTGCTGAGCGCTGAGTGCTGACGGATCGGGGAAGCCCAGGGATAACCGGCCCGCCCGCCACCGTCCGCATCACCAGAACGATCTCTGCCGGGCCGGTTATCCCTGGGCTTGGGGGTTGATGGTCGGGGCTCGGGGTTGCAGGTGGGCGGCGATCGAGGCTCGGAGATTTCAGATTGGGGGGTACGGGGGCTCAGGACGATGGCACGAGTTGCGGTTTGCTTATCGGGGTGCGGGGTCAAGGACGGTTCAGAGATCCACGAGGCGGTGCTGACGCTGCTGGCGCTGGACCAGGCGAAGGCGCAAATTGTGTGCTGCGCGCCGGACGCCGCCCAGGCCGCGGTCGTGGATCATCTCACGGGGCAGCCGGTGCCCGGCGAGAAACGCAACATTCTCGTTGAATCCGCCCGGATTGCCCGCGGCCAGATCAAGGATCTCGCCGAGGTGCGTGCGGCGGAGATCGACGCGGTGATCTTTCCCGGCGGGTTCGGGGCGGCGATGAACCTGTGCGACTTTGCGACGGCCGGGCCTGATTGCCGGGTCCACCCGGAGGTCGAGCGGCTGGTGGGCGAGATGCTGGCGGCCCGCAAGCCGATCGGGGCGATCTGCATTGCCCCGGCCATGCTGGCGCGGGTGTTGGGCGGGCGGAAGGTGGCCGGCCGGGTCACCATCGGCACGGATGCTCAAACGGCCGGCGCGATCGAGAAGATGGGCGTCCGGCACGAATCCTGCGCCTGCACCGCGTTTGTGATTGATGAGCAGAACCGGCTCGTGACGACCCCGGCCTACATGCTGGGCAGCGGCCCGGCCGAGGTGTTTGAGGGCATCCGGGGCCTGGTGGGTGAGGTCCTGCGGCTGGTTGCGGGCTGACGAGCCTCGTTCGCGATCGTGCGAAGCCGCAAGCGGCCGTCAGACGAGCAGGCCGAGAACGCTCTCGATCGCCTCCGTGAGTTGGCGCAGGTCGAAGGGCTTGGCCAACGTGGAGTGGAAACCCTGCTGCAGAAGCATCTGCCGGTCCATGGGCGTGAGGGAGGCGCTCATGGCGACGAGCTGGGTGCCGGCCAGTTCGGCGTGACCGGCCAGGAAACGTGCGACGGTCCGCCCTTCGATGCCTGGCAGGTCCACGTCGATCAGCAGGACGTTAGGCCTGAACTGCTCGAGCACCGCTCCCGCCTCGAGGACGGAATCCGCCACGCGCACCTCGTACTGCCCGGTCTGGGTGAGGGAGTGCCGAATCAGCTCCGTCAGATCGGGCTCCTGGTCCACGATCAGGATGCGGGTCCGGCCGGTCTCGATCGCGTCAAGCGGCATCCCGTGGGCCTTCATAAAGCGGATGAGCTGCTGGAGGGGGATGCGGCGGTCGCGGCTGCCGGGGATGCGGTAGCCGCGGAGTTGGCCGGTATCGACCCATTTCGAGACGGTGCGGGGGGCGACCCGACAGAGGCGGGCCACCTCCCCGGTGGTGAGGATCTCCTTGGGCTTATCCACGGCGGTCACCTCGGGTTACCGGACGCGCAGAACCGATCCAGGCCCTACGGCCGGCATACTCCTATTATTCGGCCAATTGCCCGCTCGGCTTTGCCCAAAAGCGGCGACCGGGGCTTGACGGCAGGCGGGCGGGGGGCTAGTCTGCGCTTTTAGCGTCGAGCCCAACGGGCCAAAGGACAGCGATCGACGTGCCCTCCACCAGCCCCAAACACCACTGCGGACTGTTCGGCATCTACGGCCATCCGGATGCCGTGGAGCTGACCTACCTGGGCCTGTACGCCCAGCAACACCGGGGGCAGGAATCGGCCGGCATCTGCAGTTGCGACCGCGACCGGATTCAACGCCACGCGGCGATGGGTCTGGTGACCGACGTTTTCAGCCCGGCTGTCCTGGAGGCGTTGCACAATCCCAACGCGATCGGGCATGTGCGCTACTCGACGACGGGCTCGTGCCAGGCCAGCAACGCTCAGCCTCTGTTGGTCGACTACGCCCGCGGCCAGGTCGCGGTGGCCCACAACGGCAACCTGATCAACGCCGGGCTGCTCCGCGACGACTACGAACAGCACGGAGCCATCTTCAACACGACCAGCGACACCGAGGTCATCGTCCACCTGCTGGCCAAGCCCAGCCACATGGAGAAGATGGACCACCTGGTGCACGTACTGCGCCACCTGCAGGGGGCGTATTCGCTGCTGTTTCTGTTCGCGGACCGGATGGTCGCGGCGCGGGACCCCTATGGCCTGCGGCCGCTGGTACTGGGACGCATGGACAACGGAGCCATCGTGGTCTGCAGCGAGACCAACGCCCTGGATATCGTCGACGCGACTTTCTGGCGAGAGGTCCTGCCCGGCGAGGTGGTCATCATCACCGCCGACGGTGTGCGAAGCCAGTGGATTATGCCGCTCGGGCAGGTCAAGCCGGCCTACTGCATCTTCGAGCAGATCTACTTTGCCGATCCCTCCAGCGACGTGTTCGGGGAGAACGTGCATCGCGTGCGGCGGAACATGGGCGCCCGGCTGGCCCGGGAGGCCCCGGTCGAGGCCGATATCGTCATTCCCGTTCCGAACTGCGCCCGGTGCGCGGCCATCGGCTACGCGCAAGAAAGCGGCCTCCCGTTCGAGCGCGGGTTCACGGTTAGCCACTACACGGGCCGGTCGTTCATCATGCCCGAGCAGAAGCTCCGCGATCTGGCCGTCCGCATGAAGCTCAACGTGATCAAGGATACGGTGCGCGGGCGGCGGCTGGTGGTCGTCGAGGATTCGGTGGTGCGGGGCACGACCACGCGGGGCAAGATCGGCGCCTTGCGGAAGGCGGGAGCGGCGGAGATTCACCTGCGCGTGGCCAGTCCGCCGATCCGCCACCCATGCTACTTCGGCATCGACTTCCCCGACCCCTCGGAGTTGATCGCCAACAATCGGACGACCGACGAGATCCGCGAGTACCTGGGCGTGGACTCACTCCACTACCTGTCCCTGGAGGGGATGCTGGCGTGCGTGAAACACCCGAAGGATCACTATTGCACGGCCTGCTTCTCCGGGCAGTACCCGATGGCCGTTGACCACCCGGTCAGCAAGCTGGCCTTCGAGCCCCATCAACTCAAGCTTTTCGGCGAATGACGCCGGCGAAGGCCGACCAGCCCCAGCGAGGTCAGCGCCAACATGCCCGGCATCCCGGGACCGCACCAGGGACGCGGCAGGGGGGGCTCCAGACAGTCGGGCGTCCCGTCGTGATCACTGTCGGTGTCCGCAACACCGCAGCCGCAGGCACCGGCTACGATCTTGCCCTCGTCCTCCGGGCACTCATCGTTACAATCGGGCGTGCCGTCGCCGTCCGTGTCCGTCTCGGCCACCCCGCAGCCGCAGATGCCCGCCTCGATCTTGTCCGCGTCTTCCGGACATTCGTCGTTGCAGTCGGGCGTGCCGTCGCCGTCCGTGTCCGTCTCGGCCACCCCGCAGCCGCAGACCCCCGCCTCGATCTTGCCCGCGTCTTCCGGGCATTCGTCGTTGCAGTCGGGCGTGCCGTCAGCGTCGGTGTCCGTCTCGGGTTCGCCGCAGCCACAGATGCCGGGCTCGGTTTTATCCGCGTCGTCGGGGCAACCATCCACGCAATCCGGGGTGCCGTCGAGATCCGTGTCGGTTTCCGGCTCGCCACAACCACAGAAGCCGGCCTCAGTCTTGAGGGGATCATCGGGGCAATCATCCAGGTGGTCGGGCGTGCCGTCGCCATCACGATCGAGGCCCAGAACGACCGCGACCTGGGTGGCTTCACCAGCGACGATCGCCAACTCGGGCACCTCGACGACGGCGTATCCCGGCTTGGTGGCCGTCAGTGTGTATGTGCCGGGCTCGACTTTCGGGAACGCGAAAAGGCCATCGGCGGAGGACAGGGCCGTGTGATCGGAGTCCGTGTGCTTGACGTGGGCGTCGACGAGGGGCGCACCGTCCTCATAGGCGGTGACCGTTCCCATGAGGATACCGGTCGCGGGACTGAGCTTCCAGGGCATGGCTGCCACCTCGGCGGGGGCCTCGTAGACGCCCCCGAGGGCGGAGAACCCGTCCCAGTAGTCATTCGAGTTGAAGCTGCTGTAGCTGAAGACGACGTTGCCGAGCCCGCCCTGGTCGCGCGTGGTCTCGATCTCATCGGACAGATGGTCAAGACCGACCGAACGGTGCAGGCCGGGGTAAATATGACGGCCGCCGTTGTTGGCCAGCCAGTCGGGCAGGATGTCGCTGAAGTCTGGCTTGCTGCCGCCGTCCGCCCAGTAAATCTGGGGAGAGATGAAGTCGAGGGCTCCGGCGGCCATCCAGGCTTGGGCGTCCTGGTAGGTCTGCGAGTAGCCGTACTGGAAGCCCGCCGGGTAATCTGGGTAGCGTTCCTGCCGGTAGAGGCCCAGTGGGGCGGCGCTGACCTTCACATGCGGCTGGACAGCCATGATCTCGGCATACAGATCCGACAGAAAGCGGGTGAACTGGTCACGGGTCCAGTCGGGGAACTCCAGGCCATCGGGGTTACCCTCGCCCGCCCACCGGGCCTCGGAGATCGGGTCGTGCGAGTAGGCCGGCCCGGGCGTGCGGATGCGATCGAAATGCACCCCGTCCACGTCATAGTTCTCGACCACGTGCATGACCTGGGCGCGCAGGTAAGCCTGGGCCGCGGGCACGCCCGGAGCGATCCACACGTAGTTATCGGAGGTGTACTGGATGGGTTCGCCGTCGGCGTTATGGATGAGCCAGTCGCGGGCGTCGGGATCGGCAGCGTTGCAGTGCTGCCAGTACAGATGGTTCGGGTCAGCGGGGGGAGTGCTGGCGCCGCTTTGCCAAGCGACGTGCGTGTTGATGTACGCATGGAACTCGAGGCCGCGGGCGTGGGCGACGTCGATGGCGTATTGCAGCGGGTCCCAGCCTGGGTCGGCGCCGGTCGGGGCGATGATCTGCGACCAGGGCTCGTGGGGCGAGGGATAGAGGGTATCGGCCTGCCCACGCACCTGGAACACCACGGCGTTGAACCGGTGCACGGCCAGTCTGGCCATCACCGTATCGATGGTGGCCTTGGCGTTGTCCATGTCCGTGCTGGGCCACTCGAACCGGGTGACCCACATACCACGGAACTCACCCGGTCCGGGAGGCAGGTCGGTCCCCGGCGCCTCCCGGAAACGTACGGCGTCGGCGATGACAACGCCGTCCGGACTGCCCTCGACGCGCACCGCTGCGGCCGAGCCGGTGTCGAAGTAGTACGCCCCGAGCAGAACCCATTGGGCACCATTGATCTGCTGATTGACCGATTGGGTATGAGTACCTTCGGCATGATCAACGGTGAACATGGCGTGCTGCGTGCGGTTGGCGCCGGCCACGTACCATACGGCCACCTCATAGCGCCCGAAGACCGGCAACTCGGGTCGCCATTCGACCTCCCCGGTCGGGTTCTCCGGCTCGACCACAAAGAACCGATAGTCCTCGCCATGCGGCGCGCCGAAGGAACCGGTCCGCCATTCACCGCTCAATACGCTGAATCCCGGGTCGCCGTTGTCCACGACGACCTCGACGGGATCAGGGAAAATAGGGGGGACCGCGACAGAGAAGGTTGTGGCCATGATCCAGGTCAGGCTGTGCAGCAGGGTAAGCATTTCTCGATCTCCAGAAGGCGTGACACCCGCGCGGAGGGCGGGGAATCTCCCGACGGCAAGGGCGGGGCCGCACGGAAAAGCCGGCGCCGCGTGTGGCGGTATTCTACTCGATCCCCTGGTTGGCGAGCCAGCGTTCGGCGTCCAGGGCGGCTTTGCACCCCATGCCCGCCGCGGTGATCGCCTGGCGGTAGACGCTATCCACCACGTCGCCGGCGGCGAACACGCCCTCCACGCTGGTGGTGGTGCGGTAGGCGTCGGCAAGCTTGATGTAGCCCTTCTTATCGAGTTCGAGCTGGCCGTCCAGGAAGCCCGTCGCGGGCGTGTGCCCGATGGCCAGGAACAGGCCGCCCACCGGCAGCTCGCGCTCCGCGTTGCTCTGGGTGTCCTGGAGCTTGATGGCGGTGATCTTGTCGTCGCCCAGGACGTCGATGACGACGTTGTTCCAGAGGATCTCGATCTTGGGGTTGTCGGTTGCACGCTGGGCCATGATCTTGCTGGCCCGGAGCTGGTCGCGGCGGTGGATCAGGTAAACCTTGGCGGCGAACTTGGTGAGGTAGGTAGCCTCCTCGACGGCGGAGTCGCCCCCGCCCACGACGGCCAGCTCCTTGCCGCGGAAGATGGGCAGGGCACCGTCGCACACCGCGCACGCGCTGACCCCGCCCCCCGTCTGGGCGAGCCGCATTTCGTTCTCCAGACCGAGCCAGTTGGCCGTCGCCCCGGTGGCGATGATGACGCTATGCGCCTCGATGACCTTATCGTCCTCGCCGACGACCTTGAAAGGGCGGGCGGACAGGTCGAGCCGCTTGCAGTCGTGATACTTGTACGAGTGCCCGTCGTCGGGGTTGGAGACGTCGGGCTTCTGGCCGTCGTCAGTCTGGATCCGCGTGCCGAAGCGGACGGCCTGCTGTTCGAAGACAGCCATGAGTTTCGGGCCGGTGATGCCTTTCGCAAAGCCGGGATAGTTCTCGACTTCCGTCGTCAGCATGAGTTGCCCGCCGGGCAATACCAGCGACGGCACTTGTTTGGGACGGCCAGCGAAGACCAGCGGGTCCAGGTTGGCCCGGGCAGCGTAGATGGCGGCCGTCCAAGCCGCGGGACCCGATCCGATGATCACCACTTTCTCAGGCATGAGCACCTCGAACAGCGTGTTATTGGCCTTAGTGAACCCCTTTCTCGGGTAAACCCGGCGGCCATCCAGGTTGTGACGGTCGGAGGCGATTGTAGACCGCGAGTGGCCTTGCCGCAATGATGCGGTGCGGTGCGGCTGGGCCGAGGGCGGCGAAGGGGGACGTTCCGTGACCGATGCCCGCTGTCTGGGCAGCCAGAGAACGGCCTGCGCAAGGATTCAGCAGCCTTCGTGACTTGCCCGGCGGGGTGACAGGCTCTGAACACCCGGGCAGGCGGTTTAGGAGCCACCGGACGCCCCGGCACGCTGTTTGCTATCAGCGTTGTGGATTGAGTCCCGCAGTCGCGTGTCGTCTGCATCGCTTGGGGCTCTGGCAAAGGCCTGTCGGGCTCGACGGCCAGTGGTCCGGATGACGCGAGATGTCCTTTCTTCGACTCTCGCTTGCCTCTGTTGTCACCACATTGCCCGTACGGGTGGATGGTCTTTGCTTGCACCGGTGGATCATCGAGAGGTCGAACCATGCATTGCACGAAGATCTGGCGTCACGGCTTGGCCGCACTAGCGTTTCTGTTGTGGTTGGGTGTTGCGGGAGCACTGGGCCAGGAGCCTGCGGCCTCGGACGCCCAGACGCTGCCGAGCGCTCAGCCGGAGGTGGACACCGGAACAACGGCGTGGATGCTCACCTCCACGTCGCTGGTGCTGCTCATGATTCCCGGGCTGGCGATGTTCTACGGTGGGCTGGTGCGGACCAAGAACGTGTTGGGCACGATGATGCACAGCTTCGCGGCCATGGGGGTGATGACCGTCCTGTGGATGGTGTGCGGGTACAGTATGGCGTTCGGCCCGAACGTGCTGGGCGGCTGGTTCGGGTGGGACAGCGGGCTGCTTTTCCTGCGCGGCATCGACGAGAAGATCCTGGAGTCCGGCGTGCCCGAGTACGTCTTCGCCATGTTTCAGGGTAAGTTCGCGATCATCACGCCGGCGCTGATCGCCGGTGCGTTTGCCGAGCGGGTCCGGTTCGGCGGGTATTGCATCTTCATCGCCTTGTGGGGTCTGCTGATTTACAACCCCCTGTGCCATTGGGTCTGGGCGGAAGATGGCTTCCTGTTCAACATGGGCGCTGCCGGCGCGATCGACTTCGCCGGCGGCACCGTGGTGCACATTTCGTCCGGCGTCAGCGCCCTGGTGGCGGTGTTGTATCTGGGAGCGCGGCGCGGTCATCCCAGGATGGAGTCGCGGCCGAGTAACCTGAGCATGACCCTGATCGGCGCCGGGCTGCTGTGGGTTGGCTGGTTTGGGTTCAACGCGGGCAGCGCAGTGTCGAGCAGCCTGCTGACGGCCCAGGCGTTGACGGCCACGCAGGCGGCGGCGGCGGCGGGAGCCCTGATGTGGATCATCATCGAGGGGCTGCACCATGGGAAAGCGACTGCTTTGGGCGTTGCCAGTGGCAGCTTGGCCGGCCTGGTGGCGGTGACGCCCGCGGCGGGTGTGGTTCAGCCGGGCGGAGCCCTGGTTCTCGGCAGCGTCGCTGCCGCAGTATGCTACGGCGCCATCCTGCTCAAGAACCGATTGGGGTACGACGACAGTCTCGACGTGTTCGGCATCCACGGCGTGGGCGGCATTACCGGCGCGATCCTGCTGTCCTTCCTGATCCGCGACAGTTGGATGGCGGCGGCTGCGGCCGGAGCTCCCGACGGCTCTTGGACAGCGATGCAGCAGTTGGTGGTTCAAGTGAAGGCCGTGGGTATTGCCGTGGGCTACGCAGCGGTGCTGACGATCTTCCTGGTGGTGCTGGTGGACAAAGTTGTCGGCTTCCGAAGCTCCGCGGAGGATGAGATGGCCGGCCTGGATCACGCCTGCCACGGTGAACGCGGCTACGGACTGGTCAGCGCGAGCTGAGGGGAAAGGCTAAAGGCTGAAGGCTAAAGGCTGAAGGCCTAAAGGTTGGAGGCTGAAGGCACGCGGTGAGAAGACGCAGGATTCGCGGGAAAGGCACCCGACGTGGCTTGCCGCTTCGCGGCGAAAGCGTACGACTTCGCTTCGCGGGGACTACGCGCGATCTTGCTTGCTTCTTCGCGGGGGAACCGATCAAGGTACTGATACACGGGCCTGAAGGCTCAGGGCTCAAAGGCTGAAGGTTTCGTAATCACCGGCAAGGACAGGGACTACCATGAAGCTCATCACCGCCATTATCCGGGAGAACCGGCTCGATCAGGTTCGCGAAGCGCTCATCGAGGAAGAGGTCTACCGCATCACGGTGACGCGCGTGTCGGGCCGCGGGCAGCAGGTCAGCGACGAAATGTACCGGGGCAAGAAAATCACGCCCAGCCTGATCCCCAAGGTACGCCTGGACATCGCGGTCAACGAGGAATGGGTGGAACGGGCGATCAGCGCGATCCTCAAGAGCGCCCGCTCGAACGGCGGCGCGATCGGGGACGGCAAGATCTTCGTGACCCCGCTGCTCGAGTGCATCCGTATCCGCACCGGCGAACGCGGCGGTGAGGCCATCTGACATGACATCGCTGCTCTGTAGCGGCCGCTGGGCAGCGATAGAGCTTCAGGCACCGACGGCCGCTGCGTGGTTGTAGCGGCCGCCGCTCATGGCGGCCGCTGGACAGCGATAGAGCTTCAGGCACCGCTGGCCGTTGGGTGGCGATGGTGCCTCACCCGCCGGTCGCCACAGGGGGCGACCGCTACCAGCCGGCCTTACTTGAGGTCGATGCCCTTGAGACGGGCCTTGAGCTTCTCCGCGTGGTCGCCGGCCTGCTCAAGGGCGGTCTGGTAGGTGACCCACTCCTCCGTGACCAGCAGGTGTAGCGAATCCACGTAGGTCACGCAGCCGATCTCCTTCATGGCCGGCTTGTCCATCTCCGCGATCGCGTCCATGTAGCGCATTTCTCGAATGTACCGCCGCGTCAACGGATTCGGCCGGAAGATCTCGTAGGCCGGCACCACGTCGATGCCCGGCTTGATGCAGGGCAGGAGCCGCTGGTTGATGATGGCGGCGAGGTTGTCCGCCAGCGTGCCAACGATCCGCTGCTGCTCGATCGTGTCGTAGTAGGCCAGGATGCGGTCGAACGCCTGCCCCACGCCTTCGCAGTGCAGCGTGCCGAAGATGAGGTGGCCCGCCTGGGCGGTCTTGAGGGCCGCCTCCAGCGACGCCCGATCGCGCATCTCGCCCGCCAGACCCACATCCGGGTCCATACGCACCAGGTTCCGCAGGGCCACGTCCTCATTGGGGATACCGTCCTCGCCGATCTCGATCTGCACAACGATCGACTTCTTGGGCACGTAGACGTATTCGATCGGGTCCTCAATGGTGACGATTTTGCGGTGGAACGACCGGTTGACGTGGTCGAGCATGGCCGCGATGGAGGTCGTCTTCCCGCTCCCCGTCGAGCCGGACATGATCACGAACCCGCGGTGCATCTCGGCGATGCGCAGGTACTGCTCCGGCAGGTGGTACTCCTCGAACCTCTGGATCTCGTCGAACCGCCGGAGGGAGATGCTGCGGCCGATGAAAGACTCGACGATATTGACGCGAAACCGGTTGCGGTCCAGGTGGTAGGAGAAGTCGATGCAGTGCCGCCCGTTGAACCGCTCGCGCTGATGCTCGGTCATGAGTGCGTTGCTAAGGAGGACGACGTCCTGCTTGCTGAACGGCTTGCACCGGACGCTGCGAATGGTGCGTTCGATGCGGTAGTCCGGCGGTCGTCCGGTATTGATGTGCAGGTCGGTGGCCCGGGCATGTTTGGCCGCCGCCGTGGCCTGATCCCCCAAACCGCCCATCTCGCGCAGCAGCCGCTCAACGGTCGGCTTGGCATTCTGCTCGGTGATCTGGAACTCCATGGCCTCGCCGAGGGGCTGCTGCGTATCCTGGTTGGCGTTCCGCGGCTCGGCGGGGATGGATGGGGGCGGGCTCGGTGCCGCTCGGTCGCCGGTCGCTGGCGGTGCTTCTGGTTTGGTGGCCTGTTCTTGCGTCTCAGAGGGGCTTGGCGTTGGCATGGACGACCTTTCCTGTTGGCTGCGCCTGAACTGACGACTCTTCCGCGTACCCGAACTGACTACTCTTCCGCGTACCTGAACTGACTGCTCTTCCACTTAACGGAAGTGGCCGGCGACCAAGCCCCGCCGGCCGGACCGCCCGATCGAAACGTGGCCGGCAAGTGTCGCCGAACCGCATTATACCGCCATCGAACAACGCACGCCACCGTCCCCCCCGGCCGCTTGCGGCTTCGCACGACCCCGTGCAGATCAGTCGCCGAAAGTGACCGTGCTCCCCATGCAACTCTCCGTGTGCCACTGCTCTTGGAGCAGTGCGGATCGCGTGCCAACTCCTACCGATGCTCTTGAGCGGTGACGTTCCTGACCGCCGCTCAATAGCATTGTCGTGTTGGGGCCGCGCACCGGACGAATGGACCCGGGGCGTCGCGAGGATCCCTGGAGTTGCCGCCGCGAAGCAGCTTTTCGACCGACTTTTCCACCAGCGGCCCGCCGCAGACAGGGCAGGGGTCCGAAGAAGTCATGGCCCGACGGATGGTTGGGCCATAACCGCCACCATCTTGCTCGTGTTTTCACCGATGCGGAAGATCACCACGATCAGCTCCAGCCCCACCCTCCACAGCACCGCGTAAATCACCGCGGCGACGCTGCCGATGACCAGCGTAGCCAGTCCCATGCCGGCGCTGTTCGTAAAGGCGCTGATCACCATGATCAGCCACGTCAACGCAATCAACGCCAGTCCCAGGAGGTAGAGCACCTTCACCACGCTCAGCGTGATGAATCGGCTGAACCCGAAATCCAGCAGACCTGCCACCAGTCCAGTATCCTCAATGTTGTTCTGCATCGTGGGCTCCTTTTCAATAAGTACAGCGACGTCGAGATGAGTTTCGCTCCCTGATTTGCTTCCGGCACGGCGAAGGGCCTTGGACCGTCCATGAGCAACGGTCGCGCAGCATACCCCGCGAGCCCGGGCCGTTCAAGGCCGGATTGAGCATGTTGTACTCGATTTCGGGGCGTTCTATGATGACCCCGCCAGCGAGGATGGACTGGGGAGGCGAGGTGTGCTGGCGAGCTGCCCGGGGTGGCCTGACGTGCTGGGCTCGTCCGTGGCGTTGGTGTAGCGAGAGCATGATGGACCTGCAAGAGACAGTTCGGCCGATCAGGATCACCTGCGCCCGCGGCTTGGCGGAGTGGCTGCAGCAGGAAGTTGAGGGCCTGGGGCTGGCGGTCGAGGACCGCGATGACAGCGGCGTGGAGATGATCGGCACGCTGGCCGACGCGATGCGGCTCAACCTGCACCTGCGGACGGCGATGTACGTGCTCTGGCTGCTGGATGAGTTCACCTGCCTGTCGGCCGACGATCTGTATCGCCGCACGTCGTTTGTGCCGTGGGAGGAACTGCTCGCTCCGGATGGCTACTTCAGTGTGATGGCCCACGTGGATTCACCGGCGATCAGCAACGACATGTTCGCGGCAGTCCGGGTGAAGGATGCGATCGTGGACCGCATCGCCGACGCGGTGGGGCGGCGGCCGGACTCCGGGCCTGAGCGCGATCGGGCGGTGGTCAATGTGTACTGGCGAGGGGATACCTGCCGGTTGTACCTGAACACTTCCGGGCGAAAGCTGGCCGATCGCGGCTACCGGCGGATGCCGCACAAGGCCCCGATGCAGGAAACACTGGCGGCGGGGGTCATCCTGGCGACCGGTTACGACGGGCGGCAGCCGCTGGTCAACCCGATGTGCGGCAGCGGTACGCTGGCCATCGAGGCCGCCCTGATCGCCGCCGGCCGGCCACCCGGGCTGCTCCGCGACAACTTCGCCTTCATGCACGTGCGGGCCTTTGATGCCCGGGCGTGGCGGGAGCTGCGACAGGACGCCGCCAAGCGATCGCCATCCGTGCCCGGGCGGATCATCGCGACGGACATCGATGAGCGAGCGATCGCCGCCGCCCGTCAGAACGCCCGCACGGCAGGGGTGGAAGAGCTCATCGAATTTGCCGTCTGCGACTTCGCCGAAACGACCGTCCCCGAAGGGCCGGGGGTCGTTATCCTCAACCCCGAGTACGGCCAACGCATGGGGGTGATGAACGAGCTGGAGCCCGTGTACGCGCGCATCGGCGATTTCTTCAAGCAGCGGTGCGGCGGCTACCGGGGCTACATCTTCACGGGGAACCTGGAACTGGCGAAGAAAGTAGGCCTGCGAGCCCGACGACGGCGTCCCTTCTTCAACGCCCGCATCGAGTGCCGCCTCCTGGAGTACGAGCTGTACGCCGGCTCCCGTCGCAAACCCGAGGCCTGACCGGGAGCCGGGTTATCCGGACTTGACTTGCGCACCATTCCCCGATAACATACCATCCGGTCGGTATCTAATCAGGGGGTCCGATATGGTGGGCCAAGACAAGGTCGGCGGGCGGGACAGGGGCCGGGCAACCCGAGCGGGGATCCTGGAGGTGGGCCGACGCCTGCTGAGCGTATACGGCTTTCATGCGACGAGCCTCGCGGACATTCAGGCGGCGACGGGGCTGACCAAGGGAGCGTTCTACCATCATTTCAGCGGCAAAGAGGACCTCGCACTGGCCGTGCTGGAGGCGGCCCGCGAGGACTATGAGCGGGAGTGGCTGGCCCCGGCGAAGTCGGGGCAGTCGGCGGTGGGGCGGCTGACGGCCATGCTCGATGCGGAGGTCAGGCTCAACGCGCGGCCCGAATGGCGGAACTGCATCCTGATGGCGACCATGTCGGCGGAGCTGACGGAGGCGGATGGGCCGCTCTGGTCCGCGCTGCGGGCCTGGCGTACGGAGTGGGTCGGTCGATGGGCGGCGGTAATCGCAGAGGCTCAGCAGACGGGGGAGGTTCATGCTGCGCTTCAGCCGTTGTTGGTCGCCGAGTGGGTGGTGAGCACGCTCACCGGCGCCGCCCTGGCCCGCAAGCTGGGGGCGGCCGGAGCCGACTTGGGCAAGTTCGTCGAGCTGATGAGCCGGACGATGCTGGGGCGCGTCGCCGACGAACGGGAACCGTCTTCCACAATACGGTAGGCCGTATGGTTCCTGAACATTCAGAGCGAGTGGGTTATTACCTCGAAATGATACAGGGGATGCAGAGTCAGGGGCAAGCTATTCAAAGCACGATCGAGGCGCGGATCGACCGGCTGGCTTGGACGTGGTGACGGCGCAGCGCCGTTGTCCTGCAACTGGGCGATACTGGACTCGAACCAGTGACCTCTTGCATGTCGAGCAAGCGCTCTAGCCAACTGAGCTAATCGCCCCTATGGACGAGGTCCATTATTCCCGCACCGGAGAATCCTGTCAAGGAGTCGTCGAAGACCCGGTACCGGGGGGCTGACAGAGACGGCGGAGGGGTGGCCCATCCTCGCCTTGGCAAGGGTGGGCCCGCGATGATGCGGATGCGGGAAGGTCGCCGAGGGGGCGGCGGATGCGGTGGGCGTCCCGATCTTCACCGGAAACACGCTTCCTTCACCAGAATCGGCAGGGATCAATCCGATAACCGGGTATGACCCCGCGCAAACTGATCCTGATGTATCACTCGGTGGACAGCTCGGCTCACCCCGCGGTGGCCGGCAGCTTTCCCGTCCCGTTCGATCGGCTGGTGTACCAGTTATCGGCCGCCCGGCGCCTGGGCTGGGACTTCGGGGCGGTGTCCCGGCTGCATGACCCGGTCGCACGGGATATCCTGTACGTGACCGGCGATGACGGTACGGTGGATTGGGTTCGCAACGTCCTTCCCTGGGCCGACGAGGCGGGAATCCCGACGCACACCGCCCTGATCACCGGACCCTGGCGCGATCCCCCGGCGTACCCGGTCGCCCATCGGGTACAACTCCTGCTCACGCTCCGTGGCGTGGATCTGCCCGTCCCGGTTTTGACGCACGAGCAAGCCGCATACGTCGACCGCGTGTACGCCTACGAGACGGACGAGCGCCGCCGCCGGCTCAAGGGAGCCTGCAACGTGATCCTGGAGGACCAGGAGGCCCGTGCCCTGCTGGGGCCGCCGGGGCAGGAGGAACTGCGGGAGCTGCGGAATCGCTTTGCCTCGCCGGGCGAGTATGCGGGCTTGAGCCTGGCGGAGTTCGGCGTGCACACGGTCAGCCACAATGCCTTCAGCGGAGACCCGGGGGCTTACGTTGCGGATGAGATCCTGCCTTGCCGCGAGGACATCCGGCAGGCGGGCCTGGCGGTGACGGACATTTTTACCTTGCCGATGCGGCCACGGCATCCCGCCACCGTCGAGCAACTGGTGCCGGCGCTGAGTGCGGCCGGCTTCCGCGGCGTGCTGGACGGCCAAGGCACCTGGGACGGCCACAGCTTCGTGATCCCGCGGATCGACGCCAAAAACGTCGAGGGCCTCCTGGGCATTCCGGCGTGGGAGCGCGGCGGTTGAACGGCTGATCTCGCGGCCGCGAAGACGCAAGCCGGCCTCTATGCCGCCTCATCCGTTACGAAATGGTCGCGTGTGATGCCCAGCCGCCAGAGCCATTCCTTGAGCAGGCAGTAGGTGACCGGCACAGTGAACAGGGTCACCAATTCCAGAGTCATGCCCCAGAAGGCGGGCAGGGCCATGGGGATCATCACGTCGGCGCCGCGGCCGGTGCTGGTCAGGATGGGCATGAGGGCGAGCACGGTGGTGGTGGTGGTCATGAGGCAGGGGCGCACGCGGCGGTTGCCGGCCTCGATGACGTGGGCCCGGATGTCGGCGATGGAGGTGACGCGCTTGCGGCGGAAGGTCTGGTTGAGGTAGGTGGTGATAACCACACCGTCGTCGGTGGCGATGCCGAAGAGGGCGATGAACCCGACCCACACGGCGGTGCTCAGGTTGTAGGTCCGAAGGTTGAACACGTCGCGCAGGTTCCGCTCGAAGATCTCGAAGTTCAGGAACCACTCCTGCGACGTGGCCCACAGCCCGATGAACCCGCCGGACCACACGACGCCGATGCCCAGGAACACCAGCAGCGTGACCGGCACGGAGCGGAACTGGAGATACAGGATCACGAAGATGATGAACAGCGACAGGGGCAAGAGGACCGCGAGCTGGCGCTGGAAGCGGACCTGCCCCTCGTACGACCCGGAGAAGGTGTAGTGGACGCCTGCCGGCAGCACCAGTTCGCCGGTGGCCAGATGATGTTCGAGCAGCCGGGCAGCCTCCTCGACCACCTCCACTTCGGCATAACCGTCCCGCTTGTCGAAGAGCACGTACGAGACGAGAAAGTTATCCTCGCTCTTGATCTCCTGCGG
>CAZEEJ010000111.1:0-17524 GCA_964511155.1 uncultured Planctomycetales bacterium | reverse complement strand
CCGAGGTCGCCGAGGAACGCAGAGGCGAGAACCCCGACACACCAACCCGGCTGGTTTATAATCAGTGATGTCCCGTTTTACCATCCGGCCCCCGTGCCGCTGTCGCGGTAGGCCGTCTCGGAGTCACAGAGGGGCTGCGTTTCCGTTCTCTTCAACCTCGCCTCTTGTGAACGGATGGCCGCATTCTGGGCATAAGGGCCCCGGTGACCCCCTTAGATCGTAGGCGCAGAAATCACAGTAACCTTCGCGCCTTGTAATGATGCGAAGGAAAAACCGCCTGACAATCCAGAGCGTAATGAACCGAAAGGCGAAGACGAGGACAGCTGTGCTGATGAGGGCGATTACTACCAACCAGGGCGCAAAGATCCCATGCAGTATAGCTTGGCGAAGAACGCAAAACACAGCCCCTCCAACAAGCGCGCTTGCGTCTGCAGCGGCCCATCGCATTCGCTGTTCTGCGAAAGCGGCAACAGCTGCGGGCAGGATTGAGAGTGGAATTACAAGGGGATAGAGGCTAGGGTCTGGCGCAATTGCCCGTGTTACCCTAATGCGCTCGCTGTGGTCCCCACTTAGGATGGACCACCCGTCGAGCGTTGCCCCAAAGATGAAGAAGACACATAGCCGCAAAGCAACGGGACGCTTTGATACAATCTTCACTCTCACCAGCAAGACTCCCTCCCGGCTGTTGGATCAGAAAAGGGGTCAGAAGCGATTTCTTGTTCCCCAGCCCGGCCAAGTCTGTCCGCGACCGTCTCGCCATGCCCTCGTCCCACGCCCGCGCTCATCCCATGCTAATGGCCTGCGCCCCCTTCTCATTCATAAAAGATCTTACACACCTGCCACGCGATTCATCACGTGATACGCCAACCCGTCCAGCGATGTCCGCGGTCTTCGAGCCATGACCCCACGCTACTCTCGCCAAGGTCCGCTGTTAATTGGCTTCTGACCCTTTTTCTGTCCTCCGCTGACCAGCCATGGGTCAGGTAGTCCATCACAATCTGCGCCACGCGGACACGGGGCACCCGCCTCAGCCGGGCAGGTTCACCGGCCACTGCTTCGATATGGGGATAGGTGGGTTCGGTCGCCATCTGCCTGTCTCCACCTGCTGTGTACTGGGCTGCCCTGCCGGCAAACTGCCGCCGCCGTCGGCTGCCCCCTGTGGGCCGGAATCCGTTCTTCATTATACCAACTCGTCACCGGACCTCACATCCGCCGGAACCTCAGAGCCCGAAATGCGGCGATGCGACGTTCGGGGACACGAAACGGGCCCGGCGCCGCGCCACCGTCACAGGATCGAATGACAACCAGACCGCGCGAGCCGGCTTGCCTCTTCGCGGGGCGAACGGACCGACCGTTACTGCACGGCTCTTGATCCCGCTCACCCCGCCGCCTGGAGCAGGCGCTGGGCGGCCTCTTTCTGGGGGGCGGGGGCGTCGGTGGAGCGGACGGCCTGGCAGATACGGCGGGCGGCGGGTTTGTTACCCACCTGTTGGAGGGCCCCGGCCAGGCGGATGCGGGCGGCGTGGGCCCGGCCGCGCAGCAGCGGGCAGGTCGCCTGCCGGGCCGCGTCCGCGATAAGTGCGTCATGGGCGGGATCGGGGATGGCGGCCAGCGCCTCGACGGCGGCGATCCGCAACGCGGGGCACTCGTCGCCGGCCGCGCGGCGCAGGGCCTCCACCGCGGCGGCACTTCCCGCGTGCCGACCCAGCGCCGCCACCACCCCGATGCGGAAGTCCGGCCCCACGTCCTCGAGGGCCGCGACCAGGGCCTCGGCCGACTCGGAGCCCGGGATCGCGGCCAGCACCCGGCGGGCGGCCTCGCGGACCTCCAGGTCCCCCAGCGCCGCCGCCACCATGCGCACCTCCTGCGGACCGGCCACCAGCTCCAACAGCCGGGCGAGCTGCTCGCGTACCTTGGCCGCGTGCACCGGTCGGGGCGGAATGTCCCGACCCTCCTTGTCCTTGGCCGGCGGAGTCTCGGCCGTGAACTCCACCGCCAACCCCGCCGCGACCGCCCCGCGGTCGCTGTGCCCGGGGGCCGAAGCCCGCGTCACCACGCCCGCGAGATCCTTGTACGCCTTGAACGCAACGGCCGGGTCGGCCTCGCCCATCTGGGTCACGTAATCATGGATCGATGGCATGTGTCGTCACCTCGCCCTTCTCGCTACTGCCCACTGCCCACTGCCTACTGCCTTTGTGCCTTCTGCCTCTGTGCCTTCTGCCCTCTGCCTTCTGCCTCTGTGCCTTCTCTCTCTCCCCCCCCCCGCATCTCACAGATGCCAGGGAGCCCGCATGGGCCGGCTCAGCATCCGGTTGGCGGTCTCGTCGTCCACGAACTGCTCCCGGGCCGGGTCCCACTGCAGCGGGCGGCCCAGCCGCATCGAGATGTTGCCGATGTGGCAGACCGACACCGACCGATGCCCGATCTCCACGTCGCAGATGCAGCGGTCCCGGGTCTGGATGCAGTCCAGGAAGTTCATGTGGTGGTTGTCGCTATGGTACAGCCGCACGTCGTTGGCCCCGAACTCGATCTTGAGGATATCCGGGTCGGAGGCCTGCAGGTCGCCGCGGCTGACGAAAATCCACCCGTTCTCGCCGGTGAACTTCACGCCGTTGCCGAACTTCGTCCCGTCGTCGTAGCTCTGGTCGTCGGTATGGCAGACCAGCTCGACCCCGTTGGCATAGCGGTACCGCACGTCGAAGTGTGCGGGCACGTTGTACGGCCCGAACTCGTGGAAGGTCGCCTGCGTGCCGTCCACCTGCACCGGCCCGGACTGGTCCATGCCCAGGGCCCACTGGGCGATATCGTTGTGGTGGGCGCCCCAGTCGGTCATCACCCCGCCGGAGTAGTCGTAGAGCCACCGGAACTGGTAGTGCACACAGTTGGGTCGGTAATCGACGTAGGGAGCCGGCCCGAGCCAGAAGTTCCAGTTCAGATGGGCGGGCGGCGTTTCCGGGGGCCTCCACTCGCCGGCCCCGACGGGGTGCAGCACGGTGTCCACGCGCTTGATGCGGCCGATCTTGCCGTTGCGGACCAGCTCGCACGCCTTGCGGAACCGATCGTTGGAACGCTGCTGGCTGCCGGTCTGGAAGACCGTGCCGTACCGCCGGGCGGCCGCGACCAGGGCCTTGCCGTCGTCGACGGTCAAGGTCAGCGGCTTCTCGCAGTACACGTCCTTGCCCGCCTCGATGGCCGCCAGGGCGACCAGTGTGTGCCAGTGGTCGGGCGTCACGACGAAGACGGCGTCGAGGTCCTTGCGGTCCAGGAGGCGTCGGTAGTCCTCGTAGACGCCCACACGGCGGTTGGCCCGTTCCCTGCAGAGGCGGGCCGCCTCGCTGACGCGATGGGCGTCCACGTCGCAGACGGCGGCGATATCCACGCGCTCCTTGAGCCCCTCGTGCCCCAGCAGCATGCTCATGTGGTGTCGCCGGCCCAGGTCGCCGGTGCCGACGAAGCCGAGGGTCACCCGCTCGTTGGGCGAAATCCGCCCGGTGCGGGCGGGTGCCCGGTCCGGCTCATGCTGCACCTGACTGCAGCCGGCCAGAATCGTCGTCGCCGCCGCCAGCCCCGTAGCCGAGGCCTTCAGCAGGCTCCGCCTGTCAATCTGTTTCGCTTCGCTCACGCCGACAACCTCCTTCGCTGGCCACCGATCCTGCGTCTCTGCGCACGGGAATCGGGGGAATCGGCGACATCTTACTGCTGCGAGGCACACAAGGGAACGCCGCCCGGCACCCCATGCGATCGTGGCGGGGATGCCTGCCCGACACCCGTCGGCCGCCACGGGGGGCGGCCGCCACCTCGTAACATATTGAAGGTAATACAGTTAAGTCGCAGCGGATGCGTGGGGCGGGATCACCGGCCGGCGCGGGGGGTGCCCTTTGCGGAAAAACTGGATTGGGGACTTGTGCTTGCCGATCCCGAGCCCGTACAATACCCGCGGTTGGTATGTTGAACGGGTATTGAGCCAGGTGTGCCAGTCTTGTTTGCCGAGCACTTCCGGATCGTTTCTTCCGTTGCTCTTCCTACCGTCGGGCCGACGTCGGCCCCTTTCGCATGTGACCCGGAAAGATTTGAAGCGGGTCGAATACGCCCTCGCACAGGAGATTGATCGATGGGCAAGAAGTTGTATGTGGGGAATCTGGCCTACAGCGTGAGCAGCTCTGATTTGGAGAGTATGTTCTCAGCGCACGGCACCGTCCAAAGCGCTGAGGTGATCAGCGACCGGATGACCGGACGAAGCAAGGGGTTCGGGTTTGTGGAAATGGGCTCGGAGGAGGAAGCCCAAGCGGCCATCTCAGCCCTCAACGGGCAGGAGCAGGACGGCCGGCCGCTGACGGTCAACGAGGCCAAGCCTCGTGAGGACCGTGGCGGCGGCGGCGGTCGCGGCGGCTACGGCGGCGGCGGCGGCGGCGGACGCGGCGGCTACGGCGGTGGCGGTGGTGGCGGCGGCGGTCGCGGCTACAGCCCCGGCAGCGGCGGCGGCGGACGCGGCCGTTACTAGCAGGCGCGGCTGGGCTGCTGACAGAAGGCTTGCGGACCCGCCTTGGCGGGCCTGAGCTTCAGTTTGCCCGGCCATCAGGCCGATCTGTAAGGCTAAGGCGGGAGGGCTGCGCCCCGAGGGCGCAGCCCTCTCCCGTTGTTGGGCGGGTGCACGCCCGACGCCGAAGGGGTATCCCCGGCCCCGCGGGGGTATCCCCGGCACCGGGGCGAGGCCGGGACGCAGAAAGGTTGGGAGCCCTGACCATCCCGCGGCCCGGCCATCCCCAGAAGCGATTCAGGGGGCTTGCGTTTGCGGGTCCCGCCGATCTATAATGCGGTTGGTTGGTGTGTCGAACGAGTATCGAGCCAAGTGCGCCAGTGTTTTGCTCAGCACTTCCGGACCGTATCCTCAATCGTCTGTCCTACCGTCGGGCCGACGTTGGCCCCTTTCGCATGTGACCCGGAAAGAATTGAAGCGGGTCGAAGCGCCCTCGTACAGGAGATCGATCGATGGGCAAAAAGTTGTATGTAGGCAATCTGTCCTACAGCGTGAGCAGCTCTGATTTGGAGAGCATGTTCTCGGCACACGGCACCGTCCAAAGCGCTGAGGTGATCAGCGACCGGATGACCGGACGAAGCAAGGGGTTCGGGTTTGTGGAAATGGGCTCGGACGACGAGGCCCAGGCGGCCATCTCGGCCCTCAACGGGCAGGACCACGGCGGCCGGCCGCTGACGGTCAATGAGGCCAAGCCCCGCGAGAACCGCAGCGGCGGCGGTGGTGGCGGACGCGGTGGCTACGGTGGCGGCGGCGGCGGTGGTCGCGGCGGCTACGGTGGCGGCGGCGGCGGACGCGGCCGGTACTAGGAACGTCCAGCGGGACCTCCCGGCGACTCCGGCGATGGCCGGCGCGGCGGAGGCCCGGACCTGCACCGCAGGCAGGGGCTCGTGAGCCTCTGTACCGATTGCAGAATGCCAGAGGAAGGGCCACGCCGCCAAGGCGTGGCCTTTCTCTTTGGGGGCGCTGTGGTGCTCCTCGGGTGCGTACCGTCTCTTGGGAATGCGTCGCAGGGCAGGGGGCCGTGCGAAGCCGCAAGCGGCACCGGCGAGACGCCGGTGCCACACCAGGGCGGTGCCACACCAGGGCGAGGCCACACCAGGGCCGTGCGAAGCCGCAAGCGGCGGGGTGGGGTTACGCGGGTGGGGTACGCAACTGCTTGATCAACTGGGGCAGGGCGTCGTAGCGGCTGAGGTGCACGCCGGCCGCTCCGCCGCCGGGGTGGACGGTCACGAACTCGGGGTCAGGCGACAGACTGAATCGCCGGTAGAAGGCGGCGCGAATAAACCGCTCGACCTCTTCCACGCCGGCCTTGTGCGTATCGACATGCACCTGGAAGTAGTCGCCCTGCCCCGCCGCGTTGACGCGCACGGCGACGGCGTCAGCACCGAACGCCCGCTTGAGCATGGCCTCGGCAAGATCGATCAGCGCCAGGCCGCGGAAGAAGTTGGAGCCCTCCATACGGTGGAACTCGGGCGGGCTCTGGGGTGCCAGGGCCTCATCCGACAGACCGCGGTTGAAGTCGAACGGCGTCGCGCCGTGCCGCTCCAGCCAGCATTCCATGAGCTGCGGCCCGGCCAAGCCCCTTTCCCAGTCCAGTTCGCGCTCCATGGCCTCGCGAGCGGGCAGCCGGTCGGGGGCGAGCTCCACGCAACAATCACCCCGCTGGGACCGCGTCACGTACTCGATCCATTCCTCCGGATGGTGGATCAGGTAGAAGTTCTTGGCCGTCTCGCCGAAGAAGTAGGCCATCATGGCGCGCAGCGGGACTCCCGCCTCCTGGACCGGCTCTCCGGCGAGGCTCGGACGACGCAGGAGCGGGTTTCGCCAGCCCTCGAAGAGCGAGGCGAAGGTTGCGTCGGCTTTTCGGCCGGCGGCGAGCGGATCGAGATGGCTGACGTCGACAAGCTGGGCGATGTACCAGTCGCGGTTATCGAGCACACGCTGTCGCAGGTCGTCCTGGTCCGCCAGCAGCGGCACGCGGCGCAAGATCGAGCAGATCCAGGCACGATTCTCAGGGTTGAGCAGGCCGTCGGAGACCAGATCCTCCTCGATGCGCATGAAGAAGTCGGTATCCAGCGGCAGGCGGGTCAGGATGGCGGCCAGCTCGGCGGCCTTGCCGGTCATCTTCCGGGCTTCGCCGGTCGTCAGGGGCCCGTGGCCGACCGTCTCCGCATAAAAGCCCCACGACCATCGCCAGGCCTCGCGGTCGCGTCCCACACTGTAGGGGAAGATCACGTGGAAGCGATCGGTCGGGACGGGGTAGGTCGCGATGATGCGGTAGTTGTCCTGGGGATTGGAGGAAATCAATGTACCCTGGGCGGCCTTGCCCTTCTGCTCGGTGGCCTGATCGAGCGACCCCGCGCGCACGCCGGTGCCGTATTCCGCCTGGCAAGCCAAGTGCACAAGCACGTCCGGCGGCAGCCCGATGTCGAAGAGGGCATTGATGGCGTTCTTGGTGGCCACGGTCACCGCGGATGAGCTGGAGAAGCCGCCCTGAGGGATGTTGCCGGTGCAGAGCAGGCGCAGGCCCTTGAAGCTGTGCCGCCCGAGGTGCTCCTGGACTTTGGCGCCGAGGTGGCCTTCGCGCAGGGTGCGCATGGATGCGATGGCGTTGCCCACCAGGGCGAACGGGCGGCGCATGCTGTTGCTGATCCAGAGTGACGGCGGAGGCAACGGCAGGCCGCGGCGGCGGCGCTGTTCCAGCTCCTCGTCGCTGAAGTACCCGAGCGAGAGCAGCAGCGTTTCGCTCATGCGCGTGCCGAAGCCCTCGTACGTGTGCCAGTCGGATATCTCTTCGCCGGGATACATGACCTCATCGTCGGAGGGGACGAAGTTGACGCTCTCGCGGTACTTGGGATCCATGGGGTAGAGGTGGACGCGACGATCGTCGGCCTCCTGCGAGAGCACGACGATCTGCTCCCGGCCGGTAGCGTCCCCCGCTCCGATGGGCATCTGCCACGCGGGCCCGAAGAAGCGGACCATGTCCGGATGCATGAAGGCGATGCGCAGGCGTCCGCCGGATATGCCGAGCCCCACGGGCCAGTCGGGCTTGAAGCCGAGCTTCTCCGTCGCGTTGGCCGCGACCAGCTCCTCCAACTGGCCCGCGATGGAGGCGACCTGCCCCGGCGGCCGATCGGCGGTGATGATCCGGGCGGCCTCTTCCACATCGCGGACCTCGGTCAGAAAGCCCCGGGCCCATTCCAGCTTGCCCTCCAGGAGGGCGAGGTCCATCGGCCGGGTCACGTCGGAGCACAAGAGATCGTACTCCGGGTCGGCCGGCGTCGTGGTGACCGTGCGGATCTCGCCCCGCTCGCGACTGACCGCTTCCACGATGTCGGTCACGTAATACTGCCGCTGGGCGTTGTCATTGGTGATCGGCAGCAGATGCCGATGCAAGGTGGCCGCGCGGATGGCATAGAGCGGGCAGTTGCCCTCGGTCAGGTTCAGCAGGGCCTGCCGTGCGAGGGGGTTGGGCTCGGCGGCGATATCCCGCTCCTCGATGATGCGCACGACCTGCCGGCTCTCGTTGCGCAGCACGCGACCTTTGCCGCGGTGTTTGGGCGGCTCATATTGCGCGCTGAGGAAGGTGAGGTCCGCCTCCCGACCGCCGGCAGTGTGAGTGTCCCACAAACGGCGGAAGACCGAGGAGGGGACGATCCGGTCCCCCATGGTGATGATGAGCAGCGGGTTGGCCTCCAGCAGGGCGGGGACGCTGAAGGCCTCGAGGACGGCGAAGGCGGTTCCGCCGGTGGAGTTGTCGGACCGGACGTAGACATTGTCCGCTCCCAGGGCGGCGACGACCTCCTGGTAGCGGTAACCCACCAGGCCGATGACCGGCGACGGGCTGAGCCGGCGAAAGGCGTCGATCGCGTGCCGGGCCAGCGGGATGCCGTGGACGGGTTGGATGCATTTGGGATTCTGCCCGAACCGCGTGCCCTTGCCCGCCACCAGGATGACCAGGACCGGTGCGTCGGCCCGGACGCCGCCGTGGAGGGTCAGACTCTCCGGGTTCAGGATCTTCCGGTCGGTCACACTGACCGCGTCTTTAAGCGGGCATACCCCCACCGGCATCGGTGTATTCGACTCGGTCATGGACCTCTTCCCTGCAAGTATTGGGACGGCGCTATTCCGTGGCGGCATCCGAATCCCTTCATCCGGACGACCGCGAAACCTACGGTATCATCGTATCATAATGCCATACTCTCTTGCACCCCGGGAGGGCCGGGACCTTCGGACGGGGGCTTGACAGTTCAGACGGGGTCAATCAGTTCCCATTTCGCTCCGAAGCGACGGGAGATAGCCACGGGGGAAGCGGCGTGGCGGCGCAGCCGGCCGACGCGAAACCCGCGGTCGCCGGGCCCGGTCCTTTCCCTGCCCGTCCCCGATAGGGGCGGAGGACCGGGGGGGGGCATGGCGTTGAGCGCCAACTCTTCGGCTGGTCAACGGATGAGACCCTGATCGCGCGGAACATGTGCGCGATGGGCCCGGGCACTTGCCGTGTGCCACTGCTCTGTGAGTAGTGCGGCTGCGGGGACGTACCTGCGATTCGGTTGTCGCCGAAGCCCGCTCTGGGCTGGTGTGGCGTCCCGTCGGATTGTTCCGACCCAAGATCAACGAGTTTCGTTCTTCATCATCGCACTATGTTCGGTAGGTGTGACAACGATTGCGTGACATAATCCGTACTTGTCTGCGACGTAGCGGCAAACGGCTTCCTCGTCGTTGCGGTCCACGTCGCAGTCGGCGAGGAGGAAGCCGCGTTCCTCCAATGCCCGTGCGTCATTCAAGGCGCCTTGCTGCGCAAAAAAGAAGCCTAAGCCGCTCTGCCGCAACCGTTGAATACGCCTACTGTGATCGTTCAAGCACACCATGACGCTTCCGTCGTCGATCACGATTGCGCCATCCAGCTCCCTTCGGTACCGGAAGAATGCGCTGTGGGAGAAATACAGACATTGGGCAGGTTCGCTCTTCCCGGGCTCCGCCCCATCCAGGACAGAGCGTATGCCGTAGAGTGTCCCAAGAATCTGCCGCGCCGTCACATCCGGCCCGTAGACAGTCCGAGCAATGAGGGCGATGAGCCGCAGTTCGCTATTAGCGGTCGACGCTGTTGCTCGGAGCTGTTTGATGGCATCGTCGATCGCGCTCTCGACTGTGTTTGAGCGGTGGTGAGAACGTTTCCCCACGTAGATATCTCCCTTCCGCATGGCTTCGCCGATGGCCGCATCGTCATGGAAGCTCTTCACTTCGATGAGATACCGTTCACCGGTGTCTTCGGCGCGGAGATCACACCGCTTCGCTTGAGTCTCTGGGATAGGCTCGACGCTAAGACCTGCTGCTTCCAGAATCTGACGAACATTGGATATGTCGGGTACATCAGCCACATGGTGTCTCCCTGAAGACTCACGCCAGCTTCCTCGCAATCTGCTCCTCCAGAATCTCTTTGACCGTGAGGGCGACGATTATCTTACCGCTTTTGCGGAAGAAGGCGTCGATTTCGGTGAGGGCATCGCTGGTGTAGTCGAAGGCGACGAAGAAGCCCTTGGTTCGGTCCTCGCGGGTCATGGCGGCCTCGAAGGCGTCGATATCGGGCCGGCCGACCTTGTCTTTCTGCTTGACCTGGATCGGGTACCACGTGTCCATAAAGTCCAACTCGCCGGCCTTGGCCCCGGTCGTCTTGGGGGTGGCGCTGACCGGGTAGATCCGGCCGTCGATGCCCCTGTCGCCCACCTGGGCCTTGTTCGGAATGCCGCCGAGGGCGATGACCGCCCAGTTCTCGAACTCGAACGGCGGGAGCTTGCGGAGCTGCTCCTCGGACCAGGGCAGGTCGCGGACGACGAAGCCCCGGCCGGAGCGCCAGAGGTTCTCGTCCTCGCGGAGCTTGCACACGTCACGCAGCCGCTTGGCCATCACCCGGCAGGCGGTGGGCGAAATGTCGATGCCGATCCACTGCCGCCCGAGGTTTTGCGCCGCAACCAGGGCCGTGCCGCAGCCGCAAAAGGCGTCAAGCACGATGTCGTTGGGGTTGCTGGAGGCTCTGATGATGCGCTCGAGAAGGGCAAGCGGTTTCTGGGTCGGGTAGCCCAGCCGCTCCGCGCTACCGGAAATGACCGGCTTGATGTCGTCCCAGAAGGTCTGGAGCGGTACGCCAGGCATCTCGTCCATGTAGTGCTTGAGCATTGGCATGCCGGTTTTGCGGTAGTAGACCAAACCCTGCCGGTCGAACTCCGCCATCTTGTCTCTGGAGTAGGCCCAGTACCGCCCCTTGTAGGGCCTTATCATTCGGCCGTCCGGCGTCATCCACTCGTACGAGGTATCACCACCCGGTTTGTTCGCAGTCATGTCCGATACGCGGAAACGACGACCGTCCTCCTCCCGGTAGCGGTAGTTCTGATCCAAATACTCCTGGGTGTAATCGGTATACTGCCGGTTCCATGTCCACTTGTTCGACCGCGTATAGAAAAAAACTGAATCGTGGTTGGCCCCATAGCGTTTCGGGTCGTTGTGCGCCTTCGTGCGACGCCATACGATCTCGTTCTGGAAGCTGTTCTCGCCGAAGATCTGATCGAGCATCCCCTTGACGTAGTGCGAGGCGTGCCAGTCGCAATGATAGTAGAAGCTGCCGGTCTTCTTGAGGACGCGAGCGAGTTCGACGCAACGGGGGCGCATAAAGTCGATGTAGGCGGCCGTGCTGGCGTGGCGGTCCTCGAAGGCCCGCTTTTCTTTCGTCTCGCCCCAGAAGACCTCGTAGTTGCGGTTGGAGTTGAAGGGCGGGTCGATGTAGATCAGGTCGATGCAGGCATCGGGGAGCTTGCGGAGCTGTTCGAGGTTGTCGCCGCAGTAAACGACGCGGGTATCCATCAGGGTGGAAGGGCGGGAGGGCGTCGCGGCGCCACGAGCACCGGGGGACGAGCCGTCGGCGGCATCCGGCCGTTTGCGCGAGGTGGACGATTGGCGGGCCATGTCTACCAGATACCACGGAAGCCCAGCCCGCGTCAACCGAAGCGGAGGCGGCGCGGGATTGTCAATTTTGCAGCCGTTTCGGCGGGCGGGTGACCTATCTCCGCCGCGGCGGGGGTGGGGTCGGGATGATCAAAGGCGCGAGAAAGCCTGCTTGGCCAGGAGACCTTCCCGCGTCCGCATCATCGTGAGCCCATCCTTGCTGCGCCAGGATGGGCCATCCGGCCGCCCAACCTGTCACGGACCCGAGCGGACCTCGTGGGGTTGGCGTTCCCGTTCAGGGGCCGCTGCCTGACGGTCCGCGGTACGGATGACGTCGACGGTCGCGGCATGGATGACGTCGCGCCTTCGGCGGCAGCCGCATGCGCAGGACCGCCGATTGCGCCAAGGGAAGTAACGGCATGAACGGTCCCTTCAGGACCGATCTTGGCGTGACTTCTTCCCCAGGCCTTCGGCCTGGGCTGACAGAATGAGCCCTTCAGGCTCAACGGACCCGGGTACGGGGGATGGGGTGGGCGAGGATCACTGAGTGGTCGGGGAGTGAGGAGCGGGTCAGGCGAGGGGGGGATGGGGGATGGATTTGACGGCGCCGAAGCGGCGGTCGCGGGCGGCGTAGGCGCGGATGGCGTCGTTGAGGTCGCCGGTGCCGAAGTCGGGCCAGAGGGTGTCGGTGACGTAAAGCTCGGCGTAGCTGATCTGCCAGAGGAGAAAGTTGCTGATGCGCATCTCTCCGGCGGTGCGGATGAGCAGGTCGGGGTCGGGGAGGTCGGCGGTGTACAGGTGGGCGGAGAGGCAGGCTTCGTCGATGTCGGCGACGTCGAGTCGGCCGGCCTGGACGCGGCGGGCGATGGCCCGGACGGCGTCGAGGATCTCGTCGCGGGCGCCATAGTTGATCGCCAGGCAGAGGCGCAGGCCGGTGTTGTCGCGGCTCAGGGCCTCGGTCGTATCCAACTCGCGAAGGACGGACGGGGGCAGCCCCTCGCGCCGTCCGATCTGCGTGAGCCGCACGTTGTTGTCCATGATCTCATCCCGCTGCCTGACGAGATACTCGGCACAGAGGTCCATGAGGGCGTCGACCTCGGCCCGCGGGCGTTTCCAGTTCTCCGTGCTGAAGCTGTAGAGGGTGAGGGCATCGAGCTTGAGGCGGGCGCAGTGGGTGACGATCTGGCGGACGTGGGCGACGCCCTCGGCGTGACCGGCGACGCGGGGCAGGTTACGGAGGTTGGCCCACCGCCCGTTGCCATCCATGATGATGGCGATATGGCGGGGGAGCTGCTGGCGCTCCAGCCCGAGTTCCTGCCGGGGATCGAGGGGCGGTTCTGGCATGGCGACTATTATACCGATCGAATGAGGGTTTGGGTCCGGTCGGGGCCGACGCTGGCGATGGCGACGGGCACGCCGACGAGCGACTCGACCCGTTCCAGGTATTGCCGGGTCTGGATGGGCAGATCCTCGAACGAGCGGGCCGTGCGGAGATCCTGGTCCCACCCGGGGAGGAACTCGAAGATGGGCTCGGCTCGTTCGAGCAGCGAGCCGTCGGCGACGAAGCCGGGCAGGCGTCCTTCGGGCGTGGTGTACCCGGTGCAGATGCCGACGCGTTCGAAGCCGGTCAGGGTATCCAGGTGCATGATGGCCAAGTGGGTGATGCCGCTGAGAGCGGCGCTGTAGCGGGCGGCGACGGCATCGAACCAGCCGCAACGGCGTGGTCGGCCGGTGGTCGTGCCGTATTCGTGGCCGCGCTCGCGGATGGTATCGCCGACTTCATCGCGCAGCTCGCTGGGGAACGGGCCGGCCCCGACCCGTGTGGTGTAGGCCTTGAGCACGCCGATGCAGGAGCGGAGCGTGCTGGCGGGGACGCCCGCACCGGCGGGAACGCCGATGGCGCTGGTGGTGCTGCTGGTCACATAGGGGAAGGTGCCGTGGTCGATGTCGAGGAGGGTGCCGTTGGCCCCCTCGAAGAGCAGGCGCTTGCCGGCGGCGATGGCGTCGAGGAAGAGCCGCGTGGTGTCGCAGATGTTGTCGCGGACGCGCTGGGCGCAGGCGAGATACTCGTCGGCCATGGCGTCGGCGTCCATCGAGTGCTTGTCGCCGTACAGGGCGGCGAAGAGGCGGTTCTTGAGCTCGACGATGCGGGCGAGCTTCTCGCGGAACTGCTCGGGGTGGAGCAGGTCGCCGACGCGCAAGGCGGTGGTGCGGAGCATTTTGTCGGCATAGCAGGGGCCGATGCCTCGGGCGGTGGTGCCGATTTTGGCATCGCCCAGGGCGGCCTCGGACAGGTGGTCCTGCTTCTTGTGGTAGGGCATGACCAACTGGGCCCGGTCGCTGATCTTGAGGTTGTCGCCGACGCGGATGCCGCGCTGGCCGAGGGCCTCGATTTCCTCCAGCATGCGTTGCAGATCGAGGGCGACGCCGGTACCGATGGCGGCCATTTTGTTGGGGCTGAGCACGCCAACGGGCAGGAGGTGCAGGGCGAACTTCTCGCCGGCGATCTGGACGGTATGGCCGGCGTTCCCGCCGCCGTTGTAGCGGACCACGAGATCGAAGTGCTCGGTGAGCAGGTCGACGATCTTGCCCTTACCCTCGTCGCCCCAGTGCAGACCGACGACACACGTATGTCCCAGTGCGGTGAGATCCATCTCTGCGATTCCCGTTCAAGAGGCTCGCGAACCGGCAGGCAGGCAGGTGCCCCATCGCCCACGTGCACAGGGCAGCCGCCCGGAATGGGGTTCAGGCTAGCGGGCGGGGCAAGGCAGGTCAAGCCGGCCGGCCGCGGCCGCCGGCAGCGCGGCAGCGGGGTCGGTGACAGGTCAGGCGGTCGGGTGGCCCATCCTTGCGCAGCAAGGGTGGTCTGGCGATGATCGAACGCGTGCGAAAGCTTGTTTGACCAGCAGCCCTTCCTCCATCCGCATCATCGTGAGCCCACCCTTGCTGCGCAAGGATGGGCCACCCGCCCAGAGACCTTTCACGCGCCGGCCGCCACAGGGGGCGGCCGCTACCACAAAACGCAATCCGGCGCGGTCAGATCAGGTTCTTGATCTTGGCGGTTGATGGGCCGACAATAGCTTGCGCGGAGTATGGCGTATCGCGTAGTTCCCGGCAGGAAGCAGGCTTGGTGTCCACCGAAGCGACGAGTCCGGCGTTGAGTTATCTGGAAGAGCGGGCGCTGTTGCGCAGTCGGCCGGAGCGGCGGCGGGACCTGCTGGTTTCGTGCGGGTTGCTGCTGGTGGTGGTATGCGTGCATGGATCCTGCCTGTGGGACGGGTTGTTCCTGGAGGACCACTGGCACCGGGCGGTGATCCGTTCATCGGGCTGGGGCCTGGACGCCCAGTGGCAGTCGGCGACGTTCGATCTGCCCGGTCAGCTCGCTCAACTCTGGTGGCAGGAACGGCCGTTGCACCAGAGCTGGGCCCGGCCGGTGGCCATGCTCATCCTCAAAATCGAGTATCACCTGGTGGGGGGCCGACCGGCGGGGATGCACGCCTTCGGGCTGTTGTGGCACGCGGCGGCGGCCATGCTGATGTTCCATCTGGCCCGGTGGATGATGCTGAGCCGCGGATGGTCGTTCATGGCGGGTTCGTTCTTTGCCCTCAACCCCCACTCCGTGGTGACCACGAGTTGGATGTCGGCCCAGTCGGCGGCGATCAGCACCTGTTTTCTGATCGGTGCGGTGTTGGCGTACGCGGCGGCGTCGGCGGTGGAGCGCACGCGGCGCTCGCGGCGCTCGCATCGGCTCTACCAGGCGGGGTGGGCGCCCGTGCGGATCGAGTGGCTGGCTGCGGCGCTGGTCCTCTGGCTTCTGGCGGTGCTGAGCTTCGAGACGGCGGTCATCCTGCCGGTTCTGGTGTTGGCTCTGGACGTGGGCTACGGGCGCCGGCCGCTGGCCCTGTACCGCCTGCCGTTCCATATTGCCCTTGTATCGCTGGCTCTGGCCTACGGGTACTGGCGCCTGATGGTTTTCCCGGGGATGGGCGCACCGCAGATGCCGTTGCATATGCCCGGCGACTGGTCGCTGTTGCCGTGGGGTGGTTACCGCCTGGTGCAACTGGCTTTCAGCCTGGTATCCGGGGTCCCCATGTTTGCGACCGGTTTCGAGGTATCCTGGCTGACCGGGGATCATGCGGTGTTGCTGATCGGCATGATCGGGCTGATCGTGGTTCTCCTGGCCTGGTACGAGTGGGCCTCGCGCGCATCCCGCTGCCGGCTGGTCTGGCCGCTGTGGGCGCTGGCCGGTCTGATCCTGACCGTCCCGCTGTTCGCCGCACCGTCGTTCGGCTATCTGCCGTTTGCGGGGGTGGCGATGATGGGGACACTGATGCTGTCGCGGCTTCCGGTCGCGGCGCGCTCCACGGTGACGGCCGTGGCGCTGGTGGCCATGCTGGTGCCCGTGACGGTCTACCGGAGCCTGTGGCGCGGGGTGGTGCGGTCGGAGCAGTTGCTGTATGCGGATGCGGTGGCCGCCCGACCGGTTCCGCAGCCCGGCAGCAAGGCGTTCTTCATCAACCTGCCGCTGGTCGGGTTGTACGCACCGGTGGCCCTGCGCGAGGCGTGGGGGATGCAGGACCTCGAAAACCCGCCGGACCTGGAGGGCCACATCCTGACGCTGTCCCCGCATCCGCTGATGATGGATCGCCCCTGCACGGTGGAGCAGGTGGGGGACGATGCGTTGATCGTCTCCGTGGCGGCGCCGGGGTACTTGGGCGGGCGTCTCGGGCGGATACTCCTGGACTACGCCCGGCCGCATTCGCCGCTGACGACCGGGACGGTGGTTCACGGTGACGTGTACGACACCACGGTGCTCGAGGGCGATGATCGCGGCATCCGGCGGCTGAAGTTCACCTTCGTGCAACCGCTGGCGAGCCGGCACTACCACTTCTTCCTGTCGTCGTCCTCGCGGCCGATGTATCGTCTACGGTTCAACCGGCCGGCGGGATCGATGACCGACGGTCACCGTGCCCTGTTCGCCAAGGCCCGCTCGGGCGGGGCCACCGACCAGGCCCGGCAACAGCTGGCGACGCTCGCCCGCCCGGTGGCGGTGCAGTTGGCGGACCCGATCCAGGCGGAGTTGTCCGGGCAGGGGCCGATCTCGGACGAGGGCCTTGACCGGCTCGAGCGCTGGTGGGAATCGATGGGCGTATCCGAACTGATCGCGGAGCGCGAGCAGTGGATCGGCCGCCACCGGGGATTCCTGGCGGAGCGTCAGCGCGGGCTGGACCTGATTCGGCTGGCGCGGGCGGTTGCGCCGGTTGACCTGTTCGTGCAGGGGCGGGCATCACCGGAGGAGTGAACGATCATGAAAGCGATTCGCGTGGCTGCGACAGGTGATCCGGAGGTCATGCGGCTCGAGGAGGTTCCCGACCCGGCCCCGGTTGCCGGCCAGGTACTGGTGCGGATTCATGCCGCCGGGGTCAACCCGGTGGACACGTACATCCGGGCAGGCCGGTATCCTACCTCTCTGCCCCTCCCGTATACGCCGGGCCTGGACGCAGCCGGCGTGGTCGAGGCCACCGGCGAGGGCGTCTCCCGCATCCGCACCGGCGACCGGGTCTACTTATCGGGCTCGCTGACCGGCACGTACGCGGCCAAGGCCCTGTGTGACGAATCGCAGGTGCATCCGTTGCCTGAGCGTCTCTCCTTCCAGCAGGGGGCCGGGGTGCATGTGCCCTGCGGGACCGCCTATCGCGCGCTGTTCCACCGGGCCGGTGCCCGGCCGGGCGACGTGATTCTCGTGCACGGAGGCAGCGGGGGTGTCGGCATCGCGGCCATTCAGTTGGCCCGCGCGGCGGGCATGACGATCATCGCCACGTCGAGCACCGACACCGGCCGGCAACTCCTCGCCCATCAGGGTGCCCACTATGTGCTGGACCATAAGGACCCCGACCACTTTAACCAGATCATGGCCCTGACCCAGGGTCGCGGCGTCGACGTGGTTCTCGAGATGCTGGCCAACGTGAATTTGGACAACGATCTGACGATCGTGGCCCGAGGTGGGCGTGTGGTGGTGATCGGCAGTCGCGGCCGCATCGAGATCGACCC
>CAZEEJ010000110.1:0-17757 GCA_964511155.1 uncultured Planctomycetales bacterium | reverse complement strand
ACGAAAGCGCGTGGGCCGGCGGGACGTTGCCGGGTATTATGAGGGGCGCGTCAAACAAGGGTTGAATCGCCTCGACCGGTTCAAAGTTTGGACAGTCGCCCCGATTTTGAGTGGCCTTCGGGCCGCTCAAGATCGAGAGCGGGTGAGCACAAGAGCAGGTGGGGCAAGGGGGCGCCAGTCGTAGCACTGGGCTCGCCGGGCAAGTTATCCGCTCACCTGCGGTCTCCTGCTCAACTGTTCACCTGCTCAAATCCGCACGGAAGGCGTCGTCATGGCCTTCATGTTCGAGAAGCTCGAGGTCTACCAGAAGGCAGTAGTCATCGCCAGGATGACCAGCGGCCTCATCAACGGGTTGGACAAGCGCGACGGCTGAGATCATGATCTCGTTGGTCAGGTGCGGATCGCAGGGATGAGCCTGCCCCCGGGCATCAGAGAGGACATTCCACCTGTTGGCCATCAAACGGAAACCGGGAATGACTCCAATCCTTGCGGCCCCCACGACGCAGGCTTACACCTCTGCGTTCCTTCACGACCTCTGCGGTCATAAGGAACAGGTTGGTGTGCCATCTTGCCATCGAACGAATTGGGGTTATCGTGCTATCGAGTGACGGCAGGGTTATCCGAAGGTACGCAGTCCGCACCTGACGGCCAAGATTGACCCGGCGGCGCGGCTCGTTCTATAGGTGTTGCCGCTTCGTCGTCACCGGTTGGCATACTGTGCCCCGGTGATGCCCCGCCAGAGGAGCAGGACGTAGCCGGCAAGCCAGGGCAGTTGCGGGCCGACCCAAAAGAACCGGGCCAGCATCGCGCCCTCGATTCCGCAGAGTTCCTGCCCCGCTTCGAAGAGGCCTTGTTTGATCGCGTACATGGCCAGGACGGCCAGTGCCGCGGAGAACCAGGACCAGACGGCCAGATAGCCGGTGAGGTAACAGGCCAGTTGGCCCGCGGCGGACAGGAGGTTGCGGCTCACCTGGAGGCTGCGGATCATGCCGAGGATGCCGGCTACCATCAGTCCGCCCATGAAGGCGAAAACGGCCATCGTGGAACCCGCCATCGGGGCCACGAGCCAGGCCACATTGCCTCGCTCCGCGATAAACGGGTTTTTTTCCTGATCGATCGCATACGCTGCGAGCATCATCAGGTAATACGCCAGCCAGATGCTCACCAAGGGGTACAGGGCGAAACGGCGATGCGCGCGGCCGGCCGTGGCGACGCGGATCGAGCGGCCCACGGCCTTCGGATCGAATACGGCTTGCAGGGCACAGCGACCCCAGGCGCGGACCCGGCCAAGGTCGCCGCGGTGTTCCCAGCATGTGCCGGGGCGCACCTCGGGCCCCAGAGATCGGACCACCGGTTCGCCGCATTCTGAGCAGCGGGTGTCGGCCGGCGTGCCCTGCAGGTTATAGCCGCAAAACTCGCAGGTCGGCGGACGGACGATGGGCGGCGACGGCAAGCGCGTGCCCGACGCACGATACAGCGCCCAGAGAAACCACACCCCGGCCAGCGCGCATCCCAGGACCATGAGCTTCTCACCATGCCTGACGAGGAACGGCTGACGCCTCCACCGGGCCTCGCGGGCTTCTTGCTGCTGGGTCATCCAGGCGGACACCGCGACCTGATGCCGTCGCACCGCTTCTTTGTGGGCGTCCCACGCCGCCTGATCGGCTGAACTGGACGGAGTTGAAGGCATCACGGGGAGAGGCGGGCTCGGCTGATCGATCCCACTCCGTGACTGACGCTGCGCACGCTCGATCCCGATGATGAGTGTGGCGGTCAATAGCACGATCGGCAAAGCGTGGCTGGTGAGCAACCACACGCGCCGCAGGGCGTGGGCCCAACTGGCCCGCAGGGGTTCATCGACCGCCCCCCAGGCCAGCACCGCCAGGGCCAGGAGCAGGAACTCGAGTTCGACGGCCAGGATGATGGAGGCGGTAATCACGCTCGCCTCCTGCGGATCCCTGCCGAACTCCTCCAGCAGTTCGCCAAACGCCGATAGCAGCGGATCCCGCTCCGAGACGTCAACCATGAAACTGCACAGCAGCAGGGTGAGAATGCCGGCCAGCAGATGAACGCCGTAGGCCCGGCGCAGCGGGAGAGTTGCCGTCCGCCTGGCCGTCGTGGCGGGCAGCAGCCAGGAGGTAACGAGCGCGTATCTGGCGGGCCAGGACGCTGATTCCGCAGGTGCCGGCGACGTCGCTGACAAGTTCAGTATTGCAGCGGGTTCACTTGTCGGCGTTTTCGTCATGGTTTTCATCCTACCCCCGTGAACTCACACTGACCAATGCGGGATAACGGGCCGCGGGTTTTGCCAGCGCGGCTCTTTGACCGAAAGCAAAGCTTCCCTCACGCACAGGCACCGCGCGGGCTGAAGCCCGCGGCTCTTTGGCCGCGATCAGCGGTCGCCTGACGCACTCAAGGTGAGGTGCGCCTCCCTTTTCAGCGGAGAAAAATGAAAAACAGGGTAGGCAGGACGGGGGTAGGCACGATACAATAGAGGCGTGTCGCCACCGGCCGGCCGGAGGTGGGGCTCCCTGCACAGCGGGGGTACGACTCCCTGCACCATGTCGCAAGACGACAACGTCGCATGAGGCATCTGTCCGCCTTTCGGCAGGGGCGACATAAGCGGAGGTCAGATTCATAATCCAGGCATAGGGGAATGCACAATGCACCGTTTCTCTGCCTTCGGTCCGGTGGTCGCGGTCCTGGTCATCACGGCGGGGTTATCAGACCCGCCCCGCTCAGCATCCGCCTGTGACGGCGACCCGAGGTTTGAAGTGCTGCCGTACGAGGCCGGTTTTACCGTGCAGGCAACTGAGGAGTTTGGCGATCCGCTCGCGGCCCGACTGGCCCACGTGGTGCAGCGGGCCGGCGAGCTCGCCGCCGAGGATGGTGACACCCTCCTTCCGCAGGGCACCCGGCTGGAATCACTGGCCTTCGATCACCGCAACGTCGCCCTGATCGAGCTGGTCGCGCCGGCCGACGGCGGCGCCGCCACCTTCGAGCCGATCCACATCGCCGCGATCGAGCGGGTGCTCTCACGAGCCCTGGAGGACAGAAGCGACTTGGCCGGCCTGCACATCCGGCTGCGAATGGGCGACGGCCCCTCTTGGCCCCTGGAGGACTACGGGCCGATCATCGCGCCCTTCCCGCCGGACAGCAGAACCAGCGACGACACGGGCATGACTGCGGCGCAGGGCCTCCAGTACCGGACGGCGGCCGAGCAGCCGGGAGACGCGCAGATCGCGGGCATCGGCGGCCCGGTGGGAAACGCCGACGGCCAGCCCACCGGTGCGCTCAGCGGCGTGGTGATCTTCGTCCAGGCGGGGCACGGCTGGACCAGTGGAACCTCCAGTTGGTTCCTGCAACGCCCCGTCCTGCTCGATATGAACGAGGACTACGGCAACCTCGACCAGATCAACTTCGTGGTCAATTACCTGTTCAACGCCGGAGCGACGGTGGTGCCCTACCGGCCTATCGGACACCAGTCGATCGAGGTCGTGCTGGACAACGACGATCCCGGCGTGACCTTCACCGGCACCTGGAACAACAGCTCCACCAGCGGCGGTTACTACGAGAACGGCAAGACCAACAGCGGCATCCCCTACAAGTGGATCAACACGACCACTACGGAAACGGCCACCGCCCGCTACACGCCGACGATCCCGACCAGCGACTTCTATCCGGTCTACTGCTGGACGAAGGATGACACCGACCGCGTCCGGCAAACCTATCGCATTCGCCACAGCGGGGGCACGGCGGCGGTCGCCATCGATCACCAGATCATCGGGCAGGGCTGGATCTGGCTGGGCACGTACCACTTCCAGGCTGGCACCGGCGGGTACGTCGAAATCACCAACCAGTCGTCGCAGACCGGCGTGGTAATCGCCGATGCCATCCGCTTCGGCTCGGGGGTGGGCGACGTGGTGGGATCCGGCCCCGGCCGTGTCAGCGGGTATCCTCGGGACGAGGAGGCTTCACGCTACTGGGCGGAGAGCGAGGCGGGTTTCAATGCGGTCGGTCTGCCCTCGAGCATCTGGAACTGCTGCACGACGGATCAGAACGACAACGTCGGCACCGCCGCCCGCTGGGCCCGCCACATGAACCGGACCAACATCAACAACGACCGCTGGCGCCGAGCCTACGTCGAGTTCCACACCAACGCCGCCGGCTGCGGCACCCCGCCGTGCACCGCCAAGGGAACCAGCGCCCACATCAGTGACAGCAACCCGACCACCAACCAGGTCCAGTTCGCCACCGTCCTCGGCAACCGCATCCGGGACGAAATGCAGCTCATCGACAGTGCCGAGTTCGAGTTCACCTGGGGCAACCGATCCACCCCCCGCTACGGCGGCCTCGGGGCCATCTCGACGACCAACAACGGCAACGAGTACGACGCCACGCTGATCGAGGTCGCCTTCCACGACAACGACGAGGATGCCAAGAACCTGCGCAGCGCCAAGGTACGCAACGCCGTCGCCCGGGCCACCTGCCACGGCATCGTGCAGTTCCTGTCCAACAGCAGCACGTTTCCGGGCACGCAGGTGCCGAACGTGTGGCTGCCCGAACCCCCGGAGAACGTGCGGGCGGTGCACAACGGCAGCGGCGGCGTGGTGGTTTCCTGGACGGCCCCGCCCACGGGCGGCGCCAACGGTCACGCGGCGACGGGGTACAAGATCTACCGGTCGACCAACGGGTACGGTTTCGGGCAGGCCCGGGTGGTCGGCAACGTGCTGACCTCCACGTTCACCGACGTTTCGGCCGGCTCCACCGTCTACTTTCGGGTGGCGGCCACCAACGCGGGCGGCGAGTCGATGCCGTCCGAGACGCTGGCCGTGCACCGGGCCGCCGCCGGCGCCAGCCAGGTGCTGATCGTCAACGGGTATGACCGGGTCAGCCGGTTTCAGAGCGTGGTCCAGTCGCTTCCCGCCGGCCCGATCGAGCGTCCCATCCCCCGCCGCGTCAATTCGTTCGATTACGTTATCCAGCATGCCACCGCGCTGGCCGAAGCCAACGCGACCTTCGACTCCTGCGCCAACGAGGCCGTCATCGCCAACCAGATCAACTTGGCCAATTATGACGCGGTGGTCTGGATCTGCGGCCAGGAGAGCACCGTGGACCGCACCTTCGACGCCACCGAGCAGAGCCGCCTGACCAGTTACCTCAACGGCGGCGGCAGGCTCTTCGCCACGGGTGCCGAGATCGGCTGGGATCTGGACTTCCGGACCAACGGCGTGAGCTTCTACGAGAACACCCTGCGGGCCAACTACGTCGAGGACGACGCCGGCACCTACTCCGTCACCGGTGCGGGGGGCATCCTGAGCGACGTGGGCAACTTCAACTTCAACCCGGCCCAGGGGGCTCCCTATCATGCCGCCTACCCCGATCGCATCGCCCCGCAATCCGGCGCCACCACCGTCCTGAACTACGTCGGCGGCACGGGCGGCGGGGCCGGCATCCAGTACGACTCCGGAACCTATCGCGTCGTCGTGTTCGGGTTCCCCTTCGAAACGATCACCTCGGCCACCGCTCGCCGGGCGATCATGCAGCGGGTCATGAACTGGATGCTGCCCGATGCGCCATCCTGCGTGCCGGTCACCTTCGCCGATTTCGAGGGCTATCAACCGGGCGATACGGCCATGTTCCTCTTCCCGCGGTATTCCGGCAGCACGGCCGCCCACCTCGCACTCTCGCCCAACATCACGGAAGTCGCCAACGTCTCCGCCTTCGGGGGCACCCGGGTCCTGCGCGCGGAGTGGGCCTTCATCGACACGCAGCCCCAGCGTTGGATGCGACTGACCACCGCCGACGCCCCCAACATCCCCAACCCGGCGGTCGACCTCACCCGCCCGATCCGCCTCCGCGTGCGGCTGAACTCGCCGGGCTCCCTGCGGGTCTGCCTGGGTATCCGGGAGACGGGGACCGACGTGGCCATCGGCCAGGACGGCGGCCGGACCGGCCCGCTGGAATGGCTCGGGGCCACCTCCGTCACCAACAGTGCCCCGCAAGGCACACTCGTCAGCCACAACTCCGGGCAGTGGCACACGCTGGAGTTCGATCCGCGCTTCGACCCGGTGACCACCTTCACCGGCGACGGCGTGCTCGACGCCCCCAACGACAAGGGGGTTCTGGAGCATGTGGCCTTCGCGATCGTTGACGGCGCAGGACCGTTCTCGGTCGATCTCGACGTCTTCGAGCAGCCGTGCCCGGAGGCGATCGCGCCACCGACGATCACCCAGCATCCACAGGCCCAACCGGTGTGCCCGGCGGCGTCGGCCTCGTTCAGCGTGACCGCCAGCGGCAGCGGGACCCTCGGCTACCAATGGCAGAAGAACAGCGGCAACCTGAGCAACGGCGGCCGGATCAGCGGCGCCGACACCGCCACGCTGCAGATCTCCAACGTCCAGGCGGGCGATGCCGGCAATTATCGCTGCGTGGTCACCAACCTCGGGGGCAGCAGCACGTCCAACGCCGCCGCCCTCACCGTCAAGGCGGCAACGACCATCACCCTGCAGCCACTGACCCAGACGGTGGACCCGGGCGCCACCGCGTCGCTGGCCGTCAGCGCGACCGGTGCCGGCGCCCTGGCCTACCAGTGGAGGCACGGCGGCATCGACCTGACCAACGGCGGCCGGGTGTCCGGGGCCCAGACGGCCAATCTCCTGATCACCGGGTTCGGATCGGTCGACGAAGGCGACTACCGCTGCAACGTCTCCGCCGACTGCGGGAGTGCGCTTTCGCAGATCGCCACGCTGACGCTATCCGGGCCGCCCCCCGTCCCCGGCGACTTCGACGGTGACGGCGACGTCGATCTGGACGATTTCGCTTTCCTTCAGCGCTGCTTGAGCGGTTCGGGAACCCCAGTGCACACCCCCGAGTGCGACGACGCCGACCTCGATAGCGATAACGATGTTGACGCCAACGACGTCTGGGTATTCGTCAACTGCTTCTCCGGCGCAGACGTGCCCGGGGATCCCGACTGCCTGGAGTGAATGAAGAAGGCAGAAGGCAGAAGACAGGAGACAGAAGCCCGGACGCTGCGCTCCTATCTCCTGTCTCCTATCTCCTGTCTCCTGTCTTCTGCCTTTAGCCTTCAGCCTTCAGCCTCCTGCCTTCAGCCTTCAGCCTTCAGCCTCCTCTTCTCCTGTCTCCTGTCTCCTGTCTCCTGTCTCCTATCCGTGTCCATCCGTGTTCATCCGTGGTTCCTTCCCCCCCACCCGGACAACCCGCGACGTGGCTGGCTTGACCCGCGGCCTCACGACGGGATAATAGAAGGATTATCCGTACGCTACGGCGGAGTGCGACTGTGTTGAAGGTGACGTGCCCCAATTGCAAGAAGGTCCTGCAGGCCCCGGACAAGTTGGCGGGCAAGAAGGTCAAATGTCCCGGCTGCAAGCACCAGATCCGGTTGCCGGCGGCCCAGGAAGAGGGCTCCGCCGACGACGTGGGCTTTGATCTGGGCACGTTGGGGTCCCTGGAGTCGGCCGGCCGGGCCACGGTACGCGAAGCCAAAGGCAAGCCGATGACCCTCAAGGAGGCCCAGGCGGCGGCCCAGGCCGACCAGCCGGCGGCCCTGCCCGAGGATCCTTCGATTCGCGTGTGCCCCAACCCCAACTGCCGGCAGAAAATCAAGGTCCTGGACCTGCACACGGAGGTCATGTGTCGCTACTGCGGCGCGGGCATCCCCCCGGTGGCGACAGCGCAGGCAGGCAAGGCCCGCTACCAGGACTCGATGGCCGACCGGATGAAGGTATCCGTGACCTTTTACTCCGGTTTCACCGGTGCGACCACCTACCCGCTGCCGGCCATGGGCACCATCGCCGGGGCGATGGGTATTGCCCTGGCGAGCATTGCCGTCCCCTTGCTGGCCATCCTGGGCTTCCTGATGAGCGCGAGCCTCAACCCGATCACCGAAAGCAAGGGTGAGACGGACTACGGCTGGGTGGGCGTATTCATCAGCGTGGCCTTCATCGCCCAGGCGGTGTACTTCGGCTCGGTGGGCTACTACATCCTGATTGACACCATCCGCACCACGACATCCGGGGCGGAGCATCCGCCGAACCTGACGTGGAACGTGATCAACCTGGGGGCGGCGCTGGGCGGCTACGCCATCCTGCTCCTGCTGTACGTCGTGGTCATGATCGCGCTGGTGACCATTTCGAAGAGTTTCCCGGACAGCATGTCGGATTTCGCCGTGCTGGGCCAACCGGCCAATCTGGTCGTCCTGGCCCTGATCACGTTCGGCGTGCCCATGAACATGATCGGGCTGTCGAGCAGTCATGCGATGGAGGGGCTGGACCCCATCCGCGTGACCAAGTCGATCCTGGCGACTTTCGGCCACTACATCTTCCTGTTCCTGATCACGCTGCTGTACCTGGGCATTTACCTCGGGATCATGGCGGCGGTGCTCAACTGGGCGGGCCCGATCATTCTCAGCGCCGCCAAGGAGGGCCTGGGGGTCGGCTTCCTGAACATGCTGCTGGGGCTGGTGGCGTGGGCCGTGGTGATGGGGGCGGGATTCTACTTCGCCTACGCACTCGGGCGTATCCTGGGGCTGTTCTGCCGAACTTACCGCGAGCGGTTGGCGTTTGAACTGTAACCATTGGGGCGTAACTCGCCTCCCGCGGAGCGAAATGGGGACTGGCTTTGCCCCAGCGATGCTTCATGACTGAAACATCCTTGGATGTGACCCAGGTTTGGGGCCGGCGACCGATCCCTCCCACGGTGCCTGTCCCCATTTCGCCCCGCAGGAAGCGAACTACGCCCTGAACATTTTGTTCATCCGGCAGGCGGTGAGTGTTCGATAAAACCGAATGCCGGCTCTGTCGGGGGGCGGGCTGCCCGTGGGGCCGGCTCGGTCCCTGCCGGAACAGGATCGCGGAAAGGCTCAGCCTTGCGGATGGCGATGACAGGTGTGTGGATGCTGCTTCTCGGCCTGCTGGTCGGCCAGGTGGGGTGCGCTGTGCCCCAGCAGCCCGGAAAAGGCATGGTCATGCACCGGGTCGAGCCGGAGATGCGCACGGGGTACTGGCTCTACCTGCCGGAGGATTACGTCAAGCGCAGCGGCCGGCACCCCGCCCGCCAGCGGTGGCCCGTGGTGGTCACCTTCCACGGCATGAACCCCTACGACAGCGCCGTCGCACAGATCAAGGAATGGCAGGAGGAGGCGGACCGCTACGGGCTGATCGTCATCGCTCCCGAACTGCGGACCTGCACCAGTCTGATGCAGTATCCCCTGCGGGATCCGAACCTGTGGTACGTGCGGCAGGACGAGCGGGCGGTCCTGCTGGTGATGGGGGAGGTGTTCCGGCAAACGAACGCCGACCCCAACCAGGTCCTGGCGACGAGCTTCTCCAGCGGAGGGTACCTGGCTCACTACTTCCTGAATCGGTACCCCGAGCGGTTTACGTGTCTGGCGGTGCGCGGGTCCAATTTCAGCAGCGACCTGCTCCTGACCTCGCAGATCCCCAAATACCGGGACACGCCGATCGGCATTTTCTTTGGGGAAAACGATTTCAAGCCGTGCCGGGATGAGAGCCAGCAGGCGGTCGACTGGTATCGGAGCTACCGCTTCCCGGTGGAGGCCAAGAAGGTGGGCGGCCTGGGGCACGAGCGGCGGCCGCAGGTCGCCGCGGCGCTGTTTGCCCGGGTCGCGGGGCTTCCCCCGAAGACGCCGCCGGACCTCGGGCGACTGGTGATGCTCGATATCCCGACGAGCGGGCCTCAGTTCGCCGGTCAGCGACCGACGGACCGTTACCAGCCGGTGGCTTCGCCGCCGCGACCCGGTATCGGACCGCGACCTGGTCCGGTCAGCGGGGGCGATGCCGCGGACCCCAACCTGCTGTTCGCCGAAGGCCCGGCCGACCCGCAGCCCGCGGCCGAAACCTCGACCGCCCAGCGGGTCGCCCCGGGCGACCCGAGTGTCCGGTCGGTCTCGCCCCTGGTGAGCACGCCACAGCCGCAACCGACGCCCCGACGCCCCAGCCAACAACCGTATAGTACCGGTGTTCAGCCCGTCCCCCGAACGGAACAGCGACCCGCACCAATCATTGTCCCCCCGCGCGAGCAGGCCGCCGCTGCTCCCATCCCCGCACGCATCCGCACGCATGGTGATGTGGTCGGCCCAGCCCCCATGTGGGTCAATGTGAGCCTGGAAATGCCCGCGTTTCTGCGCGAGGGCGCCAGTGTGCTCTGGACCGACAACAACGTGCCCATCGCCAGCAACACGTACGAAGTGCAGACCGTCCTGCGGGAGCCCGGCGAGCACCAGATCGCAGCCTTCATCGTCACGGCCGACGATCGACAGGTGACCGCCGAGCAGACCATCCGCGTGCTCGCACCCACCTCGCAGCCGGCCGGTCACTGACCACGTGTATGAAGCGGACCGTCACTCGGACTCGGAGAGCTCGCGGATCTGCTCACGGCGGGCGCGGGCATCGTCGCCATCGAGCCGGGCGAGAATGAAGATTTCGCCGGCGTGTCGGCCGGGGTGATCGTACATGCTCAAGGTGCCGTCGAGGATGGCGTGCTCGATGGCCTCAACGATCTTGTTGACCTGCGATTCATGGAGCACCGCCAGCAGCGGGATGAGGGCGGCGATGCGATCACTCTGTCCCCAGCGCAGGGCCGGGTCGCCCGAGGCTTCGTGTGTCGTCCGCGGGATATGCGGCCAAAGTTTCTCCCACTTGGCGGCGACGTGATCGACCAGCGCGGCCGGCAGCCGATCCCACAACCCGGCCATGCGTACACTGGCCTTTTTCATCTTGGCCATGTTCCAACCTCCGTGACTGCCAAGCTCCCTTCACTCCCGCGAGAACGCCTCACGACCCATTAGTGCATTCGGCGGCACGACATGGTGAGCATCACCCTACCGCAATCGTGGCCGACATCATAGGGGGGAGTCGCCCGATTTCCAAGCTGAGGACCGAGTCAACGGGTTGATGGCTGGATCGAGTCAACGGGTTGATGGCTGGGGACCGAGTCAACTGGTTGATGGACGTGCCCACGCGTACGTGACGGCCAGCAACAAGTTGCCTTGGTCCTGGTTCGCAAGTCGGAGATGAGAGAGAGCACAAGCCGCGGCGCTCAGTTCATGGTCTCCAGAAGCAGGCGACGGCTCAATTCGGTGATGGCAGTCAACTCATTATCGGCAACAACCTGGAGTTTCCTGCCGTCCCGACCGGTGGCGACGGCGACCGGGCTGCCGTTCGTCTGCAGCGTCACCGTGACTTGGTACCCCGTATCCCCGATGCCTTCAGCAACAATCCTGGCGGCTGGGTCCATCCTTGACCCTCCTTCCTGCGAAAGAGATTCCTCCTCGCCCCTCGCAAGGCACCGCTCCATCATCCTGAGCACCAGCCGTCGCGCAGGGCGCCTGCCGGGCGTGCATCCAGTCTGTCGGCCGCCCAAAGTCTGTCGGCAGACCGTCTGGAACACGTTTGCAAGTCACGCCACGGGAGGACACCTTCGGGGGCGCTGACACGCCCCCGTGTCCTGCGGGATTAACGGCTTGATGCAGTACAAGTATGCAACATATTATAGGCCAAGGCAAGCGAATTCACCCCAAAAACGCGATTCTTTTTTCGGGAGTGCCAATTGCTGGTGGCTCACCGAACGAGGGCCTCTCGCGGAGCCGTGCGAAGCCGCAAGCGGCGGGGAGTGCGAAGCGCAAGCGGCGGCCGGCTTGCCCACCGCCCATGAATCAGGTATCCCTTTATCCGGGCGTCGCGTGTCGCCACGCCGGGACTGGACAACGGGGGCTCGGACCTGATGATCAGAATCAACACCGGACTTCAGCCCGGCGACCTGGCCGGCCGGATCAGCCGCCTGTGGGAACTCAGCGGTGCCAAGCTGCAGGCGATGGAGGAACAGTACGACGCGGCCCAGGGCTCGCCTGTCTTCACCGTCCGCGGCCGATACACCACCCGCGGCTGGACCGAATGGACGCAGGGCTTTCAGTTCGGCTCGATGCTGCTGCACTTTGACGCCACCGGCGAAGCGAAATGGCTCGAACGCGGCCGCCGCCGGACCGTGCAGCTCATGGCCCCTCACGTCACCCACATGGGGGTGCACGACCACGGCTTCAACAACGTCAGCACCTACGGAAACCTGCTGCGGCTGATGCACGAGGGCCGTATTCCCGCGGATGAGTGGGAGCGGCATTTTTATGAGCTGGCCCTCAAGTGCTCTGGGGCGGTCCAAGCCCGGCGGTGGACACGCATCCGCACGGGCGGATACATCCATTCGTTCAACGGGCCGCATTCGCTGTTCGCGGACACGATTCGCTCGTTGCGGGCCGTGGCCATGGGGCATCGGCTCGGCCACGTGCTCATGGACGAAAACGACCGGGCCATCTCCCTGCTGGAGCGGTTCATCGAGCACGCCCGGGCGACGGCCGCCTACTCCGTGTATTACGGCGAGGGGCGCGACAGCTACGACCTCCGCGGCCGCGTGGCTCACGAATCGGTCTTCAACGTCACGGACGGGAACTACCGCTGTCCGAACTCGCAACAGGGGTACTCGCCCTTCTCGACGTGGACGCGCGGGCTGGCGTGGATCATGTGCGGGTTTGCCGAGGAGCTGGAGTTTCTGGAGACGCTCGGTGATGACGAGTTGGCGGCGTTCGAGGGACGGCAGGAGATCGAGCATTTGATGCTCAAGGCGGCCGGTGCGAGCTGCGACTTCTACATCGAGCACAGCCCGACTGACGGAATTCCGTACTGGGACACAGGGGCGCCGGGGCTGACTCGGATGGGGGACTACCTCGGCCGGGCGGCGGAGCCTTTCAACGACCACGAACCGGTGGACAGCTCCGCGGCGGCCATCGCCTCGCAAGGCCTCCTGCGGCTCGGCCGCTACCTGGAAGCCAAGGGGCGGACGGAGGACGGGCGGCGTTATTGGCAGGCGGGTTTGACCGTGCTGCAGACGCTGTTCGACGAGCCCTACCTGAGCACCGCGGCCGACCACCAAGGGCTGCTCCTGCACTCGGTCTACCATCGGCCGAACGGCTGGGACCACATCCCCGAGGGGCGCAAGGTGCCCTGCGGGGAGTCGAGCATGTGGGGCGATTACCATGCCCGCGAAGTGGCACTGTATGTGCAGCGGCTAATCGAGGGGAGACCGTATTTGACATTCTGGGGAAAGTGAGAGGGGGGAAGTGAGAGGTGAGAGGTGAGAAGTGAGAAAGCTTTTTCCCGTTCCTGCGTGCCGACCTCGCCGGCGATAATGTTCACCGGCCTCCACCAGCGAAGACGGTTTCTCACTTCTCATCTCTCACTTCTCACTTCCTCCCCCCACGTTACGAAATGTGACGCGTGAAGAACGGCCGGCCGGTAACTGCCGGCGACCACACAACAGGAGGCCAAGATGATCATCGCTGATGTGAACCAGATGGAAGGTCGGACCTACCCTGCCCGGCGGCGGACGCGCAACCTGGTGGGCGGGGCCTCGCCGATCAGCTTTCAGAGCTTCTGCATGGGCTACGTGGTGCTGGAGCCGCGGGGCGGGCAGGTGCCGTGGCACAACCAGGAGCAGGAGGAGGTTTACTTCGTGGTCGAGGGCACGGGGGAGATGTGCCTCGGCACGGAGCGGCAGACGGTGGAGGCCGGCCAGGCGGTGATGATCCCGCCGGGCGAGTTTCACCAGTTGACCAACATCGGGGATACGCCGCTGGTGATGCTCTACGTGTATGGGCCGGCCGGCGACGTCGCTCACTGGCGGCAGGAACTCAGCGGGACGTTGCCCAAGGCGGGCGTTGACGTGCCGGCGCTCCCCGAGGGTGCGTGGCCCCAGTGCACGGAGAAACCCAAGGAATGATCGCGAAGAGGTAAACACGTTGTGGACTTTCCCGCGAAGGGGTCAACGCGGTGGGTACATCGCGAAGAGGTAAACACGGGGGGCTCGTCGCGAAGAGGTAAACACGTCGCAAGTCTCTCACGCGTTCCCGCATTCCCTCATCGTCCGCAGTCTGTAATCTGCAATTCTCGATTCTCGATTCTCAATTCTCAATTCTCAATTCTTCATTCTGTCTCCTGTCTCCTGTCTTCTGTCTTCTCTCTCCTACTCTCATTCCGCGGTCCGCACGCGCGGATCGAGCAGGTCGCGGACGGCGTCGCCGACGATGTTGGCGGTCAGGACGAGCAGGAACAGGGCGGTCGAGGCGGCCGTGAGGTTCCACCAGATGACCGGCTCGCGGGCCAACTCATCGCGGGCCAGTACGATCATCGCCCCGAAGCTGCCCTCTAGCCCGACTCCGAAGTACGACAGGATCGACTCGTTGAGCACCAGCCAACTGAACCGCAGCACAAAGCTGATGAGCACGATGTGGAAGAGGTTGGGGATGATGTGGCGGCAGATGATGCGCGTGTGGCTCATGCCCAGGGCGCGGGCGGCCTGGACGTATTCGAGCTCGCGCAGTTTGAGCGTCTCGGCCCGCAGCAGACGGCAGAGACCGACCCAGGTGGTGATCCCGAGGGCGATACAGACCTGAAGCGTCCCGCGGCCCATGACCAGGATGAGAGCGATGAGCAGGAGGATGTTGGGGATGGAGGCGAGGGTGGAGTAGATGTACTGGACCAGATCGTCGATGCGTCGGCCGAAGTAGCCGGCCAGCACGCCCATGACGATGGCGATGGGGATAACCAGCAGGGTGGTGAAGGCCCCGATGATCATGGCCGGCCGGAAGCCCTTGAGCGTCTGGTGCAGGGTGTCGTGGCCGATGATCGTGGTGCCGAGCAGGTGTTTGCCGGGGTGAATGAGCGGCTGGTCGCCGTAGAAGCTTTGGCTGGCCAGCGGGGCGGAGTAGACGCTCTCCTGGAAGTTCCTGGGGAACAGGCGGTCGATGAGCGAACGGGCTTGGAAGGCTTCGATGCCGGCCGTCTGGGCCTCTTCATGCGGGACGGGATCGCACCAGGCGATCGAGTCGGCCAAGGCGACGAGGACGAACAGGGCGAAGAGGGCGGAGGCGGCGACGGCCAGGCGGCGACGCAGGAAGTCGCGCATGAACTGGCGGCAGAAGGTGTTGTGGCGGCCGTACCAGGCGCCCCATGCGCTGGTCACGACGATCAGCGCCACCACCGCGTTCGACGTGTGATACTCCTGCCAGTCGAGCACAGCCGCACCTCTACGACAAACGCACCCGCGGGTCCACCAGGGAATAACTGATGTCGGTCAGAATCTGCCCGATAACGAAGACGACGGCCCCGATGAAGACCATGACGCGGAGCGTGGCGAAATCGTTTTGGTCGATGGCGTCATAGGTCACGCTGCCCAAGCCGGGGATGCCGAAGAAGTTCTCCAGGAGCAGCGATCCCAGGAACAAAAAGGGGATCTGCATGACCAGGCTGGTGAGGATGGGCAACATGCCGTTCTTGAGCACGTGCTTGAACATGATGCGGATCTCACCGACGCCCTTGGCCCGGGCGGTGCGGACGTAATCGCGGTTGACCTCCTCGACCATGATGGTGCGGTAGAAGCGCACGCCGCCGCCGAGGTTGCTGATGACGCCGACCAGGGCGGGCAGGGCGACGAACCGCCAGGCGGTCGAGCGGTCGAAGCCGCTGATGGGGAACCACCGCCACTGGCTGGAGAAGAAGTACTGCCCGACCATGATGTAGACGAAGATGACGACGCTCATGGCCAGGACGGAGGCGAAGAGGCCGGCGTGGTCGATGTAAGTGCCGCGGAAGAAGGCGACGAAGAGGGAGACGGCGATGGTGACCAGGGTGCCGATGACGAAGATGGGGACGGTGACGGCCAGGGAAGGCCCGGCCCCCTGCTTCACGCGGTCGAGGATGGGATAATCGTCGATGTCGGACCGGCCGAAGTTGAGAGTCAACATGCTGTGGAAGTGGTTGAACAGGATGGCGTCGGTCCAGAAGCCGGCGGCGGTGATCGGGTAGCGGGTGTTGACGAACCGGGGGCGGTCGTAGCCCTTCTCGCTGATCCAGTTGGTGACGACGTCGACGGAGGCTTTTTCGCCGAGGGCCTTGCGGGCCATGGCCTCGGGGTCGGCGTAGAGGAAGAAGAGGAGGAAGAGGAGGAAGAGCACGCCGAGCACGATGGGCACGCCGTAGAATACCCGTCTGATGATGTACGCGATCATGGCGAACCCTCGGGACGGTCAAAGGCGACCGGTGTACGCGTAGCGGTGCACGCGAAAGCACTGCTCAAAGAGCAGTGGCACACGGCGGCGACTATGCAGAGCCGCGACCGTAAGGGAGCGGAGACCCCGTGCACCGCTCCCTTACGGTCGCGGCTCTGCCGGGGCGGCGGCGCTCAGTGCCGGGTGCGGCGAATGTACGTTCTCACGGCCGGCGTGACCAGCGCGGCCACGATGGCGAAAAAGACCCATGCCGGCCAGAGCACCGGCCGATTCCATCCCTCCCGCAGACTTTGGCGCAGCTCGGCGTCCACGTCCCGGTACTTGGCCCCGGTGTAGATCACCGTGTTGGGCTTCACGTTCCGGTACCAGGCGTGGAACAGGTTGTACGACATTGGGTGATGATTGACGATCCACGGGCATTCGTGCTCGAAGATGGCGATCATCTCGCGGATGATCTCGCCGCGACTCATGGTCACCGCCTGATCGGAACCATCCGGGCCGGGCTCGGTCCACGTGGCGGATTCGTCGTCGCTGAGCGTGGACATCCGGTCATAGAGAAAGTCAAAGCGGGCATTCCTGAAATTGGCTTTGTTGTTGCGGCCGGTGCCCGCGGCACTCTCCGGCCCGTAGAGGAGCAGGAAAAACGTCTGCGGATCCGGGTAGTCGGCGAACCATCCCCAACGCAGGACCTGAAAGGCCCCGCGGCGCATCTTCTGGACGAACGCGTTGTAGGTGACGGCGTCGATCTTCAGCTCGACGCCTAACCGGCCAAACATGCGGGCGGTCATCCGGAAGAGCTCGAGGGTACGGGGGTCGGTATCCGGAACGCTGAGTTCGATCCGCAGCGGCCGACCGGTGCGCGGGTCGATGCCGTTCGGGTAGCCGGCCTCGGCGATCAACTGCCGCGCCCGCGTGAGCTGGGGATCGTATTCCCGGTAGGGATTGCGATAGTCGGGCTCGTGGCCGAACACCCCGGGCGGCAGCGGCGACTCGGCCTTGAGCGCCCGGCCGTTCATGAAGATGTCGATCTCCTCCTGCGTGTTGAAAGCCAGGTTGAGCGCCTGCCGCAGCTTGCGGTTGCGGTCGATCCATAGCTCCCGCTCCCGCTCGCGGTCGGGATCGCTGAAGACCCGGGGAGCGCCGACCACGTCGTCATCCATGTTGAAGGCGAAATACCAGACCCGCAGCATGGTCTCCATACTGAGCCGGATGCCGCGTTCCTTCAGGGCGGGCGTGAGTTCCCCGCCGGACACCGCCTGGTGGAAGGTCTCCTCGATGATCTCTTCCCCGTCGTAGTAGCCCTGGAGGAACTTGCCGAAGCGGGTGACGATCTCCTTGTCCCGGCGATATTCGAGCCGATCGAAGAACGGCAGGGGCTGGTCGACGTACATCGGGTCGAGCCGACCGGCCTCGGTATCCCCGGGTTCGCCCTCGGTGGGATACCGGGTGCCGGGGAGCCGCCGCTCGGGCTGGGTGACGCCTCGCCAATCGGGGTTTTTGTCGAGGGCGATGAAGTCGTCCTTGCGATGGACGGCCATGCGGTACGGGCCGGTGCCAATGGGCCACTCGCGGAGATGGGGCCGGCCGCCCTCGCCATCGTAGTAGTCGACCGCTTCGTGGGGCACGGGGGCACTGATCGACATGGCCAGCCAGTAGAG
>CAZEEJ010000109.1:3371-18106 GCA_964511155.1 uncultured Planctomycetales bacterium | reverse complement strand
GGCAGCATTGCCTGCTGCTTGGACTGCACGAAGCTGTCCGTCTCGCGAAAAGCGTCCGCCGACTGGGTCGTCCGTACGGCATGGTCAGATCCTCACGTCGCCGCCCTTCCCACTCCCATCCTCGCCTCAACAGAGTCTCTTGTCAACATAATTATAGCCCATGTCGTTGTCAAAGCAAGCCCCGATTCCGGTTCTTCGCTCCGGTCCGCCGTATGCATCCTGTTGAATTGTAGGGAATAAGCCCGCTGGCGGGCCAGCGTGGCGGACCGTCAACCCGGCCGCGAAGGAAAATCAGCTCCCCTTGATTGCTGGCAGGCGAAAGCGCGACCCGGGCGCCGACCGCCGACAATCACAACCATCGCCATCAAAGGATGTTACATATGGGGATGCGGCGAGGACCGGCCGCCTCACCAAGCCGACCAGCCGCCGTCGATGATCAGATTGGCCCCGGTCATGTAGCTGCTGGCCTCGCTGGCCAGGAAAACCACCGCCCCCTTGAGTTCCCAGGGCTGCCCCATACGCCGCATGGGACTCTTGCCGGAGAGCCGTTCGATCATCTTGGGGCTGACCGTCGGGGCGGGGAACGGGCCGGGCGACAGGCAGTTCACGCGGACGCCGTCCTTGGCCCAGTAGACCGCCAGGTGACGGGTCATGGAAAGGATGCCGCCCTTGAGGGCGTGGTAGGCGACCGGGCTGGACATGGGCACGTCGACATAGGCGTCGGGGTACGAGCCGACCAGGCCGTACATCGAGCCCAGCATGATGATGCTCGCCCCGCCGCCGCGTTCCACCGCGTGGCCGCGAATGAGCCGGGCCAGCATGAAACAGCCCGTGGCGTTGGAAAGCTGGCGGGTGAACTGCTCGGCGGTCACGTCCCGCCAGTCGGAGGTGACCCGCTCGTAGCCGTTGTTGACCAGGATGTCGACGCGACCGGCCACGCGGACGGCCTCGGCGACGGACTGCTCGATGGACGCGGGGTCCATGTAATCGAGGGCCACGCCATGATGCCGGGCCGGACCGACGACGGGCAGTTGCGCGGCAGCCTCGGCGGCCCGGGCCTGGTCCCGGCTGGAGATGACCACGCCGGCACCCGCTTCGGCCAGCGCCCGACTCAGCGCCTGCCCGAGGTAGCCCGTTGCTCCGGTGATCAGGGCGACCTTGCCGGTCAGGTCAAACAGGTGCGGGATGGTCGGCTCAGCGTGTCCGGGATCAGGCATCAGAAAGCTCTCCGGCAATCAGCCCACCAGGGGGATCCAGGGCGGGTTGTCCGCGGCCGCCAGGACCGTGAGGTTGACCCGCAGGGTCTGCAGGCCCTCAGCCACCGTGCAGGCCGGTTGGCCTCGGCCCTCCAGCAGGTCCAGGAACAGGTGCGCCTGGTGAACGAAAATGTCGTCGCGCTCGCGCGAGAACTGGAACTCGATCTTCCAACCGCCCTCGGGTTCGCTCATGGACTGCCAGCGGGCGTTGTTGAGATCGAACCGGGCGGTACCCCGCTCGCAGATGACGGTGATGGTGTTTTCGTTGGGCGTCTGGTGCTGGTTGAGGCTGTAGCAGCCCATGACCGAGCCGTGGCGGGCGATCACGTGGACCGTGTCCTCGACCTCGACGCCCTGGAGCACCTGATGGGCGGCGTCGCCGACGAGGCGGTCAATCGGCCCGACCAGGAACTCACCGGCGTTGATCGCGTGGGTCAGCACGTCCTGAATCGCCCCGCCGCCGGTGGCCCGGCTGGTGTAGTAAATCTGCCGGTATGCCGGCCGGTATTTGGGGAAGTGCTGGCCCCAGGTGGACACGAGCTGCACCGGTCGACCGAACCGCCCCGCGTCGATCGCCTGCTTCATGGACCGCAAGGCGGGGTGCGAGCGGTAGGTGTAAGCCACCGCGGCCTTGACGCCCTGCTCGTCGATCCGCCGCATCAGCTCGTCAATGCCATCGAGGTTCAGGCTGAGGGGTTTCTCGATGAACACGTGGACGCCGGCCTCGACCAGTTGCCGGGCCATGGGGATGTGCAGGTGGGTCGGCACGCAGATGACCGCGGCGTCGAAGCACCTTTCGCCGAGGGCCTGATCGAGGGTGGCGAAGGTCCTGGTGACACCGTAGCGGTCGGCCACGACCTGACGGAGCTGGTCGCTGCTCTCGCACAGGGACAATTCAGCCCGGCTGGTGGCCTTAAAGGTGCGCAGGTGGCGCTCCCCGATGGAACCCACGCCGATGATTAAAACCCGATGCATGGCTCCTACCTTTCGACGAACGAGGGAGGGGGGAGCGGTCACAGACCGCCGTTGAAGCGAAAGCCCAACGGGGCGAACTCCTGCTGAACGCGACTGAGCCCCTCCTTGACAAGCAGGATGTCGGCGGTGTGGCACAGGAAGGTCGCCCCCATGTCGAGCAGTTTTTTGGCGTGCTCGACGGAGAAGGCGGGGGTGCCCCAGTGCTTACCCGTCTTGCGGGCGGCTTCGGCGACCTGCTCCATGGCCCGGATGACGCGGGGATGATCGAACTGGCCGGGGATACCGCTGAGCACGGTAAAGTCGGCCGGGCCGAAGAAAAGCACGTCGACGCCGGGCACCTCGGCGATGGCCTGGGCGTTCTTGACGGCGTGCTCCTCCTCGAGCTGGATGAGCAGGAAGGTTTCGTCGTTCGCCTGGCGGATGTAGTCGGCCATGGACATGGTGCAATAGGGCATGTCGGGGTTACCGCCGTCGAACCCGCGTTTGCCCAGCGGGGCGAACTTGGCCCAGCGGACGACCTCGGCGGCCTCGTTGGCATCGTCACAGCGTGGGTACATGATGCCGTGCGCACCGGCTTCGAGCAGGCGGCTGATGCGGGTGAACTCGCCCTTGGCCGGCCGGGCCAGGATCTCCGCGTTGCCAACCCGCGTCGCCCGCATCATGGCGGTCGCCGTCTCCATGCTGTAGGTATGGTGTTCGAGATCCATCCAGATCCCGTCGAAGCCCATCAGGCTGGCCAGCTCGAATACGGAGGGGTCGGTCAGGTGGAGCTGGGTGAGCAAAACGGGCTCATTTCGGCTGAGTTTTTGCTTGATAACGCTCTTTCGCATCGTTATATACTTCCCTAAGTTCCGTCGCCCCTGGGGTTTCGACCGCTGCGTGAATACTGGGGTGCGGATGAGCCGGATATCTGTTGACAGGATTTCGCTGTTCCTGTACACTCTATCTTTGGTCTACGTGTAACATACGTTTCAGGGGATGTCAATGGCGGCATCAGATCAGGGCTCGCAACGCGAGCAGGCATACCAGCGGTTGCGTCGGCTCCTGGTTCTCGAGCAGGTCACCGAGGGCGAGCGGCTGCGGGAGACGGAATGGGCGGAGCGGCTGGAGGTCAACCGTGCTGCGCTGCGTGAGGCTTTCGCCCGCCTGGAGGCCGAGGGCTTCATCCGCAAGGGAGCGAAGACCGGCTACTTCGTCCCGGACCTGAGCACGGAGGACATCCTGGAGATCATCGAGGTCCGGGTGATGCTGGAGGGCGGGGCGATCGAGCGGGTCGTGCGGCTGGGGCACAACACCCCGCGGGACCTGCGGCCGATGAAGGAGGCCTGCGATCAGTTGGAGCGGCTGGTGCGTGAGGAGTACGTCTTGGGCGTGGCCGAGGCGGACCGGCGCTTTCATGAGGCGCTGGTGGACGCGGCGGCGAACAAGCGGCTGACCATGCTCTACCAGCGAGCCCCGCTGCCGATTATTCATCCGGTGATCATCAGCGGCGAGCAGTGGAAGGCCCGCGTGCAGCAGACCCTGGAGGAACACCGGGGCATGCTGAGCGCGATCCTGGCGGCGGAGGTGGCCCGAGCGCAACAGTTGCTGCGAACCCACCTGGACGAACGAGCATTCATTCCCCTCTATGCGGGCTGAGAGGTTCGCATGCCGCCGATCAACCCGCACCACCCGGGGATGACGGCTCTGGACTACGGAGTCATCGTCGCGTATGGGCTGGGGATGCTGGCCGTTGGTGTTTACTACGCCCGGCGGACGGTGAGCCGCGAGGATTACCTGCTGGGCGGGCGGCAGATGCGCTCGTCGTTCGTGGGCCTGTCCCTCTTCGCCACGCTGCTGAGCACCATCACCTACCTGGCGATGCCCGGGGAGATCATCAACAAGGGGCCGGTGATCCTCTGGACCATGGTGTCGATTCCGATCGCCTACGTGGTGGTCGGGTACCTGCTGATCCCGCGGTTCATGGCCCTGCGGGTGACCAGCGCGTACGAACTCCTGGAGACGCGGCTGGGGATTCAGATCCGGCTGCTGGCTTCCATCATCTTCCTGGCGACCCGCCTGCTGTGGATGGCGTTGATCATCCACCTGACAGCGGACAAGATCATCGTGGTGATGTTCGGGTGGGATCCGAAGGTGACGCCGTACGTGGCGGCGGTCATCGGGCTGGTGACGGTGGTGTACACGTCGATGGGCGGTCTGCGGGCGGTGGTGCTGACGGACGTGGTCCAGTCGCTGATCCTGCTGGGCGGGGCGATTCTGTCGATCGTGGTGATCAGCACGGCGATGGGCGGGGTGTCGGGCTGGTGGCCGCGCGAGTGGTCCCCGAGTTGGGACGCCCAGCCGGTTTTCAGCACGGATCCCACGGTGCGGGCGACGGTCGTCGGGTCGATCGTGTTCATGACCGTGTGGTGGATCTGCACGGCGGGCTCGGACCAGATGGCCATCCAGCGGTACTTGGCGACACGGGACACGAAGGCGGCGCGGCGGGCGTTCCTGGTGACCGGGGTGTCGAACATTGTGATCACGCTGTGCCTGGCGAGCCTGGGCTTCGCCCTGTTGGGGTTCTTCCGGACATATCCAGAATACCTGGGCAGCGGCATGACGATCGAGCAGGATGCCGACAAGATCTTCCCATTCTACATCGTGCGGTTCCTGCCGCCGGGCGTCACGGGGCTGGTGATCGCGGGGCTGCTGGCGGCGGCGATGTCGAGCCTGTCGTCGGGGATCAACTCGGCTTCGTCGGTGGTGAGCGTGGACTTCGTGGACCGTTTCCGCTCGCCGGACCGGGCGGACTCGGAGGCCGGGCGGATGAACCGGGCGCGGCTCATCGCCGTGGTCAGCGGGCTGGCGGCGGTGGTGCTGAGTTCGTTCATGGGCCGGGTGACGGGCAACATCATGGAGGTGACGGTCCGGACGAACCACATCTTTGTGGCCCCGCTGTTCGGGCTGTTTTTCATGGCGCTGTTCGTGCCGTTCGCGACGACCGCGGGCACCATCGCGGGCGCGGGGGCGGGGTGTGCCGTCGGGGTGCTCATCGCCTACTGGGACCTGATCACCGGTGGACCGACGCTGAGTTTTCAGTGGATCAGCCTGATCTCGCTGACGGCGAACATGGCGGTGGCGCTGCCGGTGAGTCTGCTGACGTTCAACGGGCGGGCGGCGGGCGGTGGCGTCGCGAAGAGGTAAACCCGTCGCGGGTATTGCACGCGGATGTCGTCGCGAAGAGGTAAACCGGACGCGGGTATTGCAGGCGAACGGCGACGGGCCCTGCTCATTGAATGCGGTGGCTGCGCTGACAGGTCCGCGGTTTGCGTTTGACCCTCGTGGCAGGTGAGCCTAACCTGCATGGTATGGACTCGAACTCCGATCGCACAGTGACTCCCACACCCGATACGGGTACTCCTGCTCAAGAGGCGGTGACACCCGCTCAAGATGCGGCGACTTCCGCTCCGGATAGCGCGGCTTGTGTGCCGGAGGGTGCGGTGGCCAGCCCGGTGAGCCTGGACTTCAAGAGCATCGTGCGGCGGCTGGGGCCGGTGGCCCCTTTGGCGGTGGTTGCGGGCACCATGCCGGCCATTAGCGGTCTGGTGCTGCTCGGCTCGCTGAAATGGACCGGGCATTGGCTGCAAGCCCACGGCGATCTGGGCGTGGTGATCTACGTGACCGGTTTTGCGGTGTGTGCCGGCCTAGCCCTGCTGCCGACTTATGCCCAGTCGGTGATGGGCGGGTGGGCGTTTGGACGGCTGGTCGGACCAACGGCGGCCATGACGGGCGCGGTCATCGGGGCCAGCCTGGCCTATCTGGTCGCCCGGCGGGCCTCGGGTGACCGTGTCGTCGGACTGATCGAGGAACAGCCCAAGTGGAAAGCGGTCTGCGACGCGCTGATCGGCGGCGGGTTCTGGAAAACGCTGCTGATCGTGACGCTGTTGCGCGTTCCACCTAATTCGCCGTTCGCCATGACCAACCTGGTGATGGGGGCCACCCGCGTCCGCCCGCTGGCGTACGTTCTGGGTACGCTGATCGGCATGTCACCGCGGACGGTGGTGGCGGCCCTGATCGGCGCCCAACTCTCCGAACTGGATTTCACGAACGCCCGGCAAACGTGGTTCTGGGTCAGCGGGATCGTGGTCGCGGTGATCGTGGTCGGGATCATCGGGACGCTGGCCAATCGGGCCGTCGCCCGGGTCACGGGCACCCCTGAGTCCGCGACCGGTTAGGCAGACGGGTGGGCCATCCGGCACAATGGCGAATGCCTAAGCCCGAAACCAGAACTCCGGCGGGTGGCATGGGTCGGTACTCCGACCCGTGGTTGCGCCGGGGGAGGCCACGGGCCTGAGTACAGGCCCATGCCACCCATTCGTCATTCGGACTTCGTCATTGGGACTTCATTGGTCATTGGTGCTTCGCCATTGGTCATTTCGCCCGCGGGTGACGAGGTACGCCCTATTCCAGCTTCTCACGTCTTTGTTGTTCGTACCAGGCGATGGTTTGGGGCAGGCCGGTTTCGAGGTCGGTGCGGGCGGTGAAGCCGAGGCGCTGGCGGGCACGGTTGATGTCCAGGCAGCGGCGGGGTTGGCCGTTGGGCTTGTCGGTGTCCCACAGAATGCGGCCGGTGAAGCGGGTCAGGCGGGCGATCCGTTCGGCCAATTCGCGGATGCTGATTTCACGGCCGCTGCCGAGGTTGACGGGTGCGGCTTCATCGTAGCGTTTGGTAGCCAGGATGATGCCTTCGGCGGCGTCCTCGACATAGAGGAACTCGCGGGTGGGCGAACCGTCACCCCAGCAGGTGATGGACTCGCGGCCGGCGTCGCGGGCCTCGACGCACTTGCGGATGAGGGCGGGGATGACGTGCGAGGTGTCGAGGTCGAAGTTGTCGCGCGGGCCGTACAGGTTCACCGGCAGCAGGTAGACGGCGTTGAGGCCGTACTGCTGGCGATAGGCCCGGCACATGACCAGCAGGGTTTTTTTGGCGATGCCGTAGGGGGCGTTGGTTTCCTCGGGGTAACCGGCCCAGAGATTCTCTTCGCGGAAAGGCACGGGGGTCAAGGCGGGGTAGGCGCAGATGGTGCCGACCTGGACGAACTTGCGGAGGCCGACCCGGCGGGCGTGCTCGATGAGGTGCAGGCCCATGGCCAGGTTGGCATAGAAGAACCGGCCGGGGTTGGCCCGGTTGGCCCCGATACCGCCGACCTCGGCGGCAAGGTGGATCACCACGTCCGGCCGGGCGTCGAGGTACATGCGGGCGACGTCCTTCTCGCGGGTCAGGTCGTAGTCGCGCTGCCGGGGCACAAACAGCCGGTCGTCGGTGACGCCGCGGGCGATCAACTGTTCGCAAACGAACGAGCCGAGGAAACCCGCCCCGCCGGTGACCACGAAGCGATCGGTCGTGAAGCTCACACTGCCGGGTTGGCCGCTCATCGCAGTCTCAACCTCCAAAAGGCCCGCCAACTCATCCGCAGCAGGAGCCAGCCGTCGCGGAAGCGGCGGATGTTGGTCTGCCCGTAGGCCCGGGCGCCGTAGCGTACGGGGATCTCGATGATTTGAAGGTCCGTGCGGGCGGCACCGAAGATGAGGTCGAAGTCGCCGAAGGGGTCGAGCCCGCCGAACTCGCCGCGCACCGCGGTGATGCGCTCGTAGTTACGTTTGGTGAGGACCTTGGTGCCGCAGAGGGTATCGCGGAAGCGCTGGCCGATCAGCCAGGTGAACAGCAGGCTGAACGATCGGTTGCCGCACTTGTTGAGGAAGCGCATGGCCTGCGTGGCCATGGGGTAGACGAGGCGCGTGCCGTTGATGAACTCGCCGACGCCGTCGGCCAGGGCGCGGGTGAACTTGGGCAGGTCCTCCGGGGCGACGGTGAGGTCGGCGTCGAGGATCATGAGGATGTCACCCCCGGCGGCGTCAAAACCCTGCCGGACGGCCTGGCCCTTGCCGGTCGGGCCCTCCTGGGCAATGAGGCGGATGGGGCGGTCGGGGTAGAGAGCCATGCAGCGGCGGACCTCGTCGGGAGTGCCGTCCGTACTCCAGCCGTCGACGAAGATCAGCTCCGTCCAGGCGCCCATCTGCGGCGTGCGGCGGATGAGGGGCTCGATGTTGCCGCGTTCGTTGCGGGTGGGCACGATCACGCTGACCCGCTCGCGGCCGGGCTCGAAGACCCGCATCCGCGGCCGGGCGACGACCATGATCGCCAGGGCGAGGTGCTTGAACGGCCAGAACTTGACGAGGAAGCGGTTGAGGAAGCCGCTGAGCGGGGGCAGCGGCTTGGGGCAGAGGATCTCGCAGAACTGGCGGACGACCTCGAAGCCGGACAGATGGAGGAGGTTGGCGAGGTCATCGCGGGAGAGCCAGTTCTGGCCGGCCACGGGGCGACGCAGGGCGCTACGGCTGGCGAGCGCGAGGATCGGCTCCCAGAGGGCGTTCTGGTAGGCGACGATGACGCGGGTGTGGGGCAGGCAGAAGCGGCGGACCTCGGTGAAGACGGCCTGCACGTCCTCCATCTGCCCGACGGCGTTGCAGATGAGCGCGTAGTCGAAGCGCTGGTCGGGCGGGAGTTGGTCGAGCCCGCCGGCCAGAAAGGTGAGCTCCGGATGGCGGGCGCGGGCGACGGCGATTATCGCGGGGTCGGAGTCGATGCCGACGCCCCTGGCCGGTCGAACGTCAGCCAGCAGGTCGCCGGCCTGGCAGCCGATCTCCAGCACGGACGCGCCGGGGGGCACGTGCCGGCGATAGAGCCGGCTCAACTGGTCGTAGTAGTAGCGGTTGCGTTTGCGCCAGCGATGGTGCTCGCTGGCCGCCCGGTCCACGTCGGCGGGCGAAGGGCGATCCGGCAATGGGGCAGTCGCAAGGTCCATGGGCCGCCGCCAGTGTAACCGCAAGGCCGGGAAGGTGAGAAGTGAGAAGTGAGAAGTGAGAAAGCCGGACTCCGCCACCTGGTTAGATATCGAAGAGCGGATCCGGTTCCTGGCCGCCATTGACCAAGGACTGGACGACGTCAGAGCCGGCCGCATCATTCCGCATGAGGACGTCAAGGCAAGTCTGGCACTATCCCGAACTATTCATTGAAACCACAGATGAACACAGATAAACACTGATAAGAAAAGGAGTTGGAGAACACATCGCATCCTGATCCCCCGGCGCGCCGTGTTTGACGCCGATCTCTTGTTTTATTTGTGTTCATCCGTGTTCATCTGTGGTTTGATCTCGATCGTGAATAAACCGGGCTATGGCTTTCCAAGTGATCTGACAGAGGAGCGCCAAGCCGCCATTCACATCAGGATCTGGCATGCCGCGCGGGGCATACCCGAAATCGAATAGGGCGTGACTCGCCTCCCGCGGAGCAAAATGGGGACAGGCACCGCGGGAGCGATGTGTCTTAGGCCCCGGACTTGGCCTGCATCCGAGGATGTTCCCGTCATCAAGCATCATTGACGCGGAGCCAGTCCCCATTTTGCCCCGCCGTGCTGCGGTCACTCGCCGCCGAGGGCGGGCTTGTGCTCGTCGCGGGTGTCGCGGGCGTCGTCGCGCGGGGCCATGACATCGGCGGGGCTGGTGCGGAAGCCGGTGATCAGGGGCACGTCCTCGGGCTTCTCCGACGGGTGGACGGCGAAGACCTCAACGCGGTTGATCTCGTCGTACGGCACGGTGACGACAAAGGCCCCGACCTTGTACTGCTCGTCGACGGGCTCGCACTCGAAGGTGCACAGGGTGCTGTACTGGCCGACGTCCACGAGTTGCTTCATCTCGTAGCTGAAGCCGTCGCGCAGGTAGATCAGGGTGCGGGCCTCGAGGGCGGTCAGAAAGGCCTGGTAGTCTTGCCGGCCGGCGGCGGCCTCCGGGGTGACGTTCGGGAACTTCTTGCGGGCACAGCGTTGGCGGGCCTGTTCCTTTTGGGCGGCGAAGGCCGGCCCGTTGAACCAGTCGTAGTTGAACACGGTCACGGGTATTCCCCATCCCCCCTTCCAGACAGGTCGGCACGGCAGCGCCGGGCGTCGTCGACCACCCTGGCAAAGGGACGCGCCAACGTAGGACATTCACTGGATAGTGTCAAATCGGCGGTATGATGTGGGTGCATGAGCGTCGCGGAGCGATCAGGCCTGGTACGGCGGCTGGCCCTGGAGGCGGGGTTTGACGAGGTGGGGATCGCGCCGGCCGGGCCGGTCGGGCGGGCGGAGGAGGCCCGAGCCTGGCTGGCGGCCGGGCGGCACGGGGAGATGAGCTACCTGGACCGTCACCGGGAGCTGCGCGTCGATCCGTGCAAGCTGCTGCCCGGGGCCCGGTCGGTGATCGTCGTGGCCCACCAGTACCGGCAAGCCCGGGACGAGCGGACCGGTCAGGATGGAGGCCCCCGGCCGATGGAGCGAGCGGGGTCGTCCGGGCCGCGGGGGCGGATCGCCCGGTACGCCTGGGGCCGTGACTATCACCGGGTGATGCGGCGGAAGCTGATGGCCCTGGCGGACGCGCTGCGGGCGGCGATCGGCGAGCCCTTCGAGACGCGGGTGTGCGTGGATACCGCCCCGATCATCGAGCGCGAGGCGGGGGCGGCGGCCGGCGTCGGGTGGATCGGCAAGAACACCCTGTTGATCCACCCGCGGCTGGGGTCGTTCTTTTTCCTGGGCGAGATCATCACCACGCTGGAGCTGCCGCCGTCGCCGGTGGTCACGGATCACTGCGGGTCATGCCGGCGGTGCCTGGACGCGTGCCCGACGGGTGCCCTGGACGCACCGTACCGGATGGACGCCCGGCGGTGCATCGCGTACCTGACGATCGAGCATCGGGGTCCGGTGCCGGCCGACTTGCAGCCGCTGATGGGCGACTGGGTCTACGGGTGCGACGTGTGCCAGGACGTGTGCCCCTTCAACGCCAAAGCCCCGCCGACGCGCGAGCCGGCCTATGAGCTCAACGACGGCCACCCGCTGCCCCCGCGCCCGCCGTTGAACGTGTTGAAGGAATGGACCGCCGAGCAGCACGCGGCCCAGTTGGCCGGCAGCGCGATGAAACGTGCCACCGCGGACATGCTCCGCCGCAACGCCGCCATCGCCGCCCGTAATGCGCGAGGCGGGAGCGGGACGCGGTAGATGGAGCCGACGGATGCGGAATGACCAGCCGCAACGAGCCGCGGGCTTCAGCCCGCGCGGTTCTTCGGCCGGGATGAGCGTTTGCTTTACGCACAAGCACCGCGCGGGCTGAAGCCCGCGGCTCGTTCGCGCGGTATACTCGCTTTCCGCAGCGGTGCGGGTGGCGTGGCCGTGCCGGGTTCCTCACGGCGATCGAGGGCATGGCTTGTGGGATTGATCGCAACACTGGACCTGGGGACGAGCTGCTACAAGGCGGCGGTGTTCGGGCCGGAGGGTGAGTTGCTGGCCGTGCACCGGGAGGTGCCGCCGGTGGTGCACCCGCGGCCGGGCTGGTGGGAACTGGAAGCGGGGGCGTTTCGGCAGACGGTCCAACGGGCGATGGCGGGGCTGGCGGCGAATGTGCCGGGCGGCCTGGGCGAGGTGCACGCGCTCTCCTTTGCGACGCAGACGAACAGTTTTCTTTTACTGGATAGCGGCAACCAACCGGTAACGCCCATCATCCTGTGGCCGGATGCGCGGGCGGCGGGGCTGGCGGGGCTGGACGAGGTACTGGGCCTGCCGGAGCTGCGGGCGACCACCGGGTTGCCGGCGATGAACCATGAGTTCCTGCCGGCCAAGCTGGCGTGGCTGCGCGCGCATGACGCGGCGGCGTGGCAGCGGGCCGGGCGACTGTGCCTGCTGAGCGATTACCTGACGTGGTGGCTGACCGGGCGGCACGTGACGGAGGCGAGCGCGGCGGGTTTGACCGGGCTGGTGGACATTCACCGTTTGCAGTGGTGGCCGGCGGCCTGCGCGCGGGCGGAGGTGCCGGCGTCGTGGCTGCCGGAGATCGTGCGCATGGGCACGGAGATCGGGCCGTTGTGCCCGGAGGCGGCGGGGGAACTCGGCTTGCCGCGCGGGTGTCACTTCGTGGTGGGCTGTCTGGATCAGTATGCCGGGGCGATCGGAGTCGGCAACGTGGCGGAAGGCGGCGTCTCGGAGACGACGGGGACGGTGCTGGCCAGCGTGCGTTGTGCGGACCGGTTTCGCGAGGACTTGCCGCCGGAGGTTTTCCAGGGGCCGGGCTTCCAGGCGGGGGTGTACTACCCGATGGCCTTCGGGAGCACGTCGGCGAACCTGCTCGCGTGGTACCGCGACCAGTTGCCGGAGCGGCCGGCGTTTGAGGAGCTCGACCGGCTGGCGGCGGCCGTGGAGCCGGGAGCCGGCGGACTGCGGGTTCGGGCCGGTGCCTTCATGGCCAGTCTTGAGGAGGCATTCGGTGGCTCGGTCCCGCAGGACGCGGGGCAGGGGGCGCGGGCGATCATGGAGGCGGTGGCGTGGGCCTTGGCCGGGCAGGTGGCGGCGTTGTGCGGGGAGCAGCGCCCGGCGCAGATCCGGTCGGGTGGGGGCGCCGCCCGCAGCCGATTGTGGCTGCAGATCAAGGCGAACGTGCTGAACGTGCCGTTCGCGGCCCCCGCGTGTGAGGAGCCGACGAGCCTGGGAGCGGCAATGCTGGCGCGGCACGCCCTGGGCGGGGTCACCTGGGTGACGTTGGCCGGCGGTTGGGTGCGGATACGGGAGATCTGCGAGCCGGAAGTGGGTCAGAGTGGGATCTACCAGCGGATGCAATGAGGCTGCAGACATGTTGCGGGTATGACCTCAAACGGAGGAAGGCGCACGATGAGGGAGAACATGAAGGCTTCGTTGGCGATGCTGTTCCTCGTGGTTTGGCTGGTATTGGCGGGGAGTACGGCGTATGCGGCGGATGACGTGCGCTCCGGCGACGTGAAGTTTCACACCAACACGGTTTACACGCCGACCTCTTACGACGACATCGAGGTTTGGGAGCAGCGGCGGGACTGGCTGCGGGGGCAGGTACGTTTAGCGGCCGGGCTGGTACCGGAGCTGGCCCGCACGGAGTTGAACGCCCGCGTCTTCGGCCGGCTGGAACGCGACGGCTACACGGTTGAGAAGGTTTCGTTCGAGAGTTGGCCGGGGCTGTTCGTGACCGGCAACCTCTATCGGCCAGTAGGCGCCCGTGGTCGGGTGCCGGCCATCGCCTGCCCGCACGGCCACTGGGCCAAAGGCCGACTGCATCACGACGAATTGGGCTCCATCCCCGCCCGGTGCATCACGCTGGCCCGGCTGGGGGCTGTCGTCTTCGCCTACGACATGCTCGGGTACAACGACAGCGGGCGGCAGTTCCCGCACAAGGTGGAGCTGCTGGAGTCGCCCGCATGTGCCTTGTGGGGTATCGGGCATCTGGCCTGGCAGACGTGGAACAGCGTCCGGGTGCTGGACTTCCTTCAGTCGCTGCCGGAGGTGGACCCGCTGCGGCTGGGGGTGACGGGGGCGTCCGGCGGCGGCACGCAGACGTTTATGCTCGCAGCGGTGGACGACCGGGTGCAGGCGGCGTGCCCGGTGAACATGATCTCCAGCACGATGCAAGGCGGCTGCCATTGCGAGAACGCCCCCCTGCTGCGGATCGACACGAACAACATGGAGATCGCCGCCCTGTTCGCCCCGCGGCCGATGCTCATGGTCAGCGCGACCGGCGACTGGACGAAGTTCACGCCGCAGGTCGAGTATCCCTTCATCCGCGGCATCTATGGGTTGTACGGCCAGGCCGACCACGTCTCCAACGTGCACGTGGACGCGCCGCACAACTACAACCTTGCGAGCCGTGAAGCGATGTACCGGTTTATGGCTCGCCATCTGCTGGGGCGGACGGACGCTGACGGCGTGACCGAGGGGCCGATCGCGCAGGAAAAGCCCGAGGATCTGCTGGTGTTCGCGGAGGGCGAACGGCCGGCGGGGATGGCCACGGCCGAGGAGTTGGTGAGCCGGCTTCAAGCGGCCATTCGCGAGCGGATGGCCGAGTACCGGCCGACGAGTATCGAGCGGTTGGATGAGTTGTCGCGACTCGTGCGGCGCAACCTGGCGTACATCGTGGGCTCCGCCTGGCCCACGGCGGCGCCCGTTTCTTCGCCATTGTGCTATGAACGGCTGGGTCGCACCGTGGCGTACCGGCGTGTTCCCGCCGACGGGAACGAGGGTGCGGCCCGGCCGGTGCGGGTGATCGTGTCGCCCGATGGCCGGCAAGCGGCGGAGCCTCCGGGAGCCTTGGCCGGCGGGGAGACGACGGCTGTCTTCGTGGAGGCGTTCGGCACCGGTGAGCGGCGACCGGGACAGGCGGAGACAACGCCACGGGGCCAGGAGAAGTTTTTTACCACCTTCAATCGCACGGATGCCGCGGAGGCGGTCTACGACGTGTTGACCGTGTTGGCGGGGGAGGTCCGGCGGAGTGGGCAGCCGATGGGGCTGGTGGGCTGCGAGAGCATGGGCCCGGTGTGCCTGGTCGCCCGGGCGATCATGCCACCGGAAGCCAGCCGGGCCGTCGGCTTGCGAACGGTGATCGACATGGATGGCTTCCGGGCGAATGAGGATGCCGATT
>CAZEEJ010000109.1:0-3361 GCA_964511155.1 uncultured Planctomycetales bacterium | reverse complement strand
CTGTTTTTGCCGGGTATCCGGCGAATCGGCGGGCTGGAGGCGGTGGCCGCGGTGGCGGCGGGTGCGGGGCCGCTCTGGCTGCATCATGTAGGCGAAGGGTTCGATGCGAGCTGGGCTGAGCGGGCCGCGGCGCTGCATGGTTTCGAGTTGCGCATCACCCGCGAGCAGGCCGATAACACCGCCGTAGCCGCGTGGCTGATGCGGGGGCTATGAGATCGCACCGGCGAGACGCCGGTGCCACACCGAGAGACGCCGGTGCCACACCGAGAGACGCCGGTGCCACACCGAGAGGCGCGCGGCCTTCTGCCGCTTGGTAAGCATGGGGGATTCCCGGTATCCTGGATGTGGAGTCGGCGGACAACGCGTGAGGCGAAGCGACAGCCGAAGGCTGCATGGGGGTGGATCTTGCGATCGAGCACCAGGTGCATACGCGGTTACGCGGCCACGGCCGTGGTTCTGATCCTCGCGGGGCTGCATACGTCACCGGCGGCGTGGGCCGACACGCAGGTCTTCACCATCATCGACGACAGCGCCCTGAACCAGGCGGTGGCCCAGGCCCGGGCCGACTTCCTGGCGGTCAAGCCCTACGTCACCCGCCTGGACGCCACGCTGCTGGTGCCCGGGGCGAACAACACTTGGCGGCGGGGTTCCTACAACCCGACGACGATCGCGTACCCGGCCAGTTGCGTGAAGCTCGCCTACCTGGCCAGCGCCATGTACTGGACGCGGATCAACGGGCACCCCTACAACTACCTCGACTGGTGCGTCCGCCCGATGATCGTCGTGTCGAGCAACGTGGACACCGGGCACACGGTCGATGCCATCACCGGGGCGCCGAACTACCAGACGAGCACGTACGACGCCACCTTCTGGGCATGGTACGCCAAACGGTTGTTCACGGAGAACTACCTGTCAGGCCGCGGCCTGCTCGAGAACCAGACCGTGCTGAACAAGACCTACCCGACCAACTCGGGTAGCTCGCCCAACGGGGCCGAGTTGCTGGCCCTCAATCATCGCAGCGGCAACCGGATGCAGCCCGAGTGCAGCGCGTCGCTGATGCTGGAAATCATCAAGGGGGCGATCGAGCCGGGGGCGACGGCCTACATGCGCGAGCTATTGGCCAGCGACCGCTGGGGCAGCCAGAGCGAGCTGGGCTTCGGCGTGCCGCCGGGTTCGGTCTACGAGAACAAGGCCGGGCAGGCCTACGACACGCTCGAGGACATTGCCTACGTGGTCCTGCCCAACGGTCGGGAGTTCATCCTGGCGGCGTTCTCCGACGGCTACCAGGGGCCCGAGCCGAGCCACCCCTCGCCCTATGACGGCTCACTCCTGGGCCTGTTCTGCGAGCTGGTCATCGAGCGAGCGGGACTTGACGTCGGCTGCCCGCCAAAAGTCAAGATCGACAACACCGCCGCCGGGGTAGCCGTCTCGGGAAGCTGGACCGTGGTCACCGACCAGGTGGTCGACTACGACATGTACGGGGCAAACTACCTGTCGATCCAGTCGCAAGCCAGCGCGACCGCCAGCGTGACTTGGCCGCTGCAGGTACCCATCGCCGGCCGCTACGAGGTCTGTGCCTGGTTTCCGCAGAAGACCTCCGCGACCACGGTGCAGTACGAGGTGCGGCACAGCGGCGGGACCACGGCGGTGCCGGCGGATCAGCGGTACTACGGCGGTCGCTGGTACCGGCTGGGTGATTTCGAGTTCGAGGCGGGCACGGGCTCGGTGGTGCTGACCAACCGGGCCGGCGTCAGCAACCGGCCGGTGATGGCGGACGCGATCAAGATCACGCGCTGGCCCGGCGGTGAGCCGATCTGCGAGCCGCGGGCGGACTTCGACTGCGACGAGGACGTGGACCTGGAGGATTACGCCCACCTGCAGCGCTGCGTGAGCGGGTCCGGCGTTCCTCAGACGGACCCGTCGTGCTGGAACACCCGGCTGGCGGGCAACAGCTATGTCGATCACCTCGATCTGGCCATCTTCCGGGGTTGCATGGGCGGCGCCGACCTGCCCGCTGCCTGTGCGGAATAGTGTCACTCCGAGAAGATTGCGGGACCGCCGATGAACGCCGATGAACGCCGATGGACCACACGTCGTGCCGTGCCCTGGCTGCTCATGATCGCGTCGTGGGGGGGCATCGCCTGTGGGCCGCCGGTGTTTGCGCCCGAACCCGCCGTCGAGGTGGACGGGGCGACCATCGACGAGTTGCTCGATCGGTACACCGACACCCGCCGCGACCCGGGGTCGGACATGCGCCTGCTGGTGGATGGGCCGGATTCGCGGGCCGCGTTCACCGAGCTGATCGAGTCCGCCCGGCATCATCTGCATATCGAGACCCTGCACTTTGAAGACGACAGCGGCCGGCCCGAGAACGTAGGGGGCGCGTTCGCCCGCCTGTTGATCGACCAGGCCGAGCGCGGCACCGCGGTGCGCGTTGTCCTGGACCCGATCGTGCAGGATGTCCTCGGCCCGCCGGGACTGGAGCAGGAGATGATCGACGGCGGCGTCGCGGTGCGCCGGTTTGACCCGCCCGCCCGCGGCTTGCTGGACCAGTTGCTCTACGGGGCTCACAAGAAGCTGCTTCTGGCGGACGGCGAGCAGGCCATCATCGGGGGAATGAACTACGGCTACGTGTACTTCGAGCCGGACCGCTGGCGAGACACGAACGTGCTGCTGACCGGGCCGGTGGTGGCGACGATTCAGCAGGAGTTCCTTCGCGATTGGGCGCAGCTCGGCTCGGCAGTACTCGAGGCCGAGGAACTCCATCCCCTCCTGGAACCGACGGGCAAGTTGGCCATCCGGGCGATCGACCAGCGTCCGGGCGACGGCCACTTCGACATCAACGCCGCGGTGCTCATCGCCATCCGGTCGGCGACCGCGACCATCGACATCGAGGCGGGCTACTTCAACCCCATCGACTGGCTGGCCGACGCCCTGTTCGACGCTGCGGACCGGGGCGTGCGCGTCCGTATCCTCGTCAACTCCTTCCAGGCCATGGATGTCAAGGAGATCTACTACGTCGCGGCCAACTGGTTCGACGTGCTGGTGGACTACGGGCTGGAGCTTTACCTCTGGGAACGCGATCAGACCATGCACTCCAAGGCCATGACCGTGGACGACACATTCGCCCTGGTGGGGTCCTACAACTTCAACCAGCGCAGCATCATCTGGGACACCGAGAACGCGGTGATTTTCACCGACCGGTCGGCCGTCGAGCAGGTCCGCCGCATGGTGGAGGACGATTTCACAGCCGAGGGGGTGATCCGTGTGGACCGGGCGTGGCTTCGGGCAGTGTCGTTGCGTGAACGGGCCATGTGGCGTGCCTGGTGGACGCTGGGCTGGCTGTTCTGACGGGGGTCAG
>CAZEEJ010000108.1:0-18126 GCA_964511155.1 uncultured Planctomycetales bacterium | reverse complement strand
GCGCCCGGCCCGAACAAGTCTTTCATCCCCCGCAGGTCCCCCTCACCGCTCTGTACATGAGTGATATGCGTGTCCATCATGGATACCTCCTTCCATGGTATTCTTGTACTCCGGGGCGGGCGGCACCGTCAAGCCGCGGTGGAGGTATCTACCCCGACGGGGTCGTTCTATCAGCCCAGGGCGAAAGCCCTGGGGACGCGTTGGCCGCACGCACCGTGCGAGCCTGCAAGGCTCGTATACTGCGCGCCGAACGGCCGCCTCGGTGCCAAGACAAACGGGGACATGAACGGCCCCTTCAGGGCCGATCCTCGGGGGGCATCCTGTTCCCAGGCCTTCGGCCTGGGCTGGTGGAACGAGCCTTTCAGGCTCGAAGTTTTCAGGCCTTCGGCTTGGGCTGGTAGCCCCAACCAATACGTCGGTCGCCACGGCTCGGCTGAGTTCGCCGAGGTCAGGGGGCGACCGCTACGATCAATCGTGAAGGGCGCTAGTCGTCGCGACTCTGAGCCCAGGCACAGGCCTCCAGGAACAACGCATCGAGGAACGCATCCGAGGCCTCCTGGTCGTCGCCCTGGAGCGAGACTTTCAGATCATGAACAAACTGGGGATCGGCATCCGCCTTGGTTTGGAGAAACTCAGCAAGCCGCGAACACTCGTTTTCAAGCCGCGAAACGTGGACATCGCGATCCCGGCTTCTTCTGTTGATCGTGCCCAGCAATCGAAGAATCAGGCCCCCTCCACCGCGTTTGATGGCAGCCCATGGATGAGGACAAGCCGAACCGTTCTGCCGCTGGATAAACTGCGACACCGGTCCCTCGCTGGTCACTCGGCCATAGTCGCCGCCAAGACCGTAGAAGACCAGGTGCTTGACCTGCGATCTCGCGCCGCATTGCGGACAGGTCTCAGAACGACGTCCCCGGTCGAGTCCGCCCTCGACGAACGCCAGTAGCAGGAGCAGTGCCAGAAACACGACGCCAGTCTTTGCGATGCGCGTTCGCCATAGCGAGGTGATCCAGGGTTGCTTCGGCGAAAGGGCGAAGGTGCTCGGGTCGAGGGGATCGAACGCTCTGCCGCACTCGGGGCAGCGAGGCTCCGGCAGCCCGAAGAGCGGATAGCCGCAGCCCAGGCAGTAGCGCTCCGGCACGCCCTGTTGGTTTTTACCCGCAGCCATCGACAGTCTTTCCATGTTTGCCAACCGGCCGGATTATCCCCGCCGACGGTCGTCGTCACAAGGGTACTCCTTGTACCTTGTCGGGGTAGGGCCGGTTTCATAGAATGAAAGAGTCGAGTGTGAGTGGGATGTGGATCTCCGGTTCCTGACAGTTTCGGCGGCGGGGGTCGGCCTTGGCGGGTCAGCATCTCCGTACCGCGACCGTAAGGGAGCGGACTTTGCGCGAGAACGCCACACACACGAGGTCCGCTTCCTTACGGGCGCGGTACGGAACAACCTTGACCAGTCGGGGCCAAAAGGCCGCCCAAGCTGCCACGGCACCCTGGATCTTCACCGCTCGCCGGGCAACGCGCAGCGAGAGGAAAATCTATGAAGAAGAATGATCCCATCCCAGAGGATGACGCGGTGCGGCCGGAGTACAACCGGGACGAACTGGGGGAGGGCGTCCGCGGCAAGTATCTGGAGCGATATCGTCAGGGTACCAACCTCGCGTTGCTGGCGCCCGACGTTCGTGCCGCCTATCCGACCGACGAAGCCGTCAACGAAGCCCTCAGGTCGCTGCTGCACGAGGGATAGGCATGGTCAAGCCGCGGTGGCGGTATCTACCCCAACGGGGTCGTTCTATCAGCCCAGGCCGAAAGCCCTGGGGACGCGTTGGCCTTAGGCACCGCGCGAGCCTGCAAAGCTCGTTCAGTGCACGCCGAACGGCCGTCCCGGTGCCAAGACCGGCGGGGACATGAACGGCCCCTTCAGGGCCGATCCTGAAGGTGGCATCTTGTTCCCAGGCCTTCGGCCTGGGCTGGTGGAACGAGCCTTTCAGGCTCGAAGACTTCCGCCAGCGGCAATTCACGCAATGATGCAGCGTCCGTCGCCGCTGGCGGCCGCCAAATGCCCAACGAATACATCGGTCGCCACGGCTCGGCTGCCTTCGGCTCGGAGGCTCAGGCTCGAAGAGAGTTCGCCGAGGTCGGGGGGCGACCGCTACGATCGATCAGACCGGGCTGGGGCTTGCGTGGGCGGCGCTCATTGGATCCAGGTGAAGAGGATGCTGCCGGTGCAGAGGTAGTAGAGGTAGTGGGCGGCGATGGCGCTGCCGAGGGCGAAGACGACGAGGCCGCTGAAGGCGGGGAGGAGCTGGAGCATGAGCCATCGGCCGCGGCCGGTGAGTCGCTCCTGGCCGGCGTCGGCGGTGGTGTCGGCCAGCAGCCGGGTGGCGAACCGGCGGCTGCCCAGGGCGAGAAAGCCGATGGCCATGAGCGTCAGGGCCAGACCCAGGCTGAAGATGCCGACGGCGTACAAGGCCCCCGCGACCACGTTTGCCCCGATGCCCAGCAACATGATGATCATGGCGGTCGGGCAGGGCACGATCCCGCCGGTAATGCCCATCAGGACGAGGAGTCGCACGGTGACCCGGTCGCCTTCCGCGGCGGGCTGGGGATGGTGGTGGTGGTGCGTCGCGAGAGGGCCGTGTTCGTGATGATGGTCGTTGTGGTCGTGGTGATGGCGGGGGTGAACATGATCATGCCCGTGGTCGTGATGCGCATGCCCGTGGTCATGGTGGGTATGCCCGTGGTCATGTGTGTGGGGGTGGGCATGGGGGAGCGGCGGCTCGTGGGTGTGCGAATGCCCGCCGGCCGGCGCCACGGGGTGCGGGTGCGAATGGGTGAACAACATGCGGAGCCATGATCGCCGGCCGTGGGGGGGGTGTTCGTGCTCATGATGGTGATGCGCCGTGCGGCCGGTGACGGCTCGCCAGCCGAGTACCAGGCCCATGCCCGCCACGAGCAGCCCCGCGATGGCTCCCAGCCAGAGTTGCAGCTTGGGCCCGAGGTCGGGCCGGGTCGCCTGGCAGGCCCAGATCACCAGCCCGAGGATGACCACCAGGGCCGTGTGCGTGACGGTGACCACGGCGGCCAGGACGACCGCGTGCCACCAGGTGCCGCGCTGGCTGATGAGGTAGGCGGCCACGAGGGTTTTGGCGTGCCCGGGCATCAGCGCATGGACGGCCCCGTAGCCGAACGCCAGCCCGGTGATCGCCAGGAAAGCCCATAGACCGCCCGGGCCCTGCAGAAGGCCGATGAGCCTGTCGGCTTCCTTCTGGTAGGTACTGCGGCGGGCCGGATCGTTGCGCGGGTCGTTCAGCCGGGCGAGGATCGCCGCGATGTTCTCAGTGGAGGGCTGGGTAGCGGCCATGGCCTCGGCAGGCGGGGACTCCACCTCCGCACCCTCGAGGTGAAACCGAAAGGTCGTCTCCCGCTCGTAAGGCATGTTGCCCTGGTCGTACTGCTCGAAGATGAACGGGTCGAGCGGGCATTCATCCCAATAGTCCGGGCGCGGCGGGATCACGGCCACCCGGGGTAACCGATGGATGGCGAGTCCGCCCCGCTCGGCTTCAAGCCGATACCGTCGCGTGCCGTCCCGGAGCAGCCAGGCGCGGGCGTCGGTCTCCACGGTCAGCGACGCCTCGTCGGAAAGCGGTGACTCCCCCTGGGCAAGCGCCTCCCGCACACGCTGGGGGATGGTTCTCTCCGCCAGCTCGGCCAGGATCGCCTCGTCGGGGCGTGGAAGCTGCCTGACGAGCGAAGTACGTTCCAGCAGGATGCGCATCAGCCCCCGTTGCCCGGGGAAGGTGTTGTCCTCATAGGTCAGCGTGCGCGGCTCGCCGCCCGGCAGTGCGGGATACGTGCCCTGATAGCGGATGATGACCCGATAGGTGGGCAGGCCGGCCACGCCGGGCAATCGCTGCATGAGGCGGGAGGCTCCGATCTCCCGACCGGTCTCCTCGTCGACCAGGTGCTCGATGGGTGAAAGCGACACCGGCTGCCCATCGATTGCGACCTTGAGCAGGGGAGCCCATTCCACGGCCTTGCGATCCAGCCACTGCCGCTGCTCAGCGGGGGAGTCGATCCCGTCCCGGTCCGCGTCGACCTCGTCGCGGTAGATGGCGGCGGAGGGGTACTCAGCGATCTCGAGGACCAGGTCGATCTCCAGGCGATCACGGTGCAGGTGCAGCACACTGAAATGGCTGACGGTGTCTTCACCCAGCGGGTGGGCCCCGGCAGGCGCGGCCGCCATCAGGCCGAGGATCGCCGCCCATAGCAGTCGAAGTTGAGATACGGTGCGTCTTCGCATGGCATCGCTGTGCGGTAGCGGCCGCCCCCCGTGGTGGTTCGTAGCGGCCGCCCCCCGTGGTGGTTCGTAGCGGCCGCCCCCCGACTTCGGCGAGCTCTCTTCGAGCCTGCCTTCGGCTCTGAGGCTGAGCCTCATGCTCAGGCTCGAAGAGAGCCTCAGAGCCGAAGGCAGCCGAGCCGTGGCGGCCGGGATGTTGCCGTTGCCTGCACCGGCGAGCCGCCGGTGCCACACCCACAACGGCCGCCGTGTGCCACTGCTCTTTGAGCAGTGCGGCAGCGTGCAGGCCTCGGTGCCCCATCCTTGCGCAGCCGGGTGGGCTCGCGATGATCCGAACGCGAACAACCCCTGTCACTTCTCCAGGCCAGCCATCACGCTCTGGTAAATCCGGTATTCCGGTCGCTCTTCCCGCCCGACGAGCGCCCGCTTGTACTGCTGCAATGCCAGATCGCGCTGCTCGTCGGCGGCCTCGCCGGTGTTCAGGTTGGCCAGCAGGTAGTGGACGGCGGCCATCTGCGTGTGCAGGACCCAAAGCTGCCGCAAAGGCGAGTCCGCCTCCTGGTAGGCTTCGAGGGCCGTTTGGGCCGCCTCAATCGCCGCTTTGCGGGCCGCCTCGCGGCCGGCGCCGGCGGCCTCCGCCTGGACCACGGCCGCGGGCACCTGGTCCGCCGCCGTCCCCTCGGGCAACAGGCTGGCGTTTGCCTCCAGACCCATCGTCTGCAACTCACCGAGCATCCCCTGATGCCGGGTGAGATCTGCGGCCCGCTGGGCCTGCGTGAGGGCGATCACGTAAGCCATGTCGCCGGCCAGGGCCATCGCGCTGCCCGCCAGGTTCGTGTCGCCGGTGATGATCGTCAGCCGCGGGTTGGGCGACTCCGGGCTGTTCTCGGCATTCACCGTGCGGGCGTCGTTGATGCGTTTCTCGGCCGCCCGGCGGGCCCGCATCGCCGCCTGCTTGCCCCGGCCATCCGCCAGGGCCAGCGCATCCTCCTCCAGTTGGTGGGCCGCCAGGGTCGCCGTGAAGGCACGCCTGGCCGCCTGGGATGCCTCCGCGGTGCTCGCCCCCTGTCGCTCGCGGAGGGCTGCCACCCGCTGCTGCGTATCGTTCTGCTTTGCGGTGAGTTCCTCGATCTGGCGGTCCATTTCGCGGGCCGCTCCCTGTAACGCATCGGCCAATGCCTTCACCGCCGCGAGATCGCTCTCCAAAACCGTCTTGCCTCGCTCGGTCTCGATCGCTCCGGCCGGGTCGACCGCTACGATGGGCGCATGGGCGATCTGCTCGTCGTCGGTGGTATCCACCCGGGCGTTCCGCAGCGCACCGTGTTCCAGCATCGTCGTCTCGCGGAACGCCTCGCGGTCAGCCTCGGCCGCCGCGTTGTAGGCCGCAATGAAACGATCCAGGGCCGCCGGGTCGGACGTGTCCACCCCCGCCTCCTTCAAGGCCAGCATCTCGACCTGAGACTGGCGTGCCTGGCTGTCGGACGCCGTCGCCCGCCCGGTCACGTCGGCGATTGCGGCGGATAGTCGCTCGGCTTCCGCCCGGGCCTTCTCGATATCCGCGGCGACCTCGGTTCGCCGGGTCTGCAGGCCGGCGATCCGCTCGGCGAACGGCGGGGCCGAATCCTCAGCCGCCGCGTCCCCGGTGTCCGCCAAGCCGCGGGACACCGACGTAATCCGGTTGCCCAACTCCCGCCATTGCCGGGCGTGGGTAATGACCTGGAATCGGGCCTCGTCGGCCATGGCTCGCTGAAGGGCGGCCTCGCGCCGCAGGAGGTCCGCCTGGTGGTAGCACAGCGCGGCCTCCAGACGCGTCGCCGTGGGGTGGTCCGAGCCGCTGACTTCGCCGTCACTCATCGCGATGGCTTCCTGCACCACGCGGAGGGCGTCGGTCAGCAACGTCATGTTCCGCTTGAGTTCCGCCTGCAACTGCTGGTAGGCCTGGCCGCTGGCCCCGGGCAGGGCGGCTCCCGCGGGGGTCTCGCCGTCCAGCGTACCAAACCGGTCCGCCAGCGTGCGCATCTGCATCGCCTGTTGGCGGAGGGCGTCGCTCATCGCCCCCTCCTGCTCGCCGCTGCTGAGGTAAGTCTGCCAGTTTTCGTCGGCCGCTTGCGGCGGTTCGAGCCCCTCGGTCCCCAGGACCGCCGCCAAGCGGGCGTTGGCCGGGCTGTACCCCGCCAGCATCCGCTGAGCGAGGGCGACCTGCTCATCAATCTGCCGGAACAGGCGGTCCTGCGGGTTCTCCAGCGACCCGGTCGTAAGGATGGCCAGGACCAGACCGGCCACGACGAGAACCACGGCGATCATCACCGGGAGCGGTAGGTTGGGCTTCACGGAGGACTCCAATTCTTGGTGTTTCGCCTCGAACTTCATACGGCCCCGGCCGGTCTGTCGCGGAGGCGGGCTTCCGGCCGGCGCCCATCCACGCTGCGGTGGCCCGAACCCTCAGGACGGGCCTGCTCGGGAAGGTCCGCAGCTTATGCTATGAGTACCATGCCCGCCCCCGACCGTCAACGCAGCCGGCCGCTTATAAAGCCCGCCGCGGTTTATCGTCGACAGGCCCGCCTCGGGGGATTATCCTGATTCCGGCAACGTCCCGCCTGACGCCCGAATGGGCAGAGAGGAGCTCTCGATGGCGACAACTTCGTATCTCGCAGCGATGACCGTCGGCGGCTGGGTGGCCATCGGAATCCTGGTCGTCCTGGTGCTGTTTGTGATCCTGGCCTACAACGGCCTGGTGGGCGCCCGCAACCGCGTCCGCAACGCCTACAGCCAGATCGACGTCCAGCTCAAACGCCGTTACGACCTTATCCCCAACCTGGTCGAGACGGTCAAGGGCTACGCGGCCCACGAGAAGGACACGCTGGAGCGCGTCGTCCGGGCACGCCAGCAGTGCATCGACGTCAGCGGCGTGGCCAACCAGGCCCAGGCGGAGAACATGCTCACCGGCGCCCTGCGCCAGCTCTTCGCCCTGTCCGAGTCCTACCCCGACCTCAAGGCCAACCAGAACTTCAGCCAGTTGCAGGAGGAGCTGACCAGCACGGAAAACAAGATCAGCTTCTCCCGGCAGCACTACAACAACACCGTCGAGAACTACAACACCAAGCTGCAGGTGTTCCCGACCGTGCTCATCGCCAACCTGTTCGGGTTCACCGCCGAGGAGTTCTTCGAGCTGCAGGACGCCGCCGCCCGCGAACCGGTGAAGGTCCAGTTCTGACGCCGCGTCGTGAAACCGTCCCCGATTCGCAGACAATGCCCGATTCGCGGACAAAACCCTGCTACCGGCTTGCCTCTTCGCGACGAAACAACTTCTTCGCGACGAAGCAACGCAAGCCGGTTCGCGCGGCGCAACCGGAACCACCCGGTGTACCGTTGCTTGGATGATCGCTGACGGACGGAGGTGCGATGGCCGTCGACTTTCACATCCTGATGAGCCGCAACCGGCGGAACAGTTGGATCCTGATCCTCTGTTTCGTGCTGTTCGTCGCCGTGCTGGGGCTGGTGCTCGGTTACGCGATGGGCGGCTACGCGGCCGGTCCGCAGGATGCGCCCCTCATCGCGGCCGGCCTGACGGGGTTGGCGGTGCTCCTCGCCGTGATGGGCGCCTTGGGCAGCTACTTCGGCGGCGCATCGGCCATCCTGGCCTTGAGCAAGGCCAAGCCGTTGGCCAAGCCGGATGACCCGCAGCTCTACAACGTGGTCGAGGAGATGTCCCTGGCCGCGGGCGTGCCTCCGCCCCGGGTCTACGTCATCGACGATACCGCCCCCAACGCCTTTGCCACGGGCCGCAACCCGCAGAAAGGCATCATCGCCATCACCACCGGTCTGCGCAACAAGCTGACCCGCGACGAGCTGCAGGGCGTGATCGCCCACGAGATGGCCCACATTCGCAACCTGGACATCCGCTTCGCCCTGCTCATGGCCACGCTGGTGGGCGTGGTCGTCCTGCTGTGCGACATGTTCCGGCGATCCCTGTGGTATGGGCGGGGGGGGATGATGGGCCGCCGATCCTCACGACGGTCGAGCGGCGGCAAGGGCGGCGGGGCCCTCGTGGTGATCATCCTGCTCGTTGCTCTGGTGCTGGCCATCGTCGCCCCCATCCTGGCCAAGATCATCGAGATGGCTTTTTCCCGGCAACGCGAGTACCTCGCCGACGCCTCCGCCGTGGAGTTGACCCGCAATCCCGATGGCCTGGCTTCCGCCCTGGCCAAGATCAGTGCCGACCCCGACGTGCTCGAGGTAGCCAACCGGGCCACCGCCCCGCTCTACATCGTCCATCCCATCAAGCACTTCGAGGACCGGGCCAGCAGCGTCTTCGACAGCCACCCGCCGATCAAAGACCGCATCCGCCGAATCAATGCGCTGAAAACAGGATCAGAACAAGAACAGTGAGAGGGCGGGAGGCAGTAGGCACAAAGGCAGAAGGCAGAAGGCACAGAGGCAGAAGGCAGAAGGCACAGAGGCAGAAGGCAGAAGGAACACAGGCAGGAGGTAGGAGTGAGTACCTTCGTTGTTATTCGGTTTTCTCCTCATCTGTGTCTACCTGGGTGATCTGTTCTGAAAAAGAGCGGCCCTCTGCCAGAATGGCAGCCATGGGTCGTTTTTCATGCTCCGTAGGTGCCCGGTACGCCGGGCATGACAGACTGTGGGCAAACCGGAGAAGAGTCTGCCCACAGATCACACAGATAGTGCATTTCTGCCCTCCGCGCACCGCCTTCCGCCTCTGTGCCTTCTGCCTTCTTCCTGCTCCCTCCTCACCCATACGCCCTGATCTCGAACACCCGCGCACAGGGATCGCCGTTGGTCGCCTTGACCGTCAGGCGGAGGCCGCTGGCGGTCAGCGGCTCGAACCGGTGGACGCGCTTGCGCTGGTAGTTGCCCGCGACGCTGGCAACCGAACGGGCGGTCTGACCGTCCAGGACGGCCAACTCGTAATCGCGCACGGTCTCGGGCTGGGCGGCCCGGATCATCTGGGCGCTGTAGGCGTCCTGCTGAGAGAGCGTCAACCGTCGGTGCAGCCCGCTGTCGAACACCAGATGCACCTCGCGCAATCGTTGCGGCTCGGGGAAGTGCAGCTCGATCCAGTGCGGCCCTTCCGAGGCCGGGTCCGAGACCCAGCGATTGCTCTGAGCTTCAATCCGGCGATGAATGCCGTTGATGACTTGCTCGGCGGCCTCTTCGGCCTTCTCGCTCGAAGCCCGCACGCGGGCCTTGCGGGCCAGGTCCAGCGGATCGGCGTTGCTGACCCCCAGAATGTACGCATCGTCCTTGAGCAGCCGCTGTTGCAAGTCGCCGATCGAGTCCCGGCCGAGTTCGCGAGGCAGACAGCCCCGCTCGACGCACATCGCCGCCGCCGTCCCCGCCGCCTGCCCCATCACGCTGCACGTGGCCATCACCCGTGTGCTCCCGAACGCCACGTGGCTGGCGCTGATGTTCCGCCCGGCAAACAGCAGGTTACCCACGTTTCGCGAATACAGGCAGCGGAATGGGATGTTGTACAGCGGGATGCGGATCTGCTGCGCCGGCCGTTCGGGGCTGTAAATGCCCTCCGGCGGGTGCAGGTCAATCGGCCAGCCGCCGAGGGCCACGCCGTCCTTGAACCGTTCGCCCGACTTGCAGTCCTGCTCGCGCAGCACGTAATCGCCCAGGAACCGCCGGCTCTCGCGCTTGCCCGGCAAAAAGCCCAGCCAATCCAACGCCCAGTTCTCGCTCTCCGGATGCAGCCCGCTGTTCTTGATGTGGTCCCACACGCCCAGCGCCGCCGCCAGAAGTTCATCGCGGATCGTCTCGTTATCCTTGATCGTATTCAGCTCGCCGCCCCACTCGACCCACCAGTAACCGTACTCCCACCGGCCGTGCGAGCGGTGCGGCAGATCCTCGCAGGTGGGGAACTTGTGGATCCACGACGGCGGGTGGAAGGGCATCGGCTGATCGTGCTTTCGCGTGAGGAACAGCAGGGTGCTGCCCAGTACCTTGTCATCGGCCTGCGCCGGGGCCAGGGGCTCGTCGAACTCGTCGCGGCCTTCGCGGCCCATGCGGAAGTCCGCCCCCGCCTCGGCCCCCACGCGACCGTCGCCCGTGCAGTCGAGAAAGACCTTCCCGCGGATGGTCAGCAGGTCCTCCGTGCTGTGCCGACTGGCCAGCACGGCCGAGATGCGCTGCGGCGAGGCCATCTCCACACCCACGCAGTGCGTGTTCAGCAGCAGCGTGATGTTCGGCTCCTGCCGGATGGCATCGTGGAGCACCAGGTCCCACATCGACGCCGACCGCTGCGGGTTGCCCACCGCCTCGGTCAGCCGCAGCTCCTCGATGATCCCCGACTCGCGGGTATCCGTTTGCCCGCGCATGCCGCCGCCGTCCGAACCGACGATGTGCATGCGCACCTCGCTGGACGAGTTGCCCCCGAGCACCGGGCGATCCTGGATGAGCACGACCGAGGCCCCGTTGCGGGCCGCCGCCAGGGCCGCGCACACCCCTGACATGCCCCCGCCGGCCACGACCACGTCCGCCTCGAGCGCGTGATGCGTCACCAGCGAGCCCGGCCCAACCGCCGCCACCGCCGGGACCTGACCCCTCGCGTCGGCTCCGCCTCCGGTCCCGCCGGCCCCCGCGTCACCGCGCGCCGCCTGGGTACCTCCCACGCCCAGCAGCCCGGCCACCACGGTGCCGCCCGCCGTCAGTACATCTCGCCGCGAAACGTCCTTGGGGCCATCTGTCTCTGCCATGCGAATCGTCCTCCAGTGCTATCCGACTCCACCGTCTGCCACCGCCGCTCGCGGCTTCGCACGCCCCCCTCAACGTCACCGTGTGCCACTGCTCTTTGAGCAGTGCGGAACGCGTGCAGGTTCCCGTACGCCTCCAACCTCCGCCCCCCACCCCCCCGATCCCCGATCCCCGATCCCCAACGCCCGCCTCTTATAGCCGACCCGCCGCCTGGCGTCGATGCGACCATCACCGCCGTAATCTCTTGACGCTCCGGACCGGACGCCGGTAGCATCGGGCACGGAGGATCAAGGCGCCCAGATCTTCGAGCGTGGAGGATCAGGACGCCCAGATCTTCGAGCGTGGAGGATGAAGACACGCAGATCTTGGAGGATGGAGGATCAACGCGCCCAGATCTTCGAGCCTGAAGGGCTCGTTCTACCAGCCCAGGCCGAAGGCCTGGGAAACGAACAACGCCCCCAAGGTCGGCCCTGAAGGGGCCGTTCATGCTGCTGTGGCATAACACCGCACATTGATGGGGCAGCACGCCACGATGAACACAATGACGATCACTCCTTGCGGTGCCCCGGGCACAACCCGTCTCAGAGGATGTGCGAGAAGTGCGCGGCGTATCAGAGCCGCGACCGTAAAGGGCAGAGCCGCGACCGTAAGGGAGCGGTTCTTCTCGGCAGCGAGCGACCGCCCCCTTGACATCGCTGCGCGACGCAAAGGGCAGGCGGTCGCGGCCCTGAGAAGGCATCTCACATACCCTCTCATGCTCCTCGCCTTGACCGGCGGTTGCGCGGCCCGGCAGGAGCGGCACAACGCCGCCGTGCTCATGAACCAACAGGACTACGTCGGGGCCGTGGCCGAACTCCGCAAGGCGGCCGAGCAGGCGCCCACCGACACGCACATCAGCGCTCTCCTCGGCCAGGCGGAATCCAAGGCCGCCGACCACCACCTGGCTTTGGCGACGGCATACCAGGCGGACCGCCGCCTCCGCGACGCTCGACGGGAGATCGAGTTCGCCCTGGACATGATCCCCGTGCATCCCGAAGCCCGCCGCAGGCTCCATGAAATCGAGCAGGCGATAGCAGAAGGCGACGATCACGACGAGCGTGTGATAGAACGGGCGCACGATCTCTTGCGACAGGCGGAGGGTTTCGCCGCCGCGGACCGGCACGAATCGGCCTGGTGGCATGGCCTCCAGGCACACGCCCTGTGCGGCAACGTCCGCGAGCAGGCGAACCGCGTGCTCCGCGAGGCCGAGGCCGCACTTCGCCAGCGCTATGCGTTCGGGGTCGCGGTCCTGCCCATCGTATCCGGCGACGCCGACGCAGCCGCGGTCAACAGGCTCTGCGCCGCACTCGCCGAGGAGGTCCGCCGGCGTCGCCCTGCGCATGTGCGTATCGCACAGCCCGAGGACGCCGTGACCATCGCCGCGGAACTCGAGCTGTCGCCGGCGGATCTCGATCAGCCCGCCGCGCGGAACGCGATCGCCCGGCGGCTGCCCGGCTGCGACCTGCTCCTGGTCGTCGAGTTGACCGCTCAACTGGCCGAGCAGCGCCGGGCGCACGAGCCCGGGACGAGTCGTTACCTGGCCGGCAGGAAGAACGTGCGCAACCCCGACTACGCCTTGGCCGAGCAGGCCCTTGAGCAGACGCGGAGAGATCTGAGGCAGGCACGTTCGGAGGCGCTGCTCAACGAACGGCAGTGGAACGTCCTGGGCCGCCGCGATCTGCGGTCGGATCGGCAGTTCCGCGCCCGGGCGCTCACCGGCTACTACGGCGAGCAGGCCCGCACGGCGGCGGCGGCCTACGATGCGGCCCAATACAAGCTGCAGCACACGCCCCTGCGCGTCGACGCCGAGGACTGGCGCGAGTATCGCTATCCGGTCCACTTTGTGGAGCGGGAACTCACGCTGACCGCCCGGCTGCGGGCCATCGAACTCCGCCCCGATCAGTCCCTCCACCCCGCCGCCTCATCACTCAGCACTCAGCACTCATCGCTCAGTACTCATCACCCATCACTCAGCACTCAGTGCTCATCACTCAGCTCCGCCCGTGCCGTCCATGGCGATACGCAAATCGACGCCGTTCCCGCCTACCAGGTGCCGGCCAAGGCCGCGCAGCTCAAGGAGCCCGCCGAGTTGCTCGCCGAGGCCATGCTCTCGATCACCGAAGCCCTGCACGGGGAGATGGGCCCGCTCCTTGCCGCGCGTTCGACGGCGCAGCTCCTGTACGCTCGGCAGACGACGGGCGACGAGGCCGTCGCGGGCGAGGTGCGTTTCCTCTTCGAGGCCGGCCCCGACGCGGTGCCCGCCGCCGGGGCGTCAGCGCTGGACACGCTTCTCGACCGGATTCCGCGGGATCAACAGGCCGCCTGTCGACAGTTGATCCTCAGCCGCCTGGGCCTGTCGCTCGCCTCCGCTACCCAACCCGCTACGAGGCCGGGCGATCCAAACCTCAAGCCCTGACCATCCGAATCCCGCAGCTCAGCCTCGGCATCTGACTTACCGCACCACGAGTCTCCCCAATCCGCTGTCCCCAATCCCCAAATCTCCAATCTCAGATCTCCAATCCCCCAATCCCCCATTCCCCATTCCCCACTCCCCATTCCCTCCGGTTACGGAATGCAATTGGGGGCTTGACGTGCCCCCTCGCATGGGTGCATACTGGAGACATTGGGAAGCGGGCTGCACGCGGCGGGGCCCGCCCCATAGCCCATTCGAGGCAACGGCACCATGAGCCGGCCGACACAAAAGCGCGTCTTCGCCCAACCAGCCGCGTGCTTCAGCCCCCGCGGTCCTTCGGACGGCGCGACCGCTGGCCTCCGTGGCCACAGCGCCGCCGGCACACATCGCCGCGGCACACAGAACCGCGACACACAGAGCCGCGACCGTCAGGGAGCGGTTCCCAGTACCGGTGTGGCACCAGGCGTCTCGCCGGAATGTGGTGTGGCACCGGGCGTCTCGCCGGTGTCCGCTGTGGCACAGACGGCCTCGCCCGAGTCCGGTGTGGCACCGGGCGTCTCGCCGGTGTCCCGCCTCTTCAACGCCGGCCGCATCGGCCGATCGCCGGCGGTGCTCGCCACCCAGGGCAACGGAGCAGGGGGGACCGAGGTCGCCATGGCTTCTGACTCGTTGTCTGGTCCCCCTCTTCTGCTCGTGCACGGGCTGCAGTACATTGACGAGCGGGCGGTGATGCGGGACCATGAGGGGGACGGGCAGGATTACTACTACCTGCTGCAGGAGCTGTACAGCGTGTCGGGTCTGGCGACGAGCAACGGGCTGCGGGCGGAGCACGCGGTGTACGACGCCTACGGGCAGGCGACGCTCTACGCCTGGCCGTCGGCGGACGTGAACGGCGACGGGGAGGTGAACATCCTCGACCAGGTCCTCGTGCGTGATGCCGACCCGGACTCGCCGCTGTACGACGTGAACCTCGACGGGGGCGTGGACGTGCTGGACCTGGTCGTCGTGCGGAACCAGCTCAACACCTCGGCCGTGGCCACCACGACCAGCAACGTGGACAACCCCTACTACTTCACCGGCCGGCTGACCGACACCCTCCACGCCTCCGACCTCCTGGTCGCCAACGACCCCCACTTCCGCCGCCTCCAGGACAACCGCAACCGAACCTACGACCCCAAACACGGACGTTGGCTGCAGCGGGACCCGCTGCAGTACATGGACGCACACAATCTCTACTTGTATTGCCTCAACAACCCAGGCCTACTGGTGGACCCGGAGGGGAAACTCTGGCTGCAGCTTGGTATCGGGGTTGCAGGCGCGCTGACGGAGGGTGTCCTCATTTATCTGGAAGAGGGAGGGGCCGCGTTTTCCGATCCGAAGGTGTATCTGCACATCGCCTTGCAGGGCGCGAGCTGGGGATTTGGTGCAGCCTCTGTCAAGGCGGGCGTCAAGACATTCAGGCTATGTCGAGCATCCGGTAGGCTCTCAGCGGAGATCCGGAAGAAGGATATGATTGCCTGGACGTACGCGAGATGGGAGGGTATTTCCATTTCCAAGCTGATCGAAGTTGCTAAGAACACTCATGTGAGCGCAGGCGGACGCGCTGCTCTTAGTGGAGTAGCCGACCAGGGCAAGCACTTTGCGCTTTCGGTGGGTGCCCAGGCGCTTGGTGAATGGAGCAGCTATGACCATAGAGCAGTGGATACTGGCGAAAACTTTTTCTGGTTCACCGTGAGAACAATACAAGAGGTGTCAGAGACACTTCGTGCTACGATCGATTTCGACATTGAGAATGACCAGGTGATACGGCAGGATGCTCGTTCCTACTATGAATACCGCGAACGCCAGTACTCGGAATGACGCGACTGCAATGTTGCACCCAAGGCCGGTTGTGCATTACTAGGATTGCAGCGATCGGCCACTGCTGGTAGAGGATCTGCATTGCTCGGCATACGAGGAACCATTGGAATACTCTCGGTATTGGGTATGGTCTGCGCGGTTCTCCTGGAAGCCCGCTATGGCCGTGCCAGACTTGAGGCTGGCGAGAGGATTCTTCGCCCGACCTATGCAATGCGCCTGTTGTTCCTATGTGGTACACTGTTCTTCCTCTTGATTGTCATCGAGGTGCTTCGTGGTGATCCAGTCAATGTCATTAGTCTGCTTCTGGCCATTGGCTTTGCCACTACAGCCGCGGGCTTCTGTGTTGATTCTTTCACCCGATATGTGGCTTATGGTGAAGAAGGAGTGAGATCCGTTGCGCTGCTACCGCTGAAGCGACGGCGGGTTCTCCGGTGGAACGAGATTCAACGCGTTTCTGCGGACATTGAGCAGCTTGAGCTTACCTCGGATTCCAGTAAAGTCGTTGTGTCAAAGGGATTGAGAGGATGGCGCGATTTGTTTCGGTATGTCGTAGAGCACCATCCCGAGATAGAGATGACGGAATAGTGGCCTGGGAGCACTGCTGAGTCCGAGTGATGCCGAGGATGGGTAGGGATTCAAGGGCTGGCGACCCGGTCGAGACCCTTCGGTACCTGCACGACGGGCAGAACATGGCGGCCGAGTACTCGGACAACGGCGGGACGCTGACGCTGCGGCGGTCGTACGTGCATGGGCTGCAGTACATTGACGAGCGGGCGGTGATGCGGGACCATGAGGGGGACGGGCAGGATTACTACTACCTGCTGCAGGAGCTGTACAGCGTGTCGGGTCTGGCGACGAGCAACGGGCTGCGGGCGGAGCACGCGGTGTACGACGCCTACGGGCAGGCGACGCTCTACGCCTGGCCGTCGGCGGACGTGAACGGCGACGGGGAGGTGAACATCCTCGACCAGGTCCTCGTGCGTGATGCCGACCCGGACTCGCCGCTGTACGACGTGAACCTCGACGGGGGCGTGGACGTGCTGGACCTGGTCGTCGTGCGGAACCAGCTCAACACCTCGGCCGTGGCCACCACGACCAGCAACGTGGACAACCCCTACTACTTCACCGGCCGGCTGACCGACACCCTCCACGCCTCCGACCTCCTGGTCGCCAACGACCCCCACTTCCGCCGCCTCCAGGACAACCGCAACCGAACCTACGACCCCAAACACGGACGGTGGCTGCAGAGGGATCCGCTGCAGTATGTGGATGGCATGAACCTGTTTGAATACTCCATGTCCGCGCCCCTGGTCCGGCAGGATCCATTGGGCATGGGTTCCATCAAGGGAATGGCGGGGGAACTGTGCACTATGCTGATGATAAGGCTCAAGCTGGCAATCGCTTTCCAGCCTCGGGGAACCCTGGGACGGTGCAACGCTCTACGCAAGCTCTACGCAAGCCTGGCCTACGGCGGCATGTTCCAATGTGGTCAGGCTGCCATTCTCATGGGCCACTGGCTCGACGGAACCGGGAGCTCCAAACATGTAGACGAGGACTGGTTTAAGTCCCAGGAACCCGTTCCAGACTTCATGGCTAGAGCCAGGTGGCTGGCCAAGCGCTGGGTGCGATGGAACGCTTGTGGCCCCAAGCGCTGTTACGCGGGTTGGGCCCCAGATCGCGAAGAGGTCCTAGCAGCTCCCACGAATAGTTGCCTCCACTATGCCATGGGAACGTTCACCATGAAGGGCCGAGCGCATTATCGACGTGATGCCGCGTGTGACGGCGGCAGCTGCTGCGGCAAGAAGGTCGGGATGATCTGGTTTGTTAAGGATACATACGATTGGAACCCTGGGGAGGGTGTCACGGTGTGCGGAGTGTGGATTCCTGACAACTATGCTCTAGAGCTTGAGGGATGCCCAACTCACCCCATTTTGAATCCGACTTCGCCGAGACCGTTTGACATGTCCTTCATGTTTGCCGATGATGCGAGCATGGATACATGCGTCACCTGTAAGTAGGCTCTCGTGTTGCGAGCTGCTGTGTCGAGAGTCTGTCTGAAGTCGGACGGAGCTACGGCGACGTGGATCGCGTGGGTCTATGTAGAACGCGTCGGTCCTTTGGTGTCGTCGATAGGATGCGTCAGCAATGGCGAGTGAATTATTGCTAGACCAAGCCGTGAAGCGATTCCGAGGCGTTGTCATATGCCTCTTGCTTCTTGCGGGTGCACTGTGGGTGTCAGCATATGCCGTTCGAACGCTACAGACCGCAGAGATCCAGGCGCCTCCTCCTCCAGAGGATCGCCGTCAACTGATCGTTCTAAACGCGGGCAGCCGCACAATTGCCGAGCTGCGGGCGGTACTCTGCAAGGAGCAGGAGTATCTTCTCACTGATATCAAGGGAAATGGAACTCAAGCAGCGCCACCCCTCGACGCCGAACTAGGGCAGCGGATTACCATATCCATCGAGGGTCTATTTGAAGATGGTGATACTTTCGTCAAGGATCTGAGCTGCTTTGGCGACCCATACCCTATAAGCATCAGGATTAGTGACCAAGGAGAAGTGAGCTTCTGCAACCGGACACTTCCCCCCTAGCTCGGAGAGGCCTGTAGACGGCGGCATGGCGAGTCGAAGCAGGTCGCGTACAAGCAGGACGACGAGAGCAACCTTTATGTCCAGGCGGTGTATGAGTATGATGGCCTGGGACGGCGGATCGCCTACACCCGCTACGACGAGGAGGGCGACCCGGTCGAGACCCTTCGGTACCTGCACGACGGGCAGAACATGGTGGCCGAGTACT
>CAZEEJ010000107.1:8106-18138 GCA_964511155.1 uncultured Planctomycetales bacterium | reverse complement strand
TGGCGATGATCGAACGCGTGGGAAAGCTTGCCTTACCAGGAGCCCTTCCTCACATTCGCATCATCGTGAACCCACCCATCGCGTTGCGATGGATGGGCCACCCGGGTCCGCCCAAGCTGTCACGCACCCCAACCGGGTGGCCCAGTGCCACACCCTTTGCGGGCCAAGGCCGCTTTGCGGTAAACTCCTGCCATATCCGCCGGGGTTCGGCGGGAAAGGGAGATCAAAATGAAACTCAAAAACTTGTGGGCGGCGGTTCTCCTGTTGACCCTGACCTCGTTCGTCCTCGCCCAGGAGGCCAGACGCGAGATCCACTTCCCGGATCTGCCCGGCGGCCGGACGCTCAAATGCGACCTCCACACGCACACCGTCTTCTCCGACGGATCGGTCTGGCCGACGGTCCGCGTGGATGAGGCCTGGCGCGAGGGGCTCGACGCGCTCTCCATCACCGACCACATCGAGTACCAACCCCATAAGCAGGACGTGCCCACCGCCCACAATCGCCCGTATGAGCTGGCCGTCGGCCGGGCCCGCGAACGAAACATACTCCTGATCCGCGGAACCGAGATCACCCGCGACACGCCGCCCGGCCACTTCAACGCCATCTTCCTCAAGGACGTCAACCCCCTGGACACCAAGGACTTCTACGAGGTCTTCGAGCAGGCCAACCGGCAGGAGGCCTTCGTCTTCTGGAACCATCCCGGCTGGCAGGGGCCCGAACGCGGCCGCTGGGGACAGGAACAGACCACCCTCTACGAACGCAAGCGGATGCACGCCATCGAGATCTGCAACGGCGACGAGTACTACCCCGAGGCCCACGGGTGGGCGGTCGAGAAAAACCTCGTGCTCGTCGGCAACTCGGACATTCACGGCCCCAGCGATGACCACCTGACCCGCACGGTGGAAAGCCACCGCACATTGACCCTGGTCCTCGCCCGGGAAAAGACCGTCGAGAGCCTGCGCGAGGCGCTGCTGGCGGGACGCACCGCCGTCTGGTACCGGAATCGGCTCATCGGTCGCGAGGCGGAACTTGCCCCTCTGTTCGCCGCCTGCGTACAGATCCGCCCAGCGCATTCCCGTTCAGACAAGATCGCATGGGCCGAGGTGGTCAACCACTGCGAGTTGGACATCACGCTCGAAGCCGTCGACCAGGCCCGGCCGGCACGCATCCACCTGCCCGCACGCAGCACGAGCCTCGTCCGTTTCGAACAGCCGGCCAACGACGCTCCGCAGGAAGGCTGGGCCTACCGGGCCACGAACTTTATCGTCGCGCCCGAGCAACCGCTCGAGGTTCGCCTCACCCTGCCGTGAAAAGAACTTTCGCCTCACCGTGCCGTGAAGAAAACTCCGGTGATCCTGTAGCCCCCTCCGATTGCATCCTGCAACCGGAAGGAATGGAGAATGGAGAATGCAGAATTGAGAATTGAGAATTAAGAAGAAGCTACCTTCTATGCCTGCCGCCACACCTCACCGCCGTTGAGGTTCGCGGCCTCCACGGGAAACACGGTTTCTAACTTCTCACTTCTCACTTCTCACTTCTCACTTTCCCATCGTCGCGGAATGCAACGCTGGGCTTGACTCATCCTCCGGGTGAGACGGTAAGCCTGCACGCAATCGACACTGCTCAAAGAGCAGTGGCACACGGCTGCGTAACCACGGCAAGCCGCCTCCCTGGCGACGGGTCGCATGGGTTCGTGCGCCTCTGCCCCTCTGTGCCTTTGTGCCTTTGTGCCTCTGTGCCTTTTTCCCCTCTGTCCCTTTGCCCGCCCGGGCGCCTGTGGTACACTGCCCTCGGCCGGGCTGACCCCCCGCCCACCGTGGCGCAAGACCCGGTTCTCCCGCCGCCCGACGGGCGGCCCGAACACCCATGAACAGGAGGTACGACCCCATGCCAGCAGACTCCATGACCCGCCGCAGCTTCCTCGCCACCGCCTCGGCCGGAGCCGCCGCCCTGGGCACCAGCTCCCTGATCGCCCGGGCCGCCGCCGGAGCCAATGAGCGGATCGCCATCGGCATGATCGGCACCGGTGACCGCGGTTCGCACCTGACCAACGAGATCCTCAATCTGGCGGAACAACACAACGCCGCGATTGTTGCCGTCTGTGACGTCTGGAAACCCAACCTCGACAAGTGTGCCGCCCGCGTCAAGGAGAAGCTCGGCAGCGAGCCCGCCAAGTTCACCCGCTTTCAGGACCTCCTGGCGGTCGACGGGCTCGACGCCGTGGTCATCGCCACGCCCGACTTCGGGCACGCCCCGATCATGATCGCCGCCCTCAAGGCCGGCAAGGACGTTTACGTCGAAAAGCCCATGTCCATCGACCTGCCCGAGGCCAATGAAGCCCTCGACCTCGCCCGCAAACACGAGCGTGTCGTACAGGTCGGCACCCAGCGGCGCAGCGAAGGACGCTTCAAAGCGGCGGCCAGCGAATTCGCCACCGGCGTACTCGGCAAGCTCAACCGCATCTCCGCCGCCATGTTCGTCAACGCCCCGCGTTGGGCCCGCGGCTTCGACGACTGCAAGCCCGGCGACGTCGACTGGGACGCCTTCCTGTTCAACCGTCCCAAGGTGGCCTTCGACCCGCGCTTCCTGCGGCGGTGGCATCTCTACAAACTGTGCACCAACGGGCTCTCCGGCCTGTGGATGGCCCACTACTCCGATGCGGTCCACCTGATCACCGGCTCCACCTACCCCGCCAGTGCGGTCGCCCACGGCGGCGTCTACGTCTGGGAGGACGGCCGCGAGCACGACGACACCTTCCATACCCTCATCGAGTACCCCGAAGGCTATCTCATGAGCTGGGCCATGGGCCTGGGTAATTCGCTCGGCGTGCACTTCACGCTCCACGGCACCGCCGGCAGCATGGACCTCGAAAAGTGGACCATCTCCGGGACCGGCGGGGCCGATCCCAAGAAAATCGAGGAACGCAAGATCGTTCCCCAAGCCAACGAGTCGCACATGGGCAATTGGCTCGACTGCATGCGCACGCGCAAACGGCCCAACGCCGACATCCAGGCCGGCCACCAGCACGCGGTCGCCACCATCCTCGCCGCTGAAGCCCGCTATGGCGGCAAACGCATGGTCTACGACCCGGCCAAACGCGAGATCCGCCCCGGCTGACGCGATGGTAGCGGCCGCCGCCGCTGGCGGCCGCGGCTGGGTAGCGGCCGCCGCCTGACTTCGGCGAGCTCTCTTCGAGCCTGAGCCTCAGAGCCGAAGGCAGTCGAGCCGTGGCGGACGCTGGGCGGCGGTAGAGTTTCAGGCGCCGGCCGCCACGGGGGGCGGCCGCTACCGGACATGAACAAGTTCGCTTGGTCCTGCGGGGAGAACCCTGATGGCACGTTCGACACGACGGCAGTTTCTGGCCCAGACGGCCGGCCTGGCCGGGGCCGCGTATCTTTCCTCATTCGCGCGGGGTGAAACCATGCCCGACCTCAAAATCGCCCGGATCGAGACCTTCCCCGTGAACTATCCCACCGTGGGCCGGTTCAAGTTCTTCGAAGGCCCCCGAGGCGAGCCTCTCGGCCGCCAGACCGTCGTCGTCAAAATCACCGCGGACGACGGCTCCGTCGGCTGGGGCCAGAGCGTCCCGACCAACAAGTGGAGCTACGAAACCATCGAGACGGTCCAGACCACGATCGACCGTTATCTCACCCCCGTACTGCTCGGCCAGAACCCCTTCGACATCGACGCCCTCCACGCGGCCATGAGCACCATCATCGCCCCATCCTTCTCCACCGGGCAGCCGATCTGCAAGGCCGGCCTCGACCTCGCCCTGTTCGACCTGACCGGCAGGCACCTCGGCCGCACCGCCGCCCAGCGATGGAACCGCAAGGGCCGCGACCGCATCACCCTGAGCTGGACCCTCAACCCCAAAACGCTCGACGATGTGCCCCGCCTCATCGACGAGGGCCGCCAGCGCGGCTACCGCAACTTCAACATCAAGGTCGCCCCGGACCCCGAGTTCGACCTCGAGCTGTGCCGCATGCTCAAACGCCTCGTGCCTGACGGTTTCCTCTGGGCCGACGCCAACGGCGGCTACGACGAGGCCACCGCTCTGGCCGTCGCTCCCAAACTCGCCGACGCCGGCGCCGCCGTCCTCGAACAACCCCTCCGCCCCAACCGCATCACCGGCTACCAGAAGCTCAAGAAGCAGGGCGCCTTGCCCATCATCCTCGACGAGAGTCTCGTGCATTCCTCCGACCTCGAGGAGTTCATCAAGCTCGACATGCTCGACGGCGTGGCCATGAAGCCCGCCCGCTGCGCCGGCCTCACCGACGCCAGCCGCCAGATCGAGATGGCCCTGGACCGCGGCCTCATGTTCCTGGGCAGCGGGCTGACCGACCCCGACCTGTCCCTGGCCGCCTCCCTGCTGCTGTACGGGGCCTACGACCTGCGGTACCCGGCCGCGTTGAACGGCCCGCAGTTCCTCACCGGCACCATCCTCAAAACGCCCTTCCAGGTCGTCGACGGCCAACTCGCCGTGCCCACGGGCGTCGGCCTCGGCGTCGACGTCGACCCGGACCGACTCGCCCAGTAGCGGCCGCCCCCCGCAGCGGCCGGCGTGCGCCGCCGCCGCTTGCGGCTTCGCACGACACCGAGAGAGCTCCCCGGATTTCGAACGCCGGTAGCCCCCCGCAACCCACTTTACGAAAGCCCGTGCGTCGGTCACAATCCCGCACATGACCCTCGTCGCGACTGTGTCGAATACGCCCGTAACCACCTGGACCGAGGTGCTCGCCCAGTTCTGGCCGATCGCCCTCGTCTCCCTCGGGGTCGCCTTGCTGGCCACCCCCATCTGCCGATCCATCGCCCTGCGCTACGGCGTCGTTGACCGCCCCGACGACTTCCTCAAGCCCCACAAGCAGCCCATCCCCTACCTCGGAGGCGTCGCCATCTGCCTCGGCTGGCTGGCCGGCATCTTCGTCTCCCTCCTCTCCCCGGAAATCAGCGTGCGGCTTAACTTGCTCATGGGCGTTGCCGCCGGCGGGCTGGCCATCATGCTCATCGGCCTCTTCGACGACCTCCGCGTCATGCGCCCCGCCGTCAAGCTCGCCTGCAACATCGTCGTCGCGCTCTGGCTGCTCTTCCTCGGGCTCGGCGACAAACTCGTCCTGGCCATCAGCGAGGTCTTCGTCGCCGAGGGTGGCCTCCAGGAACGCTGGCTCGAGGCGGCCTACTCCGTCCCCTTCATGCTCCTCATCGTGGTCGGGGCCTGCAACGCATCCAACCTCATCGACGGCCTCGACGGCCTCTGCGCCGGAGTCCTCGGCATCATCGCCGCCGGCTTTTGCGTCCTGGCCATCCACCTGCGACTCCACTCCAGCCTCGAAGTCGAGAACGAACGCATTATCCTCTCCCTCGCCATGCTCGGGGCCGCCGTTGGGTTCCTCCCCTTCAACCGCAACCCGGCCAAAATCTTTCTCGGCGATGCCGGCTCCATGCTCCTGGGACTCAACGCCGCCGTCCTCATCCTCCTCTTCGGCGAGGCCCAGAAGGTCCGCTGGATGATCGGGGCCCTCATGGTCTTCGGGCTCCCTACCGCCGATATGTTCCTCACCCTCGCCCGACGATGGCGCAACGGCCGCCCGCTCATGCAGGGCGACCGCAGCCACTTCTACGACCAGCTCCACGACCGCGGCTGGTCCGTCCGCCAGGTCGTCGCCATCAGCTACGCCCTCACCCTCGCCTTCGTCCTCGTCGGAACGTCAGTCATCTTTCTGCGGACCCGGTACGCCATTCTCGTATACGGGGTCGCCGTCGCCCTTGTCGTGGCCGCCATCTGGAAGTTCGATATGGTCAGTATCGAGCGCCACCGCTCCAAAGCCGATAACCAATCAGGATGAACCGGATGCCGACCGATGGATAACGAACTGCTCACCCAACGCCAACGCTGGTTCTCGCACTTCCCCGAGGGGAGTATCGAGTTCCTGCTGCTCACCCGGGTCCTGGCGCTCCTCCTGCTGCTCTCGCTCGCCATCGTCACCAGCGTGCAGCGCCCCGCCGTCCTCGTGGCCCTCACGGGCATCCTCTGGCTCGATTATGTCCTCACCGCCTGGTGGGCCATCCAGATGACCACCGACCGCGAGGAGTTGCTCCGCGACCCCGCCGCAGCCCCACCCGAGCCCGAGTCCCGCCACCTCCGGCGCCGAACCCTCCTGTGGGCCTGCCTGCCCGCCACCGTGGCCGCCCTCGCCCTGGCACCCTGGCCCGCCGCCTTGCGCCTCTTCAACCCCGGCCTCCTGCCCGTGGCGACGTTCAATCGCATCGGTCTGCCCATCCTGGCCCTGCTCTTCCTCGTGCTCCTCCCCCTCGCCGCACGTACCTTGGGCCGCATCCGCTTGGGGCCCACACCCTGGACCTTCCTGTTCCTCGTACCCATCCTGCATTGGCTCGCCCTCCACCGTCTGATCGGCACCATGCAGGATCGGCTGCATGAGCTGCCCGCCGCCACGGCGGGGCAGCCGGTCGGCGGTCGGTCAGCCGGCGCCGCCGTCGCGTTCGCCGACGTCACCTGGCTCCTCGGCGTGCTCCCCTGGGTCGCCATGGCTCTCGTAGCCCTGGCTGGAGACGGGTTCCCGTCGTCCGCCGCTCTCCCGTTCTGCGGAACCCTGCTGGCCGCCGTCTTCGCCATCGCTGACTTGGCCGCCCTCGAGCACGTGCAACGCCAGTTCGTCAACCTGTTGCGGAGACGATAACCTCGCTTCAGAGAGGCTCGACATGAGACTGACTGTGATCGGATCGGGTTATGTGGGGCTGGTGACCGGCGTCCTGTTCGCCGACACCGGCAACGACGTTGTCGGCCTCGATGCCGACCCCGCCAAGGTCGCCGCCCTCCAACGCGGTGAATGCGTCATCTTCGAACCCGGGCTCAGCCACATCCTCGCCAACAACATGGCCGCCGGGCGACTCCGATTCACCACCGATAAGGCCGAGGCCATCCGTCACGGCGAGGTCATCTTCATCGCCGTCGGCACGCCGCCCAATCCCGACGGATCACCCAACCTCCACGCCCTGCACTCCGTCGCCGACGATATCGCCCAGCACCTCGATAGCCCGCGCATCGTCGTCATCAAGAGCACCGTCCCCGCCGGCACCGGCGACGACCTGCAACGCCGGCTCGACGCCAAGGCCCGCTTCCCCGTCCGCGTGGTCAACAACCCCGAGTTTCTCAAGGAAGGCTCCGCCGTCGCCGACTGCCAGAAGCCCGACCGCGTCGTCATCGGTGCCGCCGACCCCGAGGCCGCCGCCGTCATCGCCGAACTCCACGAGCCCTTCATCCGCAATCAGCGGCCGGTCTACGTCATGTCCCGAGCCGCCGCCGAAATGACCAAATACGCCGCCAACGCCGCACTCGCCGCACGCATCAGCTTCATCAACCAGGTCGCCAACATCTGTGACGCCCTCGGCGTCGACGTCAACGAGGTCCGCCGCGGCATCGGTTCCGACTCCCGCATCGGCTTCCAGTTCCTCTATCCCGGGGCCGGGTACGGAGGCAGTTGCTTCCCCAAGGACGTCCAAGGCCTCATCCACGTCGCCCGCCGCGCCGGCGTCGTGCCCGACCTCCTCGAAAGCGTCCACCAGGTCAACGTCCGGCAACGCGAGCTCGTCTTCCACAAGATCGCCGCCCGCTTCGGGCCGGACCTGACCGGCAAGACCTTCGCCGTCTGGGGCATCGCCTTCAAACCCAACACCGACGACATTCGCGAGGCCCCTGCCGTCGTCCTGATCGACAAGCTCCTCGAGGCCGGCGCCGCCGTCCGGGCCCACGACCCCGAGGCCCTCGACAACCTCCGCCGGCAGTTCGGCGACCGCGTCTCCTGCCACCCGACCGCCTACGACACCCTCGACAACGCCGACGCGCTGGCCATCATGACCGAGTGGAACGAGTTCCGCTCGCCCGACTTCGACGCCATGCGCCAACGCATGCGCCACCCGGTCATCTTCGATGGCCGCAACCTGTACGCGCTGACCACCATGCGCAAACGCGGGTTCGAGTACCACGGCATCGGCAGATCCACCGTGACCCCGGGCACCGCGGAACGACCGCAATCAGCATGAACGCGCAACCGCACCGCGCCGTCGGATCGGGAATCCGCCTTGACTGCGAGGAAGACCTGCTACCGGTTTACCTCTTCGCGATCAAATCGCCTGCGCCAGCAACTCCGCCATGTGCAGCGGTTCCGCCGTCGTCAGGTGCGTGATCTGGTGCCGACAACTCGTCCCTGACGCCACCAGCCGCGTCCCCGGCGCCAGCGCGTTGATCTTCTCCACCAGCGGTTCCGCCACCTGCTTCGACAGCTTGTACTTGCTCTTGAGCATGCCGAACGCCCCGGCCATGCCGCAGCAAGCCGACTCCAGCAACCGCACCTCGGACCCGGGCAGCTTGCCCGCCAGCCGCGGCAATACGCTCACGTCGGTGAGCGCCTTGGTATGACAGTGCCCGTGAATCGCCACCCGCAGCCCGTCCTGCCGGAACGGGATCGCCGCCGGCTCACGCTCCAGCAGACGCAGGATGAACTCCTCGAACGACACGCAACGCGGGGCCACCCGCTCCGCGCCCGGAATGTGCAGATTGAGGTAGTCGTCAATGAACATCGAGTGGCACGAGGGCTCCAGGAAAATGATCGGCTCACCGCCGCCCTGCTCGTTGAACATCCCCACGTTGTGCCGCCCCAGCCGGTCCACCATGTCGAGTACGCCCCGGCTCATCGCCGGCCGGCCGCAACACTTCCGACCCACCGGCAGCGTCACCTCGAACCCCGCCGCCTCCAGCACCTTCACCGCCGCCTGACCAATGTGCGGCTCGTTGTACCGCACCCACGTGTCATCCCACAGGATCACCCGCCCCCGCGTGGACCGAGTGAACTTGTTCATGGAGTTACCCGACCGCCCGTTGCGGCGTCGCGCAAACCACCGGTCGAACCGCTGCCGCGCGTAGGCCGGCACCGGCCGGTCCGGCGTGAAACCCAGCAGCCGGGCCATCAGCCGCCGCGTCAGCGAAAGCCCCATCACCGCATTGGCCAGCGGTGCCCGCCACCCCGAGTTGAGCCGCCCCAGCAGGTCCGCGTTGGCGATCATCCGGTCCAGCAACGGCACCCCCGCCCGTCGTTGCCGGGCGTGGTTCAGGTCCGCCTTGAGCTGGGCCAGATCCACGTTCGACGGGCATTCCGTCTTGCACGCCTTGCACGACAGGCAGTTGTCGAGCGCCGTGCTCAACTCCTCCGAGAACAGCGGGTCACCGCCGCCCAGTCGCCCCTCCATCGCCGCCCGGATCGTGTTCGCCCGCCCCCGCGTCGACATGATCTCTTCCTGCGTCACGATGAACGTCGGGCACATCGTCGGCGGGTCCTTGCGGCAGCCGCCGCACCCGTTGCACTGCTCGAGGTTGCCGACGAATGAGCCGTCCCGCTCCACGTAACCCAGCACCGGCATAAACGGCAGATCGATGCTGTGCCCCGGCCCGGTCCGCAGGTCGCGGTCAATGCGGAACCGGCCGTCGTCGATGATCTTGCCCGGGTTGAGCACCTGCCGCGGATCGAACAGGGCCTTGATCTCCCGCGTCACCGCCATCAACTGCTCGCCCAGGTGTTCCGCCAGATACTCCGTGCGGGCGATCCCCACCCCGTGCTCCGCCGCCAGCGAACCCTTGAACTGCTTGCACAGCGCCGAGACCTCGTCCGTGATCTGCCGGTACCGGCCCACGTCCTCCGCCGTGTGCATATCCACCTTCGGCCGCACGTGCAGCTCGCCCGAGGCCGCGTGACCGTAGAATGAGCCCTGCACGCCTACTCGCTGGAACAAGTCCATCAGCCCGTGCACGTACTCCGGCAACTGCTGCGGCCGCACGCACACGTCCTCGATGCCCGGCGTCGGCTTGGCCGTGCCCTTGCACCCCGTCAGCAGCGAAAGCCCTTGCTTGCGCACCTGCCAGACCAGCTCCTGCTCGCGCGCGTCCCGGCAAATCAGCCGACGCAGCCCCACCCGCCGACCCTCGATCGCCGCCAGCTTCTCCTCCACGTCGTCGTAGAACT
>CAZEEJ010000107.1:0-8096 GCA_964511155.1 uncultured Planctomycetales bacterium | reverse complement strand
CCTCGTCCAGCCGCATCAGCGACCGTGCCGCCTTGAACGCCAATTGCCCCTTCGTCTGGTCGAACAACAACCGGTCGATGTGCTCGATCGCCACCGGCTCGAGGTCCAGGAACTCGACCGTCGCCTGCATGGCCTCCGCGATCGAGGCGAAGAAAAACACCGCCAGCCCCTTGGCCCGCGGCAACGGCACGATGTCCAGCTCCGCCGACACCACCCCCGCCAGCGTCCCCTCACTGCCGCAGACCAGCCGGCTCAGGTCGCCCGGCTCGCGCAGATAATCATCCAGCCCGTAGCCCGGCCAACGCTTCTGCAAGTCGCCCGGCAGCCGTTCGCGAATCAATTCCGCGTGCGGGGCGATGATCCGGTCAGCCGCCGCGCGAATCGCCGGCAAGCCGTCCCGCCCCCGCCCCACCGTCGCCACCGTCCCATCCGCCAGCACCACCTCCACGCTCGCCACGTGGTCCACCGTCGTCCCGTACCGCGGCGTCCGGGCGCCCGACGAGTTGTTCGCGATCATGCCCCCCAGCGTCGCCCGCGAACTCGTCGCCACGTCCGGCCCAAAGGTGAACCCATGCGGCTTCAGGTACGCATTGAGCTGGTCGAGAACCACCCCCGCCCCGACCCGGACGGTGCGGGCCTCGAGATTCAGATCGCTGATCTGCCGTGTGTACCGGGCAAAGTCGACCACCAGCCCATCCCCGACCGCTCCGCCGGCCAGTCCCGTCCCCGCCCCCCGCGGAGTCACCGACAACCCGGCCGCCGCCGCCGCCCGCAGCAGCGTCGAGGCCTCCCCCGCATTCCGCGGAAACGCCACCCCCGCCGGCCGAATCTGGTAGATCGAAGCGTCCGTCGCGTACAGCGTCCGCGTCAGGTCGTCAAACCGCAATTCGCAGCCCGTCGCCCGCGCCAACTCGCCCACCCGCGACTCCCCCGCCCGCGACTCCCCCGCCCGCGCCGTGCCCGCGTCGCCCGCCGCCCGCCCCGAAGTCTGTTCCGCTGTCCCGCTCATGGCTGTGGTTGTACTCATAGGTTTCGATGTCGCACTCATGGAGCGGCATTATACCCGCACACCCCCCAATCTCCCGAATCTTCAATCCCAAATCTCCAATCACCAGCCCCCCCCGATCCCCGCTCTCACCCGCGAACTCGCGTCCCCGGCTCGTGTGTCCCCCCGACCCCCGATCCCTCATCATTTCATCATTCATCATTCCTCCTCCGGTCTTGAACAGCCTGGAACCAGGCGGTATTCTGCGCTCATCCTGCCCGTGGACAGTCTACGAACGCCCGGCGGGCCGGCCTGGACGACTCGGACGGTCGGCCGGCTGGGCCTCGAGAACACGCTGCGTCCACGCGGCCGGCCGCGAAAGCCCACGACGAAGACGGCGGAATAACGGGTCAAAACACAAAAAACGAACCTGTCCCGCTTTCCGTTTGGGCTGAAAGTAATGCCCTTGGCGACGTAGAATGGTCGGACACGGTTCGTCAGCGTAGCCGGGCAAGGTTGTGTGGAAAATCCGGAATTAATCATGACCAGGAAGCAGTTGCCGACAGAACGAGAGTGCGGTGACGAATCCAAGGCCAGCCGTCGAAGTCTGCTGGGCAGGGGACTGCTCGGGCTGACCGGGTTGTCCCTGGTGAAATCGATCTCCGGTTGCAGCCAGGCGAGCCCGTCTTCAGTTGGCAGGCGTTTTTCCTCGCTGGCTGATCTTCGCGGTCTTTCGTTGTCTGCCAAAGTGGAACTGCTTCAGCGAATGTACGAACGCGAGGCGTTTCACGAGAGCGGCATCATGTACGCTATGATGCGCCTGGAGAATGGAATCATCCGGCCGTTCGTTCCCGATGACTTCCGCGGTCAGATCGGCCTGGACGCAACCGTCGGCAAGCTCCAACTGGATGGTCCCTGGGACTACCTGCACGGCGAAAACTCCATCACAGTCTCAGGCCAGTACATGGTGGCGCAGACCTATCGTTTCCTGGTTACGAAATCGCCGGAGGCACGGCAGCAGGCCCGGCGAGCGTTCCGCTCGCTCGATCTCATTTATCAAATGGGCGAGGATGCAAAGAAACCCGGTTGGCTGAACAAGCCGTATGGTTTTCGACCGTCCAATCAAACCGTCCCGGATCAGTACCTCGACGCCTGCTGGGGATTGTTCACCTACCGGCAGATTGCCGAACCAGCCGAACGCAAACGAGTGGATCAGATGCTGATCGGCTTCGCCGACTACTGGCGATCCGTGGATTACGTGCTTACGTACTTCGGCTCTTCGTGGGATCTGAAGCCGGAAACGGATTCGTACAACGCCATCTATACGATGATCAACGCCCTCGCGTATCACTGCTCCCACGATCCGGTCCACCTGCGCGAGTTCGAGCGGTTCATGGCGACTGCGACTTGGACGCGACAGACCCGCATCGACGGACTTCGCGAGAAAGTCCGCCGTCGGATCCAGGAACATGGCAAGCCGGAGGTGATTCCGTACGGGTTCGCCTTCGGGATTGCCAAAGATTTTCTGCGGCCGGGCGAATTCCTATGCCTGGAGACCACAGTTCACAACAAATTTGTCGCTGTCGCCGCCGGGCTGATTGACCGGGTCATGCCTTCAGCGCTTGCCGGCCGGTTGCCCCAGATCCTGGCCATGTGGTGGCGGGAGTGGCAATATGGGATCGGCCCGGATTTCCTTCCCTATTACTGGTTTGCCGTTGATCTGACCAATGATACATGGCGGCCCTTGCCTTCGACGACATTGCTCCCGCGCGGTCAATGGCCTTTCGGCGACCCCTTTGCCGCGTACGTCTCACAAGTGCGCTGGAACGATCCGTTGGCGCGTTTCATGGTCACGTCCGTGCTGGCGGTGGAGCACAAGGCTGAGAATGCCGAGTCCGCCCGGACCGTCGGTCGGCAGATGCTCGAGGCCATTGACGAACAACGTCTGCACTGGCTGTTGGATCCAGATGGTCGGCAACTCGTGCCTGAGATCCGCTACTACGGACAATGCCTCAGCAGCGAAGTGCCGAGTTCCTTCTTCACCGCCTACTGGAGAGGGCGGCACTTACGCTGCTGGTGAACGAGCAGTAACCGTCCACCGGCCTTCGGGGCATGTTTACCGAGGGACAAACCACGAAGCACACGAAGAGCGCGAAGGAAGAGAAGAGAGAAGACAACCGAGGGCACTATGCACTCTCTCTTCGTGTCCTTCGTGCTCTTCGTGGTGCAGAAGGGACGGGTGACTGTTCGCGGAACCGAGTACGCTGCCACTCTGGACTTGCCCCGGAACCGCCCCTCAGGCTTTTGAACACGGAGAAAACGGAGGGAACAGAGAACGGACCGATCCTCTCTGTTTCCTCAGTTATCTCCCTGTTCAATGATGACTCCCGGCAGTCCGACTCGTGAGCGGCTACTCGGCTTCCGCATTGGGATGGAAGCGAACCGGCTTCATCCCAGCGTCGCGTACGCTTGCGAGAAAACGTCCTCTGCGCTACGCAGTTCCACCAGCCCATCTTCGATCTCGCGGCAGCGTTTGCGGACTTCCTCCCGCCATGCAGGAGAAAGCCCTTCATCCCGCTCGGTATCCAGACTCTCGATGAGCTTCTCCGCCACAAAAGCGCGGACCGGAGCAGGTGGACCCCCCAGTTGCATTCTGCAACCGGGGGGAATGGAGAATGAGGAATGGAGAATGGAGAAAAAGAGGCCTCGGAGAGGTACTGCTCCATCTCACCGCCGGTGATGTTGAGCGACACTTGCCCGAGACGCGGTTTTCTCACTTCTCACTTCTCACTTCTCACTTCTCACCTCTCACTTTCTCGGCGTGGCGGAATGCAACGCTGGGGTAGCCGCAAGGCCTCGGCTACGATTTGATCTACGGGGATGCTCATGCCATGAGAGTATCTCAGCCTGTCACCATCGTCGAGCACTCCCCCCGCGCGCGGTACAACGCCATCCGCGTGTGGATCTGTGTCCATCCGTGTTCATCTGTGGTTCCTCACTCCCCCGCGCGCACGGTACAATGCCGCCATGTCCCAGTCGCTCCCCCCAGCCACTCTGCCCCGCCAACTGCGCCTCCGCAGCCGGGCGTCCTTCCAGCGCGTCTTCCGCCATCGCCTCACCGCCTCCGACCGCTGGATCACCCTCCGGGCCGCGCCCGGCGAACGCCCCTACACCCGTCTGGGCATCGCCGTCGGTCGAGCCTTCGGCAACGCCGTCCGACGCAACCGCATCAAGCGCCTCATCCGCGAGGCCTTCCGCCACACCCGCCACGACCTCCCCGCGGCCCTCGACCTGGTCGTCCTCCCGCGCCCCAACAGCGCCGCCGGCGCCAAGGATCTGGAGCATTCGCTCCTCCAACTCACCCAGCGCATCGCCGACCGCCTGCGGAGCACCCCCCGAGCGCCCCGACCCTGAGCCGCGTCACCCCGCGCAGCGCAAAAAGAAAGCACCAGGAGCCTTAAGGCTGGCCCGGTGCTTTCCGGAGGGGAAAGAAGCCAAAATCGCAATCGGTCGGCAGGCGTGCCCTGCCCGGTGTCCCTCTTATAATGCCCAGTGGGGTGACCCACCGTCGTTTACACTATCGGCAGGCCGACCTCACAAAATTGAGCCATATCTAAGTTTACACGAATCTCCGGCCGGGTCCAGTCCGTTTTTTTCGGTTTTTACCCCAATCCCGGGAATTCAACCGACGATTTATCGGACCAGAGGCTGCGGCCGGGGTCATCCGCCACAACCTTATAGCAACCCGCCGGTTCCGAAGCAAGGGGGGCCTTCAACACTGGGCCCAGCCGCAATGCCGGCAGGTGTTGCATCCTTCGCCGAACACCAGGGCCTCGCCACAAGAGGGGCACTTCACCTTGAACGCCAGGCGTACCCGGGGGGAGGCGACCGCGGTCCCGGTTTCCGCGGACGCCTCCGCAGGCACGCCGGCTTGGGCTGGCGTCGAGCCGTGGCGCACTTCCGACGCGACCCCGTGGTGACTGGCCCCATTCCCATTGCCGCCTGAGCCACCGTGGCCGTTGCCCTTGCCATTCCCGTTGCCGTTCCCGTTCCCGCTGGCCTTGCCGGCCGGCGGAACCGGGCGATCCAGCTCCGAGAGATCGCATTCGCCCAGCAGCAGCGCCCGCAGGCCAAAATGCTCCTTGGCCCGCGTGTACCGCTTCAGCGCCCGGGCCAACCCGTCGCCCAGGCTCATGATCTTCCCCTCGCGGGTGGGCACCTGCATGCTGGACCCGATGTCCTTGAGCTGCTGAATAATGTGCCGCAACGACCCGCCCGACCGCAGCCAGAGCGAGGTCAGGCGACAGATCGCCTCCAGGTCGCTGTTGGCGATGTCGCCGCCCTTGCCCAACTGGGCAAAGACCTCGAGCTCCCGGCCGCTGCGCGGATCCACCGTGATCTTGACGTGCATGTTGCCGAACGGCGTCATCTGCCGGAGCCGCAGCCCGCTGACGATCTCCGGAATGTCCCGGGGCTCGATCAACGGCTCCGGGGCGGGTTTGGCCGGCTCACTGGCGGGCTTGTGCTGCGTGCCCGACTCCTTGAGGGCCATGGGCTGCTCGGCCCGACAACCATCGCGGTAGACGGTGACGCCCTTGCAATCGAGCTCATAGGCTAGACGGTAGATCGTCTCGACGTCTTTCGGCGAGGCATCATGCGGGAAGTTGATCGTCTTGGAGATGGACGCGTCGCAGTGCTGCTGGAAGCCGGCCTGCATCCGCACGTGCCAGTCGGGCGTGATGTCGTGGGCGCACACAAAGATGTGCTTGGCTTCCTCGGGTACCTCGTCCATTCCAGCGAGGGTGCCATCCCTGGCAATTCTATCCATGAGCCCCTCGCTGAAAAACCCCCGAGTTTTCGCGTACTCGGCGAAGACCGGGTTCACTTCCACCATGGGCTTGCCGCCCTCGTTCTGGCCCTTGAGCACGTTGCGGAAGAAAGCCAGGCTGAACATCGGCTCGATCCCGCCCGAGCAGCCCGCGATGATGCTGATCGTGCCGGTCGGGGCGACGGTCGTCGCGGCGGCATTGCGCATCGGACGGTGCGAGATCGTGTCCCAGGTGCTGCCCTGCCAGTTCGGGAAGCACCCGCGCTCGCCCGCCAGCCGCTCGCTGTAGTGGTGCGTTTCGTCGTTGATGAACTGCATGAAGCGCTTGCCCCAGGCGACGCCCTCCTCCGACGAGTACCGCACGCCCAGCATGTAAAGCGCGTCGGCAAAGCCCATGACGCCCAGCCCGATCTTGCGGTTCGCCTTGCAGACCCGCTCGATCTCGGGCAGGGGGTAGTTGTTCGCATCGATGACATTGTCGAGGAAGCGCACCGACTGATGGACCGTCTCGCGCAGCCCATCCCAGTCCACCTCCGCGGCGCCGTCCGCCTGTCGGACGAACTTGGCCAGGTTGATGCTGCCCAGGTTGCAGGCCTCGTAAGGCAGCAGCGGCTGCTCGCCGCAGGGATTGGTGGCCTCGATCCGCCCGACGTGCGGGGTCGGGTTGAACTGGTTGATGCGGTCGATGAAGACCACGCCGGGTTCGCCGGTCTGGTGCGCGTTGCGGACGATGATCTCCCAGACATCCCGCCGGGTGTAGACCGGGACATCGAGCGACGAGCTACGAGTGGCGTCCTGGTCCGTTGCGACCGCATGGGCCTCGCCGGTCACCCGCAGCTCGCCGCTCTGACCGCGCCGAATGGGGATCAACGACCGGATATCGTACGAGGTCACCGGCACGTCCCGGGGGATCAGGTACTCCTGCCCGGTACGGGGGTTGCGCACGATATGCGGGGAATCCGCGTCAGCCAGGAAGGCCTCCATCCACTCGTCCGTCAGCTTGACGGAGATGTTGTAGTTGGTGAACTGGGTGAGGTCCTGCTTGGCGTACAGGAAGCGAAGGATGTCGGGATGATGGATGTACATCATGCCCATGTTGGCCCCGCGGCGGAAGGCTCCCTGCTGGATGGCGTTGGTGGCCTCGCTGAAGGCTCGCCAGAAACTGATGGGGCCTGAGGTGGTGCCGCCGGAGCTGCGGATGTAGTCGCCCGTGGGGCGCAGCTCATCGAAGGCGAAGCCCGTACCCCCGCCCGCCTTCTGGATCAGGGCCGTGTTTTTGATGCTGTCGAAGATCTCGGAGACGCTGTCGCGCACCGGGAGCACGAAGCAGGCGCTGAGCATGCCCATCTCGCGGCCGGCGTTCATCAACGTCGGGCTGTTGGGCATGAACCGCCCGCTGACCATGAGGTCGAAGAACGTGGCGGTCCACTCATCGCACTGGGCCTGGCCGCCGTAGAGCAGCTCGGGCTCGGCAATGGTGCGCGCCACGCGCTCGAAGAGCGCCCGGGGGGTCTCGACCACCTGGCCGCTCTCGTCTTTCTTGAGGTAACGGGCTCGCAGGACGCGCAACGCATTGGCGGACAAGCCCAGGTTAGCCTGCACATCGCTGGTCTTCGTGCCATGTTCATCCGTGACCAAAGCAACCATTATCTGCACCCCAAAGGAATGATAAGCATCCATTCGAACCGATCGAAAAGCCGTGGTCTTGCCCGCCCCGGGCGCGCACAGACCCCCTCGCGCGAATGCGCCTCTTGCGTCTCGCAAAAGAGAGAATCTTCTGCGCCTATATCGGGAAAACAAAACCGTCCAAGCCCCAACATGTGGGGGGCAAGTATCTTAATACCTCAAGATCTGGGCAATGTCAATGAAAGTTTCACGCGAAACACAAGATATCTTCATCGAGCGCCCAAGTCCTTGGGGGAACACCAGTTGCACGTTGTGACAGTTTTTACTCACAAGTCATTCGCCTTCCATGTGAATGCACAATATATCGGCGCTGGCGGTTCGTCAACCCCAACATTTTGTGGGAGTGGTGTTCCCGTTGGATGCTGGGGAGGGGCGCCGTTGTCTGACCACTCGGCCAGACAAGAACTTGCGCTCCGGAGGCACTCTGGAAGCCCTCGCCGGAATGCCCTGCAAGCTTGACATTGGCGGACATTATTCTATCATCCGGATCATCGGATATAGTGTTCAGCGGCGAGGTGAGGCGGCAGCGATGGCCAATGCGGACGTGATTTTCCGTGCTCTCTCGGACCCGACGCGGCAGCGGCTGCTGCGAGTTCT
>CAZEEJ010000106.1:0-18605 GCA_964511155.1 uncultured Planctomycetales bacterium | reverse complement strand
GCCACCATCACCCTCGTCTGGACCATTGACCTTCTCCTTTGTCGTGAACTGTTTGGAAGAACCTCTTCCCGTCACGTGCGCGCGGCAAAGAATCTCCCCCGCAGCGCCGTTGATCGGTCGTATGCTTTTGTGACCGCTCCGCATCACCCGTGTCCGGGCTCCCGCCTGCTTGACGCAGACAGGGGAACCCGCACACTAGCATTGTACCCTGCGGCGACCCGCCACGCAACCCTCCGGCGACCGCCCCGCAACGGTCGGGAGGGATGGAGACCCGCTGCCTTGCTGGACGCAGAATCAACCCCGGACCCGCGCAGCGATGCGGACCTCGTGGACGCGGTCAACGCGGGCGATTTCCGGGCCTTCGAGACGCTGTACCATCGCTACCGCGATTGGGTGATTGCCCTGGCGTACCGGCTTACCGGGCATCACGAGGATGCCCTGGATGTCTGCCAGGAGACCTTTTCCTACCTGCTGCGTAAGTTTCCGGGGCTGAGGCTGTCGGTCAAGCTGACCACGTTGCTCTACCCCGCAGTCCGGCATCTGGCTCGCGATGCCCGGCACAGGCGCTCGCGGCGGTGCGTATCCCTGGATTCCCTCATGGACAGCACCGCGGCGCCGGCCGGTGGACCGACCGATGCGGAGGTTTCCCGGCAAGAACTCGCGGCAGTGTTGGCGGCCTTGCCTGAGGGGCAGCGTGAAGTGTTGCTGATGCGTTTCGTGGATGACATGAGCCTGCCGGAGATCGCCGCTGCGCTGGGCATCCCCCTGGGTACCGTCAAGTCCCGCCTGCACCACACCTTGCAGGCCCTCCGCCAAGACGACCGACTGCGAAGCTACTTCGAGACGCGCTGAGTACGCCCGCTGGTAAAGAAGTCTTTCCTAGCGCCGGCCGTGAGTCAAGTTTTCTTTACTTACACAGACTGGCCGATTTGTGGGTGCGTTGGGATTCTGAAGATTGGGTGAACCTTTCGGGGCTCGGCCGCCCTGTAGGGGGTGGAGGAGAGTGCTGAGTGCTGAGTGCTGAGTGGTGGGTGATGGGTGATGGGTCATGAGCGAGCCAGGGAAGCCATTTGAGGAGGGGCAGGATTCCGGCGGGCTGCCGCCGGGATTGCGCTCGGCGTTGCGGGACCTGCATCGGCCCAGGGCCGCGCTGCCGCCCGGGTTTGATAAGGCGGTGCTGGCGGCGGCTCGCGGGCAGTGGGCACGGCAACGGCGGCATCGGCTGATTATCCGGCTGGTACCGCTGACGGCGGCCGCGGCGGCGATCGGGCTTATCGTCTGGCTGGGTGGGCCCTGGGATGGGCCGGCCGAGCGGGGGAGTACCACGCCGGCCGCCCACTCGCTGGTGAGCCGAACGCCGCTCAAGGACATCAACGGCGACGGGCGGGTGGACGTTCTCGATGCGTTCATGCTTGCCCGGCAGGTGGAGACGGGGCAGGTGACCGGACTGCGGTGGGATTTCAACGACGACCAGGTGGTCGACCGGCGTGACGTGGACGCCGTCGCCCTGGCGGCCGTCCGGCTGGATCGGGAGGCAGTGCAATGAACGACACATCATGCAGGTCTGTCGAACATTTCGCGGCGGCGGTCCGCTCCCTGACCCTTGACCTCGCTGCGCGACGTCAAAGGCAGGCGGTCGCGGTACGGAGGGTGTGCTCGCGAATGATCGCGGTTCTGCTCGGGGTCCGCTCCCTTACGGTCGCGGCTCTGCATGCGGTCGCGGCTCTGCATGCGGTCGCGGCGCCGCATGTGATCGCGGCTCTGCTGACGGTCGCGGCTTTGATGACGGTGGCGGTGAGTTACGGGCAGCAGACGCAGACGGCGCCGGACACCGCGGAGTTGGTGGCGGCGGAGTTGGACTCGGAGGCGGAGTCAGCGGTCCGGTTCACCTTTGTGGACCTGCACATCGACAGCGGGTCGCGGCCGTTGGCGGCGTGGCAGGTCGAACTCATCGCGACGGCCGACGAGGGTGAGGTCAAAATCGTCGGCATCGAAGGTGGCGAGCACGCGGCCTATCGTGAGCCTGCGTACTACGACCCTGCGGCCCTCATGCACCACCGCGTCATTCTCGCGGCGTTCAACACCAGCCGGGACCTGCCCACGGGCAAAACTCGCGTCGCCCGTGTGCACCTCCAGGTGCCCGCCGACGCTCAACCGCGTTACGAAGTCAAACTCGAAGCCGCCGCCGACCGCGACGGCCAACGGATCGACGTGACCGTCCAGGCAACACAGGGAGACCCGTCATGACCAGACAAGCTATCCGCAGATGGATCGTGGGCGCGTTAATCGCATCGCTTGCAGGGGTCATCATCATCGGATGTTGCACACCAACCCTGAGTCGGGCACGCAGGTCCTCGATACACGTTGCACAGACCATGGTTCCCTCTTGTCAGTATCTTGACGAGGCCGGCGGCTATGAAGTCACGGATGGCTCTCTCCCTTCGCGGGATGAGGAACTCTGGGTCATCCAGCGGGCGGAGGCGGCGCCGGGCGATGAGCGGGCGGATGGGCCGGGTTGCGGCGTGCTCAGAGCCAAGCTGGCCGAGGAGCGGGAAGTGCCCCTGCCGCTCAAGCATACCGACGTGCAGGCGGCGATCCTCGGCTACATCGGTACCGTGGACGTCACGCAGCAGTACCACAACCCCTACGAGAGCAAGATCGAGGCGGTGTACGTGTTCCCGCTGCCGCACAACGCGGCGGTGCGCGAGTTCGTGATGACCATCGGCGAGCGGCGGATTCGCGGGATCATTCGCGAGCGGGCCGAGGCTGAGGAGATCTACCGCCAGGCCCGCAGCCAGGGCTACGTCGCCTCGCTGATGACCCAGGAACGGCCCAACATCTTCACCCAGTCGGTGGCCAACATCGAACCGGGCAAGGCCATCGACATCCACATCCGCTACTTCCACACGCTGGCGTACGACGACGGCTGGTACGAGTTCGTCTTCCCCATGGTCGTCGGGCCGCGGTTCAACCCGCCGGGCAGCACGGACGGCGTCGGAGCGGTGGCCCGCGGCAGCCAGGGGGCGTCGGGGCAATCCACCGAGGTGCAATACCTCAACCCCGGCGAGCGCAGCGGGCACGATATCGCCCTGACCGCGACGATCGACGCGGGCGTGGCCATCGAGGAGCTGCGCTGCACGACGCATGTGACGACGGTCACCCGACCGGCCGCCGAGCGGGCCGAGGTCAAGCTCAGCCGCCTGGACGTGATCCCGAACCGGGACTTCGTGTTGCGGTACAAGGTGACGGGCGGGCGGGTCAAGTCGTCGCTGATGACCGCTCAGTCCGAGCGCGGCGGCTACTTCACGCTGATGCTCTTCCCGCCGGACAACCTGCGGCAGCTTACGCGGACGCCGCTGGAGCTGGTGTTTGTGCTGGATTGCTCGGGCAGCATGAACGGCCAGCCGATCGCCCAGGCCAAGACGGCCGTCGAGCGGGCCCTCAAGCACATGCAGCCGGACGACTCCTTCCAGATCATCCGTTTCTCGAACGACGCGTCGCAGCTTGGCCCGCAGCCGATCACCGCCACGCCGGCAAACGTCCGCAAGGGGCTGGCGTATCTGCGGTCGCTCAACGGCGAGGGCGGCACGATGATGATCGAGGGCATCAAGGCGGCCCTGGATTTCAAGCACGACCCGCGGCGGCTGCGGTTCGTCTGCTTCCTGACCGACGGCTACATCGGCAACGACGTGGAGATCCTCGGCGAGGTGCACAAGCGCATCGGTGCGTCGCGGATCTTCAGCTTCGGCGTGGGCTCGGGGCCGAACCGCTACCTGCTCGACCACATGGCCAAGATCGGCCGGGGCGCGGTGGCCTACCTGGATCTCAAAGACTCGGCGGCCGAGGTGATGGATCGCTTTTTGGAGCGGATCAGCCACCCGGCGATGACAGATCTGGAGATCGACTGGGCGGGGATGAAGGCCAGCGATGTCTACCCCGCGCGCACGCCGGACCTGTTCGTGGGGCGGCCGGTGATTCTCACGGGGCGGTGTAACGGGGCGGTGCCGCCGGTCATCCGGGTGCGCGGCCGGGTCGGGGACGGCGTGCAGACGCTGGACGTGCCGGTGAACGGTTCCGACGCGGCGGCCACGGCCCTGCCGGCCGTCTGGGCGCGCATGAAGATCGCCGACCTGGGTGACCGGGCGACGTACCAGCCCAGCCGCAAGCTGGATGACCAGATCCGCACCGTGGCCCTGGAGTACGGGCTGATGTCGGCCTACACGGCGTTCATCGCGGTCGACTCGACCGCCCGCACGGCCGGCGACCACGGCACCACGGTGCAGGTCCCCGTCTCCGTGCCCGAGGGCGTGCGCTACGACACGACGGTCACGGAGTAAGAAGTGCCCACCGATCACACAGATAGACACAGATGGAAGAGGGCGCGGGGAATGACCAATGCCCAAGCACCAATGACCAATGAAATCCGAAAGTCCAATGACGAAGGTGGTTGTCGGGCGCGGGAGTTCTGGTTTCGGGCTTGGTCATTGATTGGTCATTGGGCCTTGGACATTGGTCATTTCGCCCCAGAAGCGGGGCCGGCAGCGAGTTACGCCCAAATGGTAATGGAGGCTGTCCCCCGGTATGTCTCTGCGTCTTCGCGTCTTGGCGTTACATTCTCACCGGTACGGTGACTGGAGGATTCCATGTTCAGACCGCGATGCTGTGTGGTACTCCTGCTCCTGTTGGTCGGCTGTTCGGTCAGCGAATCGAACATCGCGTATGCGCCGGACGGGGATTCGCCGGGGCGGGAAGCGCTGACGGAGTCGCTGTTTCGCAACGACCAGGAGGTGCTGACCAACGAGACGATCGAGCGCATCCTGGACTCGACGGTCATGCTGCCGGAGCGCAGCCGGATCGTCGTGCTGCGGTTTGGCGAAATCGCGTTCAGCCACTACTACTGGCGATGGTACTCGCGTGAGGCGGCCCAGCTTGGGCAGGGGACGCTGGATGCTCTGCTCGACGAGCTGCGTCAATCGCCGCGGATCGCCAGCGCGGTGTCCCTGCCTTCGATGCTGGCGCCGCCGTCGCATTCCATACCCCATCTGCGGCAGGCGGCGGCCCGCTGCCAGGCGGACCTGGTGCTGCTCTATCGCACGTCGCACCACACGTACGAGCGGCAGCAGGCGTTCGCGGCCGATAAGGTGCGGGCGTACTGCGTGGTGGAGGCGGCCCTGATCGACGTGCGTACGGGGATCATCCCCTTCAGCTCGACGGCGGTCTGCGATTACACGGCCGAGAAGAGCGGCAAGGACATTAACTTCGCCGAGACGGTGCAGATCGCGCAGGTCAAGGCCCAGGCGGAGGCCCTCAAGAAGATCAGCGTCGAGGTGGTGGAGTTTCTGAGCAATGTTCCTCCGCGCCCGGATGAAGCCGGAAACCACCCATGAACACGGATGGGCACGGATGAACGTCGCCCCGGGCGGGAGGAGGCCGGCCGGGGCGGGTGAAGGGATAGCCGATGGAGGGAATCGAACCCTCAACCTCAGCTTTACGAAAGCTGCGCTCTACCGTTGAGCTACATCGGCAGGTTGACGGCCGGCAGGGGGCTGCCAGCGGTGCCCGTAGGGTAAGCGGACGCGGTCGAAAAGACAAGCGCGGCTCGCTGGACGCCTCACGCGGTTTTCGGACGCACAAAAATAACCCCGTGCCTCCCTACTCGGGAGACACGGGGCCGTTGAAAGGGGACACGACAGCTTCCACTCTATTTCTAGGATACAGATTGGGGGAAATCAAACCGGGGTGCGGGAATCTGCGGGAAAAAGTGGCCGGTCGGCCCGATACGGTGACCAAGGATAGCGGTCATCCCGCGCAAGGGCACCCTGCGGGCTAAAAGCTTGCGGCTCTTTGACCGAAGTCGGGCTTACCCGTCCGGGGCGGGTTCGATGGATGCCCGCATGGAGCCCTTGCAGCGGTCGAGGCGCCAATCGGCCCCGTAGGCGTGGATCTGGTCGCGCTTGAGCTCGGCCCGTTCCAGGGAGGTGGTATCGACGATCACCCGGCCGGTGGCATCCACCTCACGAGCCATGAGGAACGCCTTGACTCGCCCGTGGCCGAACAGTTTGCCCAGCATCTCGATGACGTACGCGTAAGTATGGTCGTCGTCGTCGAGCAGGATGACGTGGTAGGGGGGCTGCTTGTGCGGCTGGGGCTTGGCCGGGGCAGGCTTCTGGGTCGTATCCGGACTGATGGTCGCGGTGGCTCCTGATTTCTCGTCCGTCATGAGTTGACCTCCCGGTACGTGTATAGCGTCGGGGGACTGGCTCTTTTTTGCCAGCGTGAGGTCTTTCCACGCGGTTCAGTCACCTGACGGCAGGGCGGTGCCGCCGCGTCAGGACGGCTTCAAGGCAAAAAAGTGCCTGTCCCCCTTCCGAGGGTGTAACCCATTTTATGCTCCGGCTTTGCGGTACGCCATGGCGCGGTTATGATCCGACGCGGATCGTGACCGGTTCCCACGCGAAGAGGCAAGCCGGTTCGTGCGCTGGGCTCGCGAACGGTTGGGGGCGTTCATCCGGATCGATCAACGGAGGAAGACCAGGCATGCAGGCCAGAATCAGATTCCACGGGGCGGCCCGCGAGGTGACCGGCTCGATGCACATGGTGGAGGCGAACGGGTACAAGCTGGCCCTGGACTGTGGCCTGCACCAGGGCCATCGGGCGGAGGCGGACAAGAAGAACCGGACCTTTGCCTGTCGGCCGGAGCAGCTCAGTGCGGTCATCCTGTCACACGCCCACATTGACCACTGCGGGAAGTTGCCGCGGCTGGTGCGCGAGGGCTTTACCGGCCCGGTGTATATGACGGCGCCGACGCGCGACCTGACGGAGATCCTCCTGGCGGACTCGGCCCACATTCAGCACGAAGATGCGATCTACTGGAACAAGAAGCGGGTCAAGAAGGGGGACGCGCCGATCCAGCCGCTTTACACGCAGGAGGACGTGGACGCGACGGTTCGGCTGTTCAAGGCCCGGCCGTTGCACGAGCCGTTCGGGATCGCGCCCGGCATCCGGGTAACGCTGCACGAGGCCGGGCACATGCTGGGGTCGGCGAGCGTGAACGTGGAGGTTGACGAGGCCAACGGCGGGCCGGTGACCATCACCTATTCGGGCGACCTGGGCCGGCCGGGCATGGCCATCCTGCAGGATCCCGCGCCGCTGCCGGCGTGCGACTATCTGATTTGCGAGAGCACCTACGGCGGGCGCGAGACGGAGAGCCCCGAGGGCATCAGCGACAAGCTCGCCCAGATCATCAACAGCACGGTGGAGCGAGGGGGCAAGGTGATCATCCCGGCATTTGCCGTCGGCCGGACGCAGGTCATGGTGTATCATTTTCACCGGCTCATGCGCGAGGGCCGCATCCGTCGGGACCTGCCGCTCATCGTCGACAGCCCGCTGGCGGTGCGAGCCACGGAGATCTTCAAGAAGCACCCGGAGGCCTACGATGCCGAGGCCGCGGCGTTCAACGACGCGACCGCTGCCACGGGCGGCATGTTGCAGTGCGACGACTGCACCTACACTCAAAACGTGGAGGAAAGCAAGGCCCTGCACGGTCGCAACGAGCCGATGATCATCATCTCCGCCAGCGGGATGTGTGAGACGGGGCGCATCCTGCACCACCTGAAGAACAACATCGAAGACCCCAACAACACGGTGCTGATCGTCGGGTACCAGGCGGCCCATACGCTCGGGCGGCGGCTGATGGAACGGCAGAAGCGAGTGCGGATCTTCGGCGAGATGTACGAGCTCCGGGCCCGGGTCAAGGTATTCAACGGGTTCAGTGCCCACGCGAACGCCGAGCAGCTTGCGGATATGACCGCCCCACTGGCCGACCGGGTCCGCCAGGCGTTTCTGGTCCACGGCGAGCCCGACCAATCCGAGGAGCTGGCCGCCACCATGCGCACCCGCGGCTTCCGCGAGGTCCTGGTGCCCGAGCCGGGGCAGACCTTTCAATTGCATTGAGGCCGACGATGCGGGTTGGAAAGTGAGAAGTGAGAGGTGAGAAGTGAGAAGTGAGACCGTTACACACGAGCCGGGGACGCAAGTCCCCGGGTGAGAGCGGAGAACGGCGACCGACAAGGAGCCCCAAGCGCGGGCGAGGAAAACACGACAACGAGCCCCAAGCGCTAGCGCGGGGATGTCCAATGACCAATGCAACCCGAATGACCAATGACGAACGTCCGCAGCCGCTGCGAGCCGGTTATGCCGCGTTCGGACGCTGGCGGTGGGCGTTGCTCGGAATCGTCATGGCGGCGCGCCTGGCGCCGATGGCGCCGGGGGCGGCGGCGCTTGCCGAGGTTTCGGCCACGCAGGCGGCGGAGGGCGCGTACCGCACCTTCGAGCTGGCGGGCCAAGAGGACGTGCTCATCGTGCCGAACGGCTGGGCGGGAGGGGCGGAACCCCCGGATGTGCTGGTGCACTTTCACGGGCAGGCCGCGACGGTCGCGCGGGAGTTCCTGGCGGCCGGGTTGGACGGCGTGTTGATCGTGGTCAACCGTAGCGGGTTGTCGGCGGCATACGCCGGCCCGTTCGAGGATGGGACGCTGCTCGACGAGCTGCTGTCCAAGGCCCTGGCCCGCCTGCAGGCCGAGGGGCTCGCGCCGCCCACCGGCCGGTGGGGGCGACTCGCGCTGTCTTCCTTCAGCGCCGGCTACGGAGCGGTTCGGGCCGTCCTGCATCACCCGCGGATCTTCGACCGCATCGATGCCCTGGTGCTGGCCGACTCGCTTTACGCGGGCTACCAGGAGTCACCGGGCGGCCGGCAGGTCAACCCGGCCAACATGGCCGACTTCCGGCGGTTCGCGGAGGAGGCCGCCGCCGGGCGTAGAACCTTCATCCTCTCGCACTGCTACCTGGTACCCGGCAGCTACGCGAGCACCATCGAAACCGCCGACGACCTGATCGCCCACGTCGGCGCCGAGCGCCGGACGGTCCGCGATCCGGCCGCCGCGCCGTTCGAGGTGGTGTCGCGGGCGGGCAAGGGGCGATTCGAGGTGCACGGTTGCACGGGCACCGACGGCGAAGCCCACATGCAGCACCTGCGGCATTTGCGGCACTGGCTATTGCGGCTGAAAACGATGCCCGCGGTCGATACGCAACCGGCTGATCGGCAACATACGCGAGGAACAACGACCATGCCTGTGGTAGTGACGGAAAGGGCTCGCCGATTGCATCAGGATTGCCTGGTCTTCGACGGGCATTGCGATCTGCCGTGGAACCTCTACAAGGCGAAGGCGAAGGGCACGGGCGATGTCGATGTGTCGCGACCGGTGCCCGAATTCCAGGTTGACATCCCGCGCATGAAAGAGGGCGGGTTGGGGGCGATCTTTCTGGCGGCGTACGCCCCGCCCTCGACGATGCAGACCGGCGGGGCGGCCCGCATAGCCCTCGAGCAGATCGACATCATCCACGGCCTGGCCCGCCGTTATCCGGAGACGTTTGCTCTGGCCCGCACGGCCGAGGAAGTACGGGCCGCCCGCGCTGGGGGCCGCATCGCCCTGCTCATCGGCGTCGAGGGCGGGCACGCGATCGAGAACTCGCTGGGCGTGCTGCGTATGTTCCATGCCCTCGGCGTGCGTTACATGACCCTGACGCATGAGGAGAGTACCGACTGGTGCGACGCGGCGATGGGCGAGCCGCGGCACGGCGGGCTGTCGCCTTTCGGCGAGCAGGTGGTGGCGGAGATGAACCGGCTGGGCATGATGCCCGACATCTCGCACGTCTCGCCGGCCGCCATGCGGGCCGTGCTGCGCATCAGCACCGCGCCGGTGATCGCGTCGCATTCCAGCGCTTACGCCGTCGCCGCCCACCCGCGCAACCTGCCCGACGACGTACTGGCCGGCCTGAAAGCCAGCGGCGGTGCGGCCCTGGCCAACTTCTTCTCCGGCTACATCGAGCCGCAGGCCGCCGCCATCACCTTACAGGCCTCCGCGGTCATGCGCGACCTGAAGAGCCGCTACCCCGACGAGGAGCAGTTCCGCGAGGTGCGCCGCGCCTGGCAGGCCGCCAACCCGCTGCCCCGCGGCACCGTGCATACCCTCGTCGATCACCTTGACCACATGGTCCGCGTGGCCGGCATCGAGCACGTCGGCATCGGGTCCGACTTCGACGGCGTCAACGTCCTGCCGGAGCAGCTCGACGATGTCTCCTGTTACCCCTACCTGACGCAGGCCCTGCTCGACCGCGGCTATAGCGAGGCCGACATCCGCGCCATCCTTGGCGGCACCCTCCTCCGCGTCCTCGCTCGGACCGAAGCCGCTGCCCGGGCGGACCGCCATACCGAGTAAAGGCGCGTCCTGACCCCCGTGTGGCACCGGCGTCTCGCCGGTGCAATCCCAGGACGGACGGGTGGCCCAGGTCCTCCGTACGTGTTTAGCGTTCGGGGACTGGCTCTTTTTTGCCGGCGTGAGGGCTCTCCACGCGGTTCCGTCGCTCGACGGCATGGCGGTACCGTCGCGGCAGAAGGCCTTCGAGGCAAAAAAGTGCCTGTCCCCCTTCCTGGACGCTAAACACGTACGGTCCTCCGGACCTGGGGGAGCGATTGGGGCGTACGGCTGATGCGATGCGGAAGCCAACATTCACACCGTCAACTAATCGCCCCACAACCTCGTTGCGGGTTTTGAACCATGAAAAACAAGTGTCGGTCATGCCAAGGGAACCGGCGGCATGAACGGCCCCTTCAGGGCCGGGGTTTGGTGGGTGGTCCCGTCTCCAGGCCTTCGGCCTGGGCTGTCAGAACGAGCCCTTCAGGCTCGATGACCACTGGCGGGGGGCGGTCATGGTTGGGTACGTTCGCCCCGCGGGAAGCGAGTTGGGTTCATTTCACCCGAGATCAAGCTGTTGCCTGGCTTCCTCCAGAGAAACGGTTTTCGTCTGCCTGGCGCGTTCATCGAGGAAGGCCATCAGCCTGGCGTTCTGACGGGTCCGGGCAACCTCAGGGTCGAACTCGTCGATCGCTGTCAGAATGAACTCGCTGCCGTCGGCCGCTCGCACCAGCACGTCGTCCTCGCGGGCACTTTCGAGCAGCGAGTTCACATCGGTGGCATCCACCGGGATACTGATCGTTTTCATAGCTCGTACTCCTGGCCACGCACGAACAATCTGTTGCCCTGCTTCCAGGCGACCGCGAGGACGGCCACGACAGCGTGCGCGGGGTCGGCCTTGTAGAACACGCGAAAGTCCCCGACGCGCAGTTCCCATTCACCCAACGGGTTTGTGCGCAACGATTTGCGGTTGCGCGTCGGTCGGGTCGGCTGGTGCACGAGCTGCGCCTCAATGGCGGCCATGACCTGCTGCCGATCATAGCGCCTCAACGACCGCAAATCACCAATCGCCTCCTGTGTGAACCGGACCTCAAACATTGCGACCGTATTCTCCGTGTTGCTTCCATCAGTATACCGGACGAGGCCCCATGACACCAAACGCGCCGGTCGGGGCTGCGTGGCCGTTCAGCGTTTGCGGGTATTCCTGGAGGGCTCATGCCTTTTTCGGTCGGGCACTTTCGTTGTGGTGCAGGCATCCTGCCTGCCCCGGCAGACTGCAAGGTTGCAGGCCAACACGAAGCTGCTCATCCACGTGCCGGGGCGTCAGTCCGGTTGGATCCAGGCTTCGTACGCGATGGGCCCGCCGAAGAGGGCGGCCTGGTTCTCGTGGCGCGTGCCGGTGGTCAGGGCGTGGATGAAGCCGTTCATGTCGCCGACCAGGGCGGTGTGGAGGATGAGGTTCTTGGGGTTGCGGTGCACGAGGATCTCGACCCGGCCGTCGAGGCCGCGGTGGCGGATGCAGTCGCCAAGGGTGGACTCGGCAAGGGGTAGCTTGCCTTTGAAGCTCTCCAACATGCGGCCGGTGGCCCGATAGGTGCCGCCGGTCGGGCCGACGACCTTCTTGCCGTCGAAGGTGATCTCGCGGTCGTCGTAGGCCAGCACCGTCAGGCAGTGATCCGCGCCGCGCTGGAGCCAATCAATGAGCTTCCTGCCGTGGCCGGCTTCGTGATCGAACCCGTAGTTGGCGTCGAGGAAGGCGATCCTGCGGACTTCGTCGGGGATGCGGTCGAGGCCATCGAGGTAACCGAAGATGAAGCTGCCGCCGCCGCTGTGGGCCGAGAGGACGATCGCGGGGTTTTTGACCCCCACCTGTCGCTCGACTTCCCGAATGATGTTCGCAATGAGCTGGCTGCTGTCCTCGTGCTTCTTCCGCCAAGCCGGCCAGCTCTTGCCTTCGGCCTCCAGGTACGCGACCACAATGTTGCGGTCCGTGATCGTCTCGCGCAGGCGGCGCGTCTGGGCGCCGATGTGCTGGATGTAGTAGTGCCAGTCCAGCCCCTCGGCCTTCTGCCGCCCGATGGTCCATTCGATGCTGTTGCCGTTGGGCAGGGCATAGAATACGAGCAGCGTCGGCCGGTCCGCATCGAACGCCGACTCGCTCGGGGCGTTGATATGCACGCGCACGCCCGGTTCGCAGCTCAGGTCCTTCGTCTGCTCCGACCAGTGGCGGCTGACTTCGAATCCCGCCAGCCGCCCGCCGGCTCCCGAAACGCATCCCGCAATCAGAGTCAGCGCAGCAGCCAGAACGAACGCACACGAGTGAGTTTTCATGATCCATGCCTCCCAACGGATAAGTTGACTCCGTCCCCAGGGGATGGGCCACCCGCCCACTCTACCAGACGCGGGCGTGCCCGCCCATTCGCGAGTGCCTGCCGCGGCCCACGTTGTCTCTTGGCCGGAAGCGGATTATAAGGAGGACAGCTCGGTCCAGGAGATCTACCATGCGTTTGCCCGCACACCTCTTTACCGTGTTCGTTTTTGCCGCGTTTGCCTTCGTCGCTCGGGCTGCCGAGCCGCCCCCCAACTTCGTCATCATCTTCGCCGACGACTTGGGTTACGGCGACCTGGGCTGCTACGGCCATCCGACCATCCGCACGCCGAACCTGGACCGCATGGCCGCCGAGGGCCTGCGCTTCACGCAGTTCTACTGTGCCGCCCCGGTCTGCACGCCGAGCCGGGCCGGCTTGCTCACCGGCCGGTTGCCCATCCGCAGCGGCATGTGTAGCAACACCCGCAACGTGCTCTACCCGAACTCCTCCGGCGGGCTGTCGACCGAAGAGATCACGCTGGCCCGAGCACTCAAGGCCGGGAACTACGCGACCGCCTGTATCGGCAAGTGGCACCTCGGCCATCTGCCCCAGTACCTGCCCGCCCGCCACGGCTTCGACTATTACTTCGGCCTGCCCTACAGCAACGACATGCTGGACAAAAGCACCGGTGGCGTTCCGCTCATGCGCGGCGAGGAGATCATTGAGAACCCGACCGCCCAGGAGACGCTCACCAGGCGTTATACCGACGAGGCCGTCAGGTTCATCCGCGAGCACCGCGACCGGCCGTTCTTCCTCTACCTGCCGCACACGTTCCCGCACGTGCCGCTGTACGCCTCGGACGACTTCAAAGGCAAGAGCCCGCGAGGCCTCTACGGTGATGCCGTCGAGGAGGTCGACTGGAGCACGGGGCAAGTGCTGGACGCCATCCGGCAGGCGGGGCTGGCCCAGCGGACCCTGGTTCTTTTCACCAGCGACAACGGCCCGTGGTTGCCGCGACAGCTCGACGGCGGCTCGGCGGGCCTGCTGCGCGACGGCAAGGGGACCACCTGGGAGGGCGGCATGCGCGTGCCGGCCATTGCCTGGTGGCCGGGCACGATCCAGCCCGGCGCGAACGGCCGGCCGGCGGTCAGCCTCGAGATGGCCTCGACGCTGGATCTGCTGCCCACCTGCCTGTCGCTGGCCGGCCTCGCGTCGCCCGACGACCGCCCGCTTGACGGCTACGACATCTCGCCCGTACTGCGGGGAACCGGGCCGTCGCCGCGCAACACGATGATCTACTACAACGGCAGGGACGTGTTCGCCTGGCGCAAGGGACGGTACAAGCTGCACGTGTTCACCAGCCGCTATTGCCACCGGGACGTGGTCCGGCACGATCCGCCGTTGCTCTATGACGTGTTGCAGGATCCGTCGGAGAAACACGACATCGCCGCCGACCACCCGGAGATCGTCGCCGACCTGCTGGCCGAGATCGCCGCCCACGAGGCCGGCTTCACCCCGGTCCCCGACCAGGTCTCGCCCGTCATCGCCGCGCAGCCGTAAACGCTCAAAAGTGAGCGACCACGCGCGCCTACCCATCCTGGACCGCGAGGATCACGAGTCCATCATGCGCGACCGGACGGGGGTGATGACGAGTGAACGCCGATGGGAGTCGGTTCAGCGGCCCTTTACAACCCAGAGGAAGCGTTCGCGGCGACGGATGGCTTGCGTTCGGAATAGCCCGGGGGTATACTGAATCGGTAGTTGGCGTTAGAGGAGCGGACGGAAGCCAGTTCATCGGGATAGAGGCGGACCCCGCAGGCATCTGACTTTGCCAAGGCGAGTTGATTGCTCGTCATGGGCGGGTCTAGGTGACCAAGGGCTCCACGGGCAAGCGGTTGCCCATCATCCTTCCCACGGCCGTGCACCGTTCGAGGCCCTTCCTCCATCGCCAGCCAGGCGCAGGCATTCAGCTGCGGAGTGATGTGGACGGTGTGTGAATCCAAGGCGGCCTTCGGCCGCAGCCCAGGCGCGGGAACGCTCCCACGGCCGCACTGCTTACCGAGCAGTGGCACACGGCAGGCATGCGCGCGTATCGCACACATCTTCCGCGACAAGGGTTTGCTCTACGATTCGAGTTCAAACTTAACCAGAACAGAAGGAGTCCCTCAATGAGTGCGTGGTATCTGCAGACGCGTGCGGCCCGTTGGTCGCTGATCGTGGCTCTGGGCTTGGCCGCTACGGCCGGCAACGCCGGCAACTGGACGGACGATTTTACCAACTTGAGCAGTTGGACGATCACCAGCGGCAGCTTCGCGATCAACCCCGCCATCGGTCACGGGTCATTCGGCCCGGGGCCTTCCGTCCGCGCGACGGGCACGGACAGTTTCGGCAACCCGAACATGGGGGCGATGTGGCGGTCCGTCGGTCCGCGGCCCTATCATGCCGGCATCGCCACGGCGGTCTTCTACAACAGTTGCCGCTTCCTGGGTGAGACGGTGGACTGCGATCCCGGGACCCCGGGCTATCAGAACGGCAACCGGTTCCGTACGTTCCTGACGGTAGCGTCTTCGGACCTGGGGGCCTCCAGTGCGACGTTCCAGTTCGGCATGGGCTACTACCAGCCGGCCAGCAACGGGCACTGGTACAAGATGGTGGACGCGCCCTGGAACATGGCCAACACGCCGCAATACAACATCAGCTCGATCGGGGCACGGGCTCCGGTGGGCAGTTGCGCGGCCTGCAGCCCAGGCTGGGAGTTTATGCAGGTGGAGTTCCGGGGCGACGGCTCGTACTGGCTGTCGGTCACGAGCAACACGGTGGTGACCGAGACCGGGATGCGGCCGGCGGCGATCATCAACGCCGGCGTGGGCAAGGTCCGAGTGGGCTTCGAGTACGGCAGCCAGAACGACGGGTCATGGGATGGCGTCCGCTGGATCGCCACCGGGGTGAGCCCCAGCGGAACGGGCGCCAACTTCGATTGCGGCGTCCCCACCGGCGTGGCCGCCACGGGGATGAGCACCACCTCGGTCCGGTGGACGGCCAACGCGGCTGCGGATACCAACCAGTTCGGCTTCGCGCTGATGAACGGCGGTACGGAGGACATGGTGTCCTCGCTTACGGCACGTTCGGCCAGCGCCAGCTTCACCAAGACAGGGTTGAGCCCCAATACCTCCTACAGCCGGGCGATCCGCGCCTGGAACGGCGAGAACAACGGTCCGAGCTCCGGCAACGTGAGCCGTTACACGCTCCAAATCACGCCGAGCGGCCCCACCATCACGGCGGTCACCCATAACAGCCTGACCCTGACGACCACCGGCCCCGTGAATCTTGCTGCCGGCAGCTCGGGTGTGGTCTTCAACCAGGACAACGTCGATCTGCCGAAGATCCAGGCCCTCAGCCTCGATCACACCGGGCTGTCTCCGAACACCGCTTACGTCTTCAAAGCCAAGGGGGTCAATGGGGACGATGTCGCGACCGCCTACTCCGGCGTGAGCGGGACGACCACGCTCTCCGCCCCGCCCGAGGCCGGCAGCGTGACCCCGGATGAGACCACCGTGTGCAGCGGTGACGACGTCACCTGGACCGCGGTCGGCGGATTCGGTACCGGCACCCTGGCTTACTACAAGTACGCCTGGGATCAGAACGCGTCCTACAGCTTCACCGGGTCAGAGCCGCAGTGGAGCGGCGGAACGCTGGTCCTGGCGGCTTCGGCCCCGGGCGACTGGTACCTGCACGTCCAGGGTTACAACGACGACGACGTGCCCAACGGCAGTTTCAGCTACAGCATCACCGCCGAGGATTGCGTGCCGCCGGAAGTGAATGCGGCGATCTCACGCAAGGTTCATGGCACCGAGGGACCGTTCGCCATCAATGTGCTGCTCAGCAACGCGGTGGAAGGCCGGGCCGGCGGCCCGACCGAGGTGATTGTGACCTTTGACGTGGCCATCGAGGGTGCCGGCGGCCTGGACAACACAGACGTGAGTGCGTCCTCCGGCACGGTTAGCGGCGTCGCGATCAGCGGTGCGGAGCTGACCATCACGCTCTCGGGCGTGGCCGATGCCAGCAAGCTGGCACTCAGCTTCCCCGGTATCGTGCGCGTCGGTGGTGCCGCGGCCAGTCCGAGTATCGTGTGCTTCGGGGTGCTCGTCGGCGACGTGAACGGCGACGGTTCGTCGAACGTCCTCGACCTCGTGGCCGTCAGGAACAACCTGAATACCACAGCCGGCGCGGGCAGCTTCCGCAGCGACGTGAACGCGGACGGCAACATCAACGTTCTCGATCTGGTGGCCGTCCGGAACAATCTCAACCAGACGATCAGCGGGTCCTGCCCGTGAGCGACGGGCCGATGGGTTGATGGCGCGTCTGCGGACTTTTCCAGACCGGCCCTCATGAACGCCGGATGATTCCGTCGTTCATGAGGGCTGTGTTCTGCTGGCTGTGGGGCAAGGGGCCGCGTTGAGCAATGCGCGGCGCAGGGCGTCGAAGGCGGGGGTCGGCCGGCCGCGGTCCTGCCAGCGGGCCTCGCCGGTGTAGTCCGAACGCCCGAAGCTGCCCCTGGGAAGGTGGAACAAGTACCAGGCCGGCTCGAACTGGATGAGCCGGCAGTCGAGTTCCAGCGCGCGCAGCGCCCAGGCGATGATGTCTTCGACCGGGCATTGGGTCTCGGGCTCGCGCAGCCACGCCTGGTCGGACAGCCCGAACCCGCGGGCCCCGTCGGCCACGAACGGTTGTACCGCCTCGTGCCAGTTCCTCAGCCGGTCGGCCGATTTCTCCTGATGTTCGTTGTTGGCGTACGTGACCGTCACCAGGCAGGGGAACTCGCGCAGCAGTTTCCGTAGCGCATCCTCGCGCCCGCGCTGGCGTTCGTTCCACGGAGCGAACTGCAGCCAGTGCCAGTCGGAGAACTGCACGAACAGCCCATGCTCGCGGGCGAAGGCCAGGAACGGCCGGGCGAGTTCCGGGCGGAAGAAGTCACCCGGCGGCATGACCCAGCCCTTGCCCTTCCATTCGGGGTTGGTGGTGCGGATGGCGTGCACGGTGAAGTCCTGGCTGAACACCTCCATGATCCGCACGCCAGCCAGCCAGCGGCCGTACCGCTGCTTGTAGCGGCCAAGATCCTCGATCGAGATGGCCACGCCGTGCGGGCCGTCGGCCGGGGCGTTGTAGGCCGTTGAGGTGCCCAGGGTCATCGCGTCGGACGAATACACGTCGAACACGAAGGGCAACTCCGCCCGCACACAGACGTCCAGGATGGCTTCCAGCCGCGCCCGGTCGGCGACCTGCGGTTCGAACAGGGCATAGACCGCGTAGGCCGGCTCCAGCGACTTGAGCGCCGCCGCGATCCGCTCCATGGCCACCTCGTCGCCGTTGACTACCAGCCCGTTGCCGAAGCCCTGATCCACGGAGAAGATGAGCCGCGTGCGTTCCTCCGCCCTCGTGGGTGTCACCACCAGAAGCGACCAGATCAGTACTGTTGTGCCACACAGCCTGTTGAGGTACCTGCACATGGTTGACTGTCTCTGGCAGACGTCTTTGGGATCGGGAGGCGGGGCAGCCCACCGGCCGTCACGGGGGCATTCACTTCGTCTCTGGCGGAGTCGAGCGAGATAGCGGCCGTGGTGATCCACGGTAGACGGGATGATCGGACTGCTCCGCGATGCGCCGATAGTGGTCGATCAACTTGTCCCAGTTGCCCTCATAAGCCTGCTCGGTCTGTCGTCGAAGCTCTCGGACTTCTTCGACAATAGGGTCTCTAATCATCGTGGTACTCCAGCAACTCCTCTGGCGTACAAATGACCGACGTCGCGATGCCCAGCGTCTCATCGAGCTGACAACGGTCGTCTCGATATAGACGGTCGGTTTCACACTCCTATGGTACCGTGAGCGTCTCTCCCCGGAAAGGTGGTCCGCGCCGGTCGACCGGTTAAGGGGCCGTGACACAAGCGGCGGGCTGGTGCAAGGCTTTCAGCCTTGAAACGGTTGGGTGGCCCTGCCTACCGGGGGCGGCGCTGCGCTTGCCCCCGGCTACTCTTGTACGAGGCCT
>CAZEEJ010000105.1:0-18658 GCA_964511155.1 uncultured Planctomycetales bacterium | reverse complement strand
CGTCCCCCGCCCGACCATCCCCGCTACGTTCTACGTGCCGGAACGCATCCCGCGTTCGTGCCCCCCGCCGTGCAGCACGGCTTCGCAACGAACACGCGGGTTGCGCCGGCGAACGTAAAGGCATCCCACCCCTTTAGGTCCGTAAAGCTTATGCGCCGAGGCACTGAGCAGATCGATGCCCATGGCCTCCACGTCGATCTCCACCTTCCCGAACGCCTGCGTCGCGTCCGTGTGGAAGATGACGCCCTTCTCTTTGCACAACGCCCCAATCTCGGCAACCGGCTGGAGCGTGCCGATCTCGTTGTTGCCGAACATGATCGACACCAGGATGGTGTCCGGGCGAACGGCCGCCCGAAGCGCGTCCACGTCGATGCGGCCGCTCTTGGCGACCGGCAGCACCGTCACCTCAAAACCCTGTTGCTCCAGATACTTGCACGGGTCCAGGATCGCCTTGTGCTCCGTGGCCTGCGTGATGATGTGCCGGCCCTTCTCGTGGTACATCTGGGCGATGCCCTTGACCGCAATGTTGTTGCTCTCGGTCGCCCCGCTGGTCCAGATGATCTCCTTGGCACCGGCATGGATCAACGCGGCCACCTGCTGACGGGCCTGGTCCACCGCCTCTTCCGCAGCCCAGCCGAACGCGTGACTCCGGCTGGCGGCGTTGCCGAACTTCTCCCGGAAATACGGCAGCATCGCTTCGAGAACCCGCGGATCCACCGGAGTCGTGGCATTGTTATCAAGATAGATGGGCAACTTCATGGTCCGACTTCCCCGCAATCCCTGCGGCCAACGGCTCGCATCGGGATTCGCCAGGCTGATCCGCCAAGTCCGCCAGAGTCACTTCCTTCAGCATCTTCACCAGTTTGTGGTGTACCCGGTGCACCGCGCCACGAACGGGGCAAAGGGAAGTCAGCTCACACCCGCACGCCTGCCCAGCACCAACCAATCGCCGATCCTCCGGGGCCCGCACACACTGGACCAAGGCCACCGGTCCATCCACCGCGGCAATGATGTCGTACAGGCTGATACCCTCCGCCGCCTTCGCCAGGTGGTACCCCCCCCGCGGGCCGCGCTCGGACCGCGTCAGGCCGTGCTGCGCCAGCACCTTGAGCACATTCATCAGCAGCGGCATCGGCATGTTGTACCGCGTAGCGATCTCCCGGGCGCTTGAACAGTTGCCCCCCTGCCACACCATGTGCGTCAACGAGATCAACGCATAGTCGGTTTTTCGCGTAAACGACAGCATGGCATCGGAGCCTCATCGCCTGCCCGGCGAGCCCCCGCCTGAACATCAGGCAGACACGGTCCAGCGAGGCTTCACCGGCAGAGGATCGGTCGGCAGACCCGGAACCCGTGTCCCGCCGACATCCGCAGCTAATATAGCACCGCTCAGGTACGGTTTCAACAACGATTTGCACCTCTGGACGCGTATTTGCCGTGCCCAGCTATCGGAGCACCCCATTATCTGTGCAACTAACGCCTTTACAGCGAGTTGAAGCGACAACGATTGCCGACCGGAACGCTGGGGGCAGATACCCGAATGTGACCCGCACCCCCACCAAGCACACCTCTGGAACCCAGGATCGCTCAGTGATCGACGCTGGCCGGGTCATCCACCGTCACCGCAGGATCGTCGGTGCCCTGCGCCTCATCTAAGGCCAGGGCGCCTTCATCCTGGGGCGCACCGCGGTGCCGCCGATTGCCCGCGCAGAAGCCCCGTTTGCTCTCCCCTTGCAGGAACTTGATCAACGTTCGCCCGGCGTCGGTCTCAATGGTATCGGCCAACTGGACCACCGCTTTGGGAAACGGTAAGCCTGAACCATAGAGCAGGCGGAACGCCCGACGAATCTCATTGACGGCCGCGGAGTCGAAGCCCGCGCGTCGCATTCCGATCGCGTTGTACTGGACGATGGTGGACACGCCGTAGCAGGTCATGAAAGGTGGCACGTCCATGAGAGCACGAGCGCCCCCCGCCACGAAAGCGTAGCAGCCGATGCGCGTGAACTGATGCACGGCGCCGTATCCGGAGATGATCGCGTAATCGTCGACCTCGACGTGGCCGCTGAGGGCCGCCAAGTTGTACACCTTGACCCCGCGTCCGAGCCGGCAGTTGTGCCCCACGTGGGAGTGGGCCAGCAGGAAGCACTCATCGCCCACCGAGGTGGTCGACTCCGGCTGGGTGCCGCGATGCACCGTGGCGGATTCGCGGATCACCACCCCGTTGCCGATCTTGCAGTAGCTGCGTTCCCCCCCGTAATGGAAGTCCTGCGGCATGTGCCCGACGACGGCCAGCGGATGGATGTCGCAGCGCTCGCCGATCTCGGTCCACCCGCTGAGGTAAGCGTGCGCCCTGACCTGCGTGTGGGCACCGATCTTCACCGGGCCTTCGATGATCACATAGGGACCGATCTCAGCGGTCGGGTCGATTTCCGCCTGACGGTCGATGACCGCGGTGGGATGAATGGCCATGGGGAAACAAATCCTTCCAATCGGGTCAACACGGTTGTCTGACAACGCGCAGCGTCATTCTACTCCCGGCTGCCCGGCATACAAGGGTCGGCGGCTGCGGGCATTTGCCCGAATCCGGACGGGATCGATGCTGTGCCACTGCTTTGTGAGCAGTGCGGAGGGCGGCGGGTCGCCCCCCCCCAGGCTTTCTGGACCTGGGGGGTGCGTTTGCCCCTCACGCTATCAAGCCCTATACCAGTGTCATTGGGTTAGATCAACCGAGCCCTATGGAGACTGCCGATGACCTTGACCGGGTATGCCCTGGATCCGGCGCTCACGACCGCGGGGGCGCGTTTCGCCGACGCCGACGGCGTGAGCATGGCGGTCGACTATGGTGACCCCGCGGGCGAGTACGCGACGGCCTCCTCCGGCGCCGGCCTGTACGACGCCCGGGACCGCGGGCTGATCGAGGTGACCGGCGCGGACCGGGCGGCCTGGTTGAGTAACCTGGTCACCAACGCGGTCCAACATCTCAAACCCGGCGAGGGTACCTACACCTTCGCGGTCAATGTGCAGGGCCGCATTTTGTTCGATGCCAACGTGTTGATCCTGCCCGACGCGACCTGGTTGGATGTTGATCGGCGGCTGGTTCCCAAGGCGTTGCAGCACCTGGACCGTTACGTCATCACGGAGAACGTGGTCCTGCGTGATGCCACCGACGAGTTGGTGAGGATCGCCCTGCTCGGCCCGCGGGTCTTCGAGATCGCCGACGCGCTCGGGGCCACGCACGCCGGTTCGATGGCCGACCTGGGATCGACGGCCGTACCCCTGCGCGGCAAGCATCGCCTCCTGGTGCGACACGACGAGCTGGCGGGCGTGCCCGGGCTCGAACTGCACGTCGAGTCCGCCGACGCCCAGGGATGCTGGCAACGGCTGCTGGAGATTGGCGAGCCGATCGGCCTGCGGCCGGTGGGACGAACCGCGGTCCGCGCCTTGCGGATCGAGGCCGGCATCCCCGCCGCCGGGGAAGACCTGGATGAGGCCGTGCTGCCGGCGGAGACCGGCCAGCTCGAACGCGCGGTCTGTTATACGAAGGGCTGCTACCTCGGCCAGGAGGTCATCGAGCGGATGCGCTCGCACGGCGGGACCACCGCCCGGCGCCTCGTGGGCCTGCGCTTCGTATCCGATCCCGGCTGCCTGCCGCGCAACACCCCCCTGTTCAGCGACGGCAAGGAGTGCGGCCGCCTGACCAGCCTGTCCCACTCGTTCGGCCTCGGGGCCGCCATCGGCCTGGGCTATCTTCGCGCCGCCCAGGCCGCGCCGGGCCAAGAGCTGACCGTAGGCGGCGAAAGCCTGACCGCAGCCCACGTCCTCGCCCTGCCCTTCCGCCAACCGACGACCGGATGATTCTCCGTCACTCTCCACAGGCAGGACCGAGTCAACGCGTTGACGGGTAGACCCAGTCAACGCGTAACCGTTCACCGGGCTCTCTTTATCGCGGTGACTCAATCTCCTTGCCGCCAGGCCAAACGTGCAGATGAGTTGAACCACCAAGACACGAAGACACCAAGGCAGATTGTCAAGGAGAACTGGGGCTGCCACTGCCTCACCGAGCAGGGCCGGCGTCTACTTCTTCTTGACGCTGAGCAGCATGCCTTGGCCGGGGGCGAGCCAGTTGTTCTCGCCGGCCCACGCATGCGTTCTGCCCGTGTAGGCGTTGGTCTGCAGGATGGCTCCCGGCATGTTGAACGCGACCTGGAACGCGATGGAGCGATGCAGGTCCTTGTTGACCACCATCGCGTACGGCACGCCATCAGGGTCTTCGAACTCGCCCACGACGAACTGCCCACCGCTGATCGCCTTGACGAACCGACTCGCATCGAGCCCCAGACAGCCCGCCGGCACGTCCGGGTGGTGGAAGACGTTGACGCTCTTGAGCTGGATGTAGGTCGGCCCGAGCCGATGGATCTGCAGGTTCACCTCGCGCAGCATGTGCCACGTGGCGGTCTTGTCGCCGAACTGGTTGATCGGTCCCAACCGGTAGTTGCCGGTCGCCGGGGTGAAGTAGGTGAAGTAGCTGATGCCGCGTCCCCCATAAGCCAGCGTCGTATACAATTGAAAACGCAAGCCCGCCAGGCTCGGATCGGCATAGCTGAAATGCGCGTTCGACAGCACGATGTTCCAGAACGGCAGGTTGTGGCGCAGCGCGGCCGCCCGAATGATTTCGAGGTTCTGGAAATACCCGCCGCGCAGCGTGCCGTCGTCCATCAGGGCGTAATGATCGTAGCTGACGAAGGGTGGCCGGACCTTCGTGATGAACGACTCGACGTACTCCTCGTAGGTCTCGACGCCCATCTGCGCAGGCGATGCGTAGTTTGGAAACAGGTTGATGTAGCTCCTGGCGGCCGGCGCCGCAGCCTGCAACGCCTTCACCTGCCGGGCCAGGGCCGGCCACATGCTGGCGCCCGGCTCGTCGCGGAGATAATAGCCGAAGGCCGCCGGATGATTCTTCACCCGCCCCGCCACGGCCCCAACGCGATCGAGCACTTCCTTGTCGGGCAGATCCGCCACGCTGTCCGACACGTGCACGCTGCCATCCGAAACGAAACACTTCAGCCCCGCCTCGGCAACCGCATCGAGTCCGTCGACCGCGACGAAGCCGGCCAGATTGAACCCGCAATCGCGGATATCCTCGAGCACCGCCTTGTCGGCCGACGTGCCGCCCCACGGCAGAATCGCGAAGTCCTCCGGCGCGAGCATCTGCTCTGGCTTTCGCTCCTGTCCCATAGCCCACGAACCCCACAAGCTGACGCCACAGAAAATGCCGATCCATCCTACAAGTCGCATCGCGTCCAACCTCCCTTTGACCTGGTCCATCCTGAACGGGCGCGTATGGGCACGCGCCTTACGGGCATTGTCCGGCCGTCCGGGCAACGCTCTCCTCCGAAAAGGCAGAAGCCATTGATCCGACGCAGGCTCGCAAGGCGGCGCCGGAGTCGATGGTGACGGTTGGCCGGCCGCGCCCCGGCGAACGGCAGCAGAGCGTCACCGGGCGATGAAAGGGCAGAGGAGCGATCGGCCAGATGTGCCCGAAGTTGTCGAGGGCGACGACCGGCTTGCGGCTGCCGCGCGGCAGGTGGTGCCGGAGGATACTGAACACGGCCGCATACTGCTCGGTGTCGCCGGTGTGGAAGTCGCCGAGGATCAGCCCTTCGGCCCGGTCGAGCAGACCCGCCAGCCGCAGAGCGGCGATCATGCGGTCCACCTTGTCGCAGGCCTCGTTGAGGTCCTCGATGGCCAGCCACTTGCCCCGGGTCTCGATGGCCGGCATGAACCGTGAGCCGAGCATGGCCACCAGCAGGCTCAGGTTGCCCCCGGTGATGACGATCTGTCGGCGAGCGGGCAGCCGACCCTGGAGGAGGCGGCCGGTGGGCACGCGCGGCGAGGGCCGGCCGTCCAGGATGCCCGCCACCTCGGCGAAGAACGCCCCGAACGCCTCCGGATACCTGGCGGCGGCCCAACCGGCGGCGAAGCCGGACTGTTTGTCGTCGGACATGCCCTGCGGATTCGTCAGGCGGTCGATGTTCTTGAGCGCCCACCGTCTCATGCCACCTTCGAGGAAAGCCGGGCCCAGGTCGTACAAACCCACGACCTGCGGATATTGGCCGGCGATGGCGATCAGCGTGGTCATCTCGCTGAAGCCGAACAGGTGCAGCGTACGCTTGCGTTTCCTGAGCAGATCCCAGTTGATGCGGTCGAGGATTCTCGTGAACCACGCCCCGCCCCGGATGGTCACCAGAGCGGCGACGCTGTCGTCGGCAAAGACCGACTCGACCTCGCGCACGCGGGCCGCGTCGTCGAACCGACCGCCCTGCTCGTCCACCTCGCGGGCCAGGATCATCCGCTCGTTGGCCGTCACGCGATAGCGCTCGCCGACGGCCTTCTGGGCCAACTGAACCATGCCGGGCACGCCCTTGACGCCCAGGCTGGTGAGCATCTGCTTGGCCGAGCTGCCCCATGCGGTGACGTGGATGCGACGCGGGGTTGTGGGCTTCATCCTTTCGACTCCCGGACGGCCTGCACGAAGGCCGCGGCACGGGCGGGATCGACCGGCGCGGTCGTGCACCCGTCCAGCTTGACGGCGGTACCCACGATGACCGCGTCGGCCACGTCGAGCAGCGACCGCACCGTCTGCAGCGTCGCCCCGCTGCCGACGAGCAACGGGCGATCGGGAACGGCGGACCGCACGCGGCACAGGTCGTCGAGGCTCGTGGGCTTGCCGGTGGCCGACCCGCTGACGATCAGGCCGTCGGCCCGGCCGCGGTAGGCGGTTTCTTCCGCCGCCTCGGCGATGTCCGGCGCGGACAGCGGCTGGGCGTGCTTAACGTGCACGTCGGCGAAGATGGCGACATCGACGCCAAGCTGCCGCCTATAACGCAACGTCTCGTCCGCCCGGCCTTCGATCATCCCCTGGTCCGTGGCATAAACGCCGACGTGCACATTGACGCGGATGAACGCGGCCCCACAGGCAACCGCTACCGCCAGCGCCGCCAGCGGATCATTCCGCAGCACGTTGATGCCCAGGGGCAGCGCCACGGCTTCGCGAACCGCCCGACCGACCACGGTCATCGCCGCCACCGTGTGCGGCTCGACCCGCGTCGCCCGGAAGGGCGCGTCCCCAAAGTTTTCCATCACCAGGGCGTCAAACCCGGCTGCGGCCAGCATGCGGGCATCCTCGACGGCCCGCGCCGCCGTTTCCTGAAGCGAAGCAGCGGTACCCGGGCTCCCCGGCAGCGGCAGCAGATGGATCATGCCCACCAGCGCCCGGTCGGGCAGCACGCGCGAAACAGCACTCATGGTATCTGACGGCAGGGGCGGCTCCTGAAGACGGCCACCAAATCCTCGACGGGTACCACGTACAACTGGTTGCCCGGCTCGAAGTCGACCGGGATCGAGTTCTTGGGATTGAAAAGCACCTTGTCGTACTGGCGGATGGGAAAGTCGTCGTCATTGGCGAGCTGGGCCGAGACGGTGACCACCCGGCCGGTGATCGTGGGGATCTCGATCCGGTCCGGCAAAGCGATGCCCCCCTTAGTGGACTTCTTGTCCTCATCCTTGCGGATCAGGACTCGCTTGCCGACCGGCTCCACGATCTCGAGCTTGTTGCGTTTGGGCGGGGTAACGCGACGCATGTCCTCTCCTGCCGAAGCACGCGTCCCGGGCCGGCCACACCCGCTGACGCCCGCGTTCCCTTCCCGCGGGTTCCTTCCGCCAACGTGCGGGCGACGACGCCGTATCGCCCGTGCCCGAGACATCCGGCGGGCGGATTATACCGGCGCGTCACCAGCGTTGCCAGCCGCTTGCGGCTTCGCACGAGCCCCAACCACGTCGCCCCTCAGCCAAACCCCGCTCAGGGCTGCTTCTCACCCAGCGTCGAGCGTGCCCCGGCCTCCGCACGCGGCGCCTTGGCGCGATTCGCAAACTCGATAAAACGGTCCCGCGGAACATAACCGCGCTGCACCTGATAGGTGCCGTCCGGGGCGACAATGATGCTGGCCGGCACCGAGGTCACGCCGTACTTGCCCACGTAGGCGACAAACCGCGGGCCGTAGTCGCGATCGATCAACACGTTGATGGTGTCCTGAAACAGCGAGACCACCTCGGGAGCGGAGAGGACTTCGTCGCTCAACATGCGGTTCGAGTCGTTATCCAGCCACCATTTATAGAGGATGAAAAGATGTCGGCCCTCGACCCGGGCCTGCTGCTCGGCCGCCTCGAAGTCGTCCCGCCAGTTGTACTGCGTGCAACCGCTCGCCAATATTCCCAGGGCCAGCAGCACGGCGACCCGGCAGCCTCGGGAAAGCGTCCAGGCCCGGCTTTCCACAGACGCGAAACCCCGTCCACGGGCTGCCTGCGGATGCGGTCGCACCCGTTTCTCCTTGCAGCAGGCTGGTCCGGTCATGCTCGGGGTACTCATCGGGTCCGGGCGGGCTCAAGCGGCCGCGGTGGCCTGCTCGGGAGGAGACGGCACCTGGTTGGTGATGAAGACGATCTGGAACAAGTCCACGGGATCAAGTTTGTACCGGAAGTCGACCTCGAGCCCGGTCTCCCGGATCAGATCCTGGAGGCACAGGTCGCTGCGCCACCCGAGGTGCTGACAGAGGGGACAGAGCCACTTCTCGACCAGCCCGATCAGCCGGTTGCTCGACCGGAAGTGGTTGATGATCACGATCTGCCCGCCCGGCCGCGTCACTCGCCGCGTCTCTTCGATCAGCTTGACGGGGTCGCTGACTACGGTAATCACGTGGCTCAGCAACACGTGGTCGAAGCTTTGATCGGGGAACGGCAACTCCAGAGCGTTGCCCAGGGCCAGGCTCACGTCCTTCAGTTGGTGCTCGAGGATCCGTCGGCGGGCCCGGCGGAGCATGCCCTCGCTCAGATCGATACCGACCACGCGGGCATGGGGCGGGTAGGAGGGCAGGGCCAATCCGGTGCCGACCCCGATGTCCAGCACGCGCTCCCCGGGGCGAATGTACATCTGCTCAATGGCCCGGGTCGTTCGTCGATGGACGATGCCCGGCCAGAGCATATCGTAGAAATACGCCCAGACGTTGTAGATTCGGCGTGTTGTGTTTTCCTGCATCGGTCCGTTGCCTTACCGCTGTCTTGGGAGGTAGCTTACCGCCCGCACTCACGGCATGCAAGCCGGCGACGGCGCGTTTGGCGGAAACGGGGCCGACATCCGTATCGCGCCCGCTCCGTACCGCGCCCGTTAGGAAGCGGACCTCGTGTGCCTGGCGCCCGGTGGCCGGGCAGCCTCCGCCGTGGTCACGGGGCCGAGGGGGTGTGCTGGCCAAGCGGCGCAAAAAAACGCGGCGACCGCGGGGACGGTCGCCGACGTTCTCTCTCCCGAAGCTAGGGTTAACGCCTCAATCACATCATAGCGACGGTAGCAGACCGAGTCAAAGACGGTGACGAAAAAGCGACGCGAGGCAGGGCCCCACACGCTCCAAGCACCGCAAAAACGGCCTGAACGGAACACCGGCAGCTGCTGACGGATATCCGCCCGCGCGGAATGCTGCCGCGATCGGGCACCCGCCGGTAGACCGGCCTACGAGCATTATCGGAACAAGACGGGGCACAGGGAGAGAGAAACTACGGTACCGAACGGTGGAAAAAGGCTGGCGCGCAAAGCCCGGGGATCACTGCGTCCCCGGGCCTCGGACCATTCGGCGTCGGAAGGCAATCCGCTCAGTGCGACGGTCAATGGGCGTATTTGACGCCGCAGCCGTAGGGATCGGTTCTGCTCTTGGCCACGGCTTTGCCCGCCAGGAGATCGTCCAGGGCGGCGGCAACGTGGTTGACTTCCTTCTGATCGTCGATCGCCCCGTTGTAGACCAGGTTGCCCTTCTTATCGATCACGTACATGTGAGGCGTGGTTTTGGCCTCGTAGGTGCGGCCGACCTTGCCATCCGGATCGAGCAGCAGAGGAAACGTCAACTGGTGTTGGGCCGCCGCGACGCGGACCGCTTCGGCGGTATTGCTGTGGGTGGAATCGATTCCCAGCCAGATGACGCCTTTCTCCGCATACTTCGCGTAGGTATTCTGCATGGTCTTGTTCATGTGTTTGCCCTTGCTGACGGGGCACCCGTGATTGATCCATTCGAGGACGACGGTCTTGCCCTTGAACTCGGCCAGGGTGAAGACCTTGCCGTAGACGTCCTTGAGACTGAAATCGGGAGCCGCCTTGCCCAGCTCGGCCTTCTTGGCCTTCTCCTTGGCGGCATCTGTCCCCGCCTGGGCGAAGGCCAAGGCCGCCAGCACCGTGGTTCCCAACGCCGCTCCAAGCCACCAACGCTTCATGTTTGAGCTCCTTTGCAACGTGCTCCCCGTTCGACCGCCTGGGGAGCGGTCCTGACACCTGTCCGTGAAGATGCAGAACCGCAGGGAAGACAGGCATTCCTTGCGAAAGCAACCCCGTTACGGTAGCGGAAAGAACAGGCCCAACGCGGAGGTCAACGTGCCACCATGCCGCGACACTGCATATTCTGAACCCATAACGCAAACCAACGTCGGCGGCTCCATTTTCGCCGATGGCCACCCCGCTCATCGTCCGATAGCATAGACACGCAGAAAGCGTGGGACCAGCGGCGAGGCAATACGAGGCTGGTGGGCAGGCCCCACCGACCGCCCACCCGTTGAATGGGCGGCGCAGCGGGCCTATTATCAGGTGACGGCTGATTCCGAACGGGAGCCGGTGGGCGGGGCGATGGGCCCCCAAGAGCAGGCGGTGAATGAAGTGCCCGCCAAAGATTTACAAATGGTGACCGACGGCTGGGACTACGTGCCCGGTCAGGTGAGCGTGCGGCGCGTACGCGGCACGGACAACCGCATCAAGATTCAGATGCGGGTGGATCTCGGCGTGCTGCAGATGGAAGCGCGGGGACGACCCGACGGCCACCATCCTTATGGGCATGAATCGCTCCTGGAGTACCACCTCTCGCGGGTGACGGCTTACCGGCAGATGAACGGCACGGACCTGGGCTTCACGCTCGACCCCAAGGAGTGCCGCGAGATCCGGGAGGAGACCTTCCAGTACTACCAGCGGTATCTGGCGAACTTCGTGCTCGAGGACTTCGAGGCGGTGGCAAGGGACACGAAGCGCAACCTTCGGGCCCTGGACCTGTGTGCCACGTACGCGGTCGAGGACGAGGATCGGTACGGCCTGGAAGCCTACCGGCCGTACATCGTGATGATGCACAGTCAGAGCATGGCCCTGTTGGCGATGCGTCAAAAGTCGTACCGCACGGCCCTCACGCACGTGGAGGTCGGGCTGGGGGCGATCCGCACCTTCTTCAGACGCATGGGACAGGGCAAAGTGTTCCGGCGAAGCGGCGAGGCCCAGGTGCTGCGTACGCTGCGGCGCGAGATCCGGCGTCACCTGCCGGTGGACCCCATCCGCGAGTTACGCCGTCAACTCCGCGCAGCCATCACGGAAGAGCGATACGAAGAGGCGGCCCGCCTGCGCGACGAACTCGACGCGATCCTGCTCGATCCCCAAGTCCAGCTCGAAGAGCAGGAACACACCCACGAGTGAGCGCTTCCTGGGGAGTCGTGTGAAACCGCAAGCGGCGGCGGGGGTTCACGCGGGGACGAACGGGGGCACATCCTGGCGGCTGATGGCGATCCTGAGACCGGGAAAGCGGGCTTTGAGACGAGCGGCGAGCACCGGAAGGACCGGGCGTTCGCTCTCGGCGTGGCCGAGCGCAATGGCAGTCTTGCCCGCGCGCAAGATGGCCAGGGCGTCGTGATGACGAATCTCGCCGGTGACGATCACGTCACAATCGGCGGTGCGGGGTTTTTCCAACGGCAGGCGGCCGGCGGCACCAACGCAGACGGCAGCCCGGCGAATCGGGGTACCGGCCCGACCGACGATCGCGGCAACCTTGGAACTGGTGACCTTCTTGAGCCCGGCGGCGAGGCGACCAAGCGTGCTCCTGGCGGGCAGGCGTCCAACCCTCCCGATACCGAAGGACGGCGGCTCGGCCAGGGGATACAAGTCGTAGGCGGGCTCCTCGTAAGGGTGGGCGCGCAGCAGAGCGTCGATGATCTCCGGCAGGAGTCGGTCCGGAGCGACCATTTCGAGGCGAATCTCGTCCACTTTTTCGAGTCGGCCGCGGCGACCGACGCGGGGCTGGGTGGACTCCGTGCCGAAGAAGGTGCCCTGCCCGGCCAAGCGGTAGCTGCAGTGTTCGTATTCCCCGATCCGACCGGCCCCGGCGGCGGCCATGGCCCCGGCGACGTGGTCCACGCGGGCTGGCGGCACGAAAGTCACGACCTTGGTCCGACTGACCGGCGGCGCGGGGTACTCGAATGGCTCAACCTCGCTCAGGCCGCACAGGGCGGCGAGCACGTCGTTGGTTCCCCCCGGAGCGGCGTCCAGGGCGGTATGTGGTGAGTAGATGGCCACGCCCGCGGCGATGGCCCGGTAGACGATGGCGTCGGTGTTCTTGCTGTCGGCGAGCAGGCGCTGAACAGGTCGGAACAGCGGTGGATGGTAAACCAAAGCGAGTTGGCACCGACCCTCGACGGCCTCGTGCAGCACCGGCGGGGTCAGATCAACGCACAGGAGAACGGACCGGCAGCGCGCGGCCCGGTCCCCGGCGAGCAGTCCGACATTATCCCACGGCTGAGCGAGCTGCGGCGGAGCGAGGATATCAAGCAAATCGGCCACTTGGCCGACGGTGGTCGCTGAGGTGCTCCGGGCGGTGGACGAGCGGGCGGGACGGCGGGCGGCGGGCATGGGTCACTTCCTTTCGGTCTTCAGCAGAGCCAGGAACTCGGTATAGCTCTTCACCTCGAGCGCCTTCTGGCGTACTTCGGCCGTGGCGAAGGTCCGGGCAATGTCGGCGAGGATGGCGACTTGGATGCCATTGTCGTGCACGGGGGTGAGGATGAGGAAGATGATGCGGGCGGGTTCGCCGTCGGGGGCGTCGAAATCGATGCCGCTCTCGGAGATCCCGATGGCGATGACCGGGAGGGTGAGTCCGGGGATGCGGGCATGGGGGACGGCGAGCCAATTCCCCAGGCCGGTAGGCATCATCTCCTCGCGTTGGCGGACGGCGGTCTTGATGCGGTCCAGGTCGACGGTCGTGGCGGCAGCGAGGGCGGTGGCCAGTTCGTCGATAGCATGGAAGCGTTCGCGGGCCGCCAGGGGCCTCAGGAAGGCCTTGCCCAAGGCGAAGTCGCTGAGGCGAGGAGGCTTGGCGAGGCCGAGGAGTCGCTGCATGACCGGCCCGCTGATGAGGGAGGTGACCAGGGCCATGATGACGAGGGCGACGAACATCCGCTCGCCGATGAGCCCGTACTGCAGGGCGAGCAAGCCGACGATGATCTCCATGGCGCCGCGGGCGTTCATGCCGAAGCCGACAGCCCACGACTCGCGCCAGGACATGCCCACGTACCGGGCGCCGAGGCCGCAGCCGACGACCTTGCCGAGGCAGGCGATAGCCAGGACCGCCAGGACGACGAACAGGTCGAAGTGGGCGGCGAAGTTGACCCGCAGGCCGATGCTGGCGAAAAACAAAGGTGCGAAGAAGCACGAGACAAAATGGTCAATCGTCGTGCGGGTGTGCTCGCGGAGGTGGGCGGAGTCGCCGATGGCCACGCCGACGAGCAAGGCACCGAAGATGGGGTGGATGCCGATCCACTCGGTGAGCGCCCCGCCGAGCAAGGCCAGGCCGAGTGCAAAGCCCATGACTCCGCCGGGCCAGGAAGTGTGGGCCTGGATCCAGGGGAGAGAACGGTGGATGAGCCATCGGCCGACCGTGAGCATCAGGGCGGTGAAGGCGACGGTCAGCCCGATGGTGAGCATGACCGAAGACGAATGCGCGGAGGGCTGGGGCAACAGGCCCAGGACCACGGCAAAGATCAACCAGCCGACGAGGTCATTGAAGATGGCGGCGGCGACGACGAGCATGCCCAGGTCGGTGCGGTAGAGGTTGAGGTCCATGAGGGTGCGGGCGATGACCGGGAGGGCGGAAATGGACAAGGCGGTGGCGAAGAAGAGGGCGAAGATGATCGTGTCGGCCGTGGGCTCTGCGCCGAGGACTCGAGGGGCGGACCAGGCGGCGGCGAAGCCGAGGGCGAAGGGGCAGACGATGCCGACGAGTCCGACGACCAGTGCGGAGCGTCCCTGCCGCCAGACGGTGGAAAGATCGACCTCGATACCGGCCACAAGCAGGAAGAGGGTGATGGCCAGGATGGTGAAGCCATCGAGCACCAGGGGGAGGGTGCCGGCGGCGGGGAAGAGGAAATCAACGAAGCCCGGCGCGATGGCCCCCATCACGGTGGGCCCCAGGATGACGCCGGCGAGGATCTCGCCCAGGACGGCCGGCTGACTGAAGCGCATGGCTAACTCGCCCAGCACGCGTGCGGCAATGAGCAGCGTGCCCAGGGCCAGAAACATGACCATGGTGTCGTGCGACGTGAGACAGTCCATAAGTCGCCGTGGAGTATAGTCTTTTGCGGCGGGGCGTGGTACTTTCGGGGGCGCGGAAGCCCAGGGATAACCGGCCCAGCAGAGGTCGTGCCGGTGATGCGAGCGGTTGCTGGCGGGCCGGTTATGCCTGGGCTTGCACATGGGAGGTTGAGCCGGGGACGCAAGTCCCCGGGTGAAAACGGGAGCGGGGATCGGACGCGAGAGATGGCGACACACGGGGATTATGCTCAGGAGGGCGATGGCCGGGATGGTACGGCGGTGCTGTTCGATATGGACGGCACGCTGACCCGGCCGTGCTTTGACTTCGATGCGATTCGGCGGGAAATCGGTCTGCCCACAGAGCCGCGGACACCGATCCTGGAAGCGCTGGAGGAGATGACGGCGGACGAGCGGCGGCGGGCGGAGACCATCCTGCTGCGGTATGAGGAGGAGGCGGCCGAGACCTGCGACTTATGGGAGGACGCGGCCGAGGTGGTCACGCACATCCGTCACGCGGGGCTTCGGACCGCCCTGCTGACGCGGAACAGCCGCCGCTCGGCGGAGCGGGTTCTGGCCCGCCACGGACTGAGCTTTGAGATCGTGCATACTCGCGAGGATGGGCCGATCAAACCGGCGCCAGATCCGGTGCTGGCGGTCTGCGGGCAGTTGGATGTCCTGCCGACGGCGGCGTGGGTGGTGGGCGATTATCTGTTCGACGTACAGTCGGGCAACGCGGCCGGGGCGACGACCGTGCTGATGATCGGCGACGATCCCGTGCCGGACTACGCGAAGCAGGCCCGCTTCGTGATCCGACGGCTGGGCGAACTGCTCAAGCTGCTGGAACTGCGGTGAGTACGACGCGCAAAGCGCGTTGCCAGGACCAAGGCAACTTGTTGCTGTTCGTCAGATACGCTTCGGTACGTCCATCAACAAGTTGACTCCGGTCCTAAGTTGACTCGGTCCTGCATCAACAAGTTGACTCGGTCCTGCATCAACCAGTTGACCCGGTTCGGGGGGGGCTGGAAGCTGACGGCGGGCGGGGTTATGATGCTTGGCTGCGCTCGTTTGTGATGGGCGCGCGTTGATGATGAGCGCCCCGCTGACGGTAATCCTGGCGATCCCCAGGGCGAAGGACTGGTCGATATCGGCAGGCATGAACCCGAGTCACGGGAAGGAAAGGATGGATGGACGCGTTGGTTTGCAGCACCTGTGTAATTCCTTATGCCGGCCGACTGCCGGCGCAGTGGGTCAAGGCTTCGTTGGCTGCCTGGCTTGCGGCGGGCGTACGGAAGCTGGTCCTCATCGGGCCGGCCAGCTCTGACCGGCTGCCGGAAGGCGAAATCAAGATCGTGCGGATTCCGGTCGGCCAACCGTTCAACGGGGAAAGCTGGCGGGAGGCCTTGATGGAGGTCTCGACGCCGGTGGTCTTCTGCATCAACGGCGATGCGGGAGTGCTGGCGTCGCCGGGCGGCCTGCGGCGTATGGCCGCGGTGGTCACGGACGTCGGTGCGTCCATGCTCTACGGTCACTACCGCGAGCAAACGGCTGAGGGCATGGTCGAGCACCCGACGATCGATTACCAGCTCGGCAGCCTGCGGGATGGGTTCGACTTCGGGCCGGTGGTGGCCTTCAACACGGCGGCCATCCGCGAAGCTGAGAAGCGCTGGGGGCCGTTGGCGGACACCACCTGCGGGGCCCTGTACGATCTGCGGTTGCGGTTGTCGGCCATTTCCTTGCCGGTCCGGTTGCCGGAGGTGCTTTATACCTGCCGGCCGGAGGAGCGAACGGCCGGTCAGCAGCATTTCGATTACGTGGACCCGCGCAACCGCGAGGCCCAGTTGGAGCTGGAGGCGATCGTGACGGCGCACCTGGCGCGGATCGGGGCGAAGCTTGAGCCGCGGTTCGAGCATCCTTCGGCCAATGGCCAACGCTTCCCCGTCGAGGCCAGCGTGGTCATCCCGGTGCGCAACCGCGAGAAGACGATTGCCGATGCGGTCCATTCAGCCCTCCAGCAGAAGGCCCCGTTCGACTACAACGTGATCGTGGTGGACAACCATTCGACGGATGGGACCACGGCGGTGCTGCGGCAACTGGCGGCCCGGGAGCCGCGGCTGGTGCATCTCATTCCGGAGGCGACGGACCTGCTGATCGGCGGGTGCTGGAGCCTGGCGGCCTCATCGGAAGCCTGCGGTCGGGTCGCCGTTCAGCTTGACTCCGACGACCTGTACTCGTCGCCCGACACCCTGCGACTGATCGTCGAGAAGATCGACGAGGGGCCCTACGCGATGGTGGTCGGGTCGTACAAGGTGGTCAACTTCAACCTCGAGGATCTGCCGCCCGGGCTGATCGATCATCGCGAATGGACGCGGGACAACGGGCGAAACAACCTGCTGCGGGTCAACGGTCTCGGGGCGCCGCGGGCGTTCCTCACCGAGCGGCTGCGGGCTCACCCGTTCCCGAACGTCAGCTACGGCGAGGACTACTACATGGGTCTGCGACTGAGCCGGCATTACGACATCGGGCGGATCTATGAGTCGCTGTACCTCTGCCGCCGCTGGGAGGGAAACACGGACTCCAACCTGCCGCTGGCCGCCCGAAACGCACACGACACCTACAAGGACCGGCTGCGTACGTTGGAGGTGCTGGCCCGGCAGCAGGCCAACCTCGACCGGGGGGCGGCCCGATGACCGCCGACGAACTCTGCTCGGTCGCACCGGGAGCCCTGAACCAACAGGCGTTGCACCTCTGGCGGCGGCAGTGCGTGGAGTGGCCGCAGTTGAACGCGGGGCTGGCGGCGTTGAAACAGTCGCTGACGCGCACGTTCGATGTCGGCGGATCGCGGGTGATGACTCAGTGGAATCCGGCCCGCGTGGTGAGCACGAGCGCGAAGGTGGATGCGGCGTCGCTGGCAGCCCGGCCGTGCTTCCTGTGCTCGGCCAATCGGCCGCCCCAGCAACGGGGGCTGGTCTACCGGCAGGGCTGGCTGATTCTGTGCAACCCCGCACCGATCTTCGATCCGCATTTCACCATCGTCAGTACTGCCCACGAACCGCAGCTCATCGGGCCGCACCTGGCCACCATGCTCTCGCTGGCCCGGGACCTGCATGGCCACTATACGGTGTTCTACAACGGCCCGCTGTGCGGCGCATCCGCACCGGATCACATGCACTTCCAGGCGGCACCGGCCGGCGGCACTCCCTTTGAGGCGGAGTTGGCCGCCCAGTTGTGCGCGGACCGCAACCAGAACGGGCAGCGCTGGATCGAGTGGATTCGCCGCGACACGGTTCGCCTGGGCGTGACGCGTCCGAGTAGACGGCCGGTGGTGCTCGTCGTGGGGGCGGAGGCCGAAGCCATGGCGCGCTGTCTGCACGAGGTGGTGGATGCGCTGGGCGCGGTGCATCCGGTCGAGCCCGAGCCGATGCTCAATCTTTTCGTCACCTGGGCCGAGGACCGGTGGCTGGCCTGGGTCTACCCTCGCCGGGCGCACCGCCCCACGCTCTACGGCCACGGTCCCGACGAGTACCTCATCAGCCCCGGCGCGGTTGATTTGGCCGGCCTGCTGATCACGCCCCGGCAGACGGACTTCGAGCGCATCGAGGCCGCCACCATCGAACGGGTCTACGAACAGGTCCTGCTCAGCCCCGGCAAATTCGCCCAGATCCGCGACCGACTGGCTACAAGCTGATTGACACACCTCCCAAACGGGCCTTCGGCCATAACCCGTGTCACCCTCGCCGGTCGCCGCTTGCGGCTTCGCATGAAGTTGGAACGGGGCTGGCGTCACACCGGATTCAAGACGCGGGCCGCGAGACCGGCTGCGTAGTCGGTTGCGAAGCGGGTGCATTTGCGGGTTGAGTAGCGGGCGATGTCGCGGCTGCCGCGGGCGCGGCAGCGGCATCTTTGAATAAGTCCGCAACCTGGTATCGCCTGACGAGCGGCAAGGGGCCCGGCGCGGAGGCGGCGCCCATTCCGTATTCCGGGGACGGGGATGACCGCCCGAAGGTGCTGACGGCGCGGTTGGCCAGCACGGGCAGCGTCGGACGCTCAGGGACTGCGGCCAGGCCGGCCTGCTTGGCGGCGGCCGGGGGCTCTGGAGCGGTCACGTCGACAGGTTCGTCCCGATCGAGCGTCGCGGGTTGTCCTTCGGGCACTTGCTCGCACGGGACGGTTGGTCCTGCAAACTCAGGCGCCGTCCGCATGGCGGTAACCAGGGACTCGTCGCGGTCGGCG
>CAZEEJ010000104.1:10520-18901 GCA_964511155.1 uncultured Planctomycetales bacterium | reverse complement strand
ACAATCGCTCCTGCTCGCCGCGGCGTGAAGGCGGCATTGTGAGGGGCGCGTCAATTTTGCTACAGTGTCCAAAAATCTCGCTCGATCCGCGCGCCGACCGGAACACTTGCCCGTTCCGCGCATCTATATGGATGGTGTGAGCGTCCGGCGCGGTCGCTCCGTTTCCATTCTGAGCCTGGAGCACTCCTATGAGACTGCCCCTTGTCACGACGACGGCCCTGCTGGTGGCCGGCTTCGCCCATGCTGCGGTAACGACGACCCCCCACGCCGAAGTGACCTACGAGGGGGCGGATGCCAAGTGGGCCAAGGCCATGGCCGAGACCATGGCCGCCGCCCGTACCGTCTACCTCGACGAGTTCGCCTGCGACATGCCCGAGACGGTCTATGGCCGCCTGTCGGTCAAGGCGGGGGAGACCACCCGCCTCTATACCGATGGACGGGACCATCTGTTCCTCTCGGTGCCGTCGGAGAGCAAGCTTGCCGCACCGGGCAAGTCGGGCGTGTTCAACCTGTACGGGATGTGCCACGAGCTTGGGCATATGGCCATGTACCGGGTGCTCAGGGATCGGGATTGGATGACGGGCGATGCGGCCGAGGGCTGGGCGCACTACGCCGGCTCGGTGGTCACCGATCTCGTGTTCGGGCTCAAAGGCGACTCGCTCTGGCCCGATCCGTACGACTACCGGGCCGACGGTACCGCCCGGCTTAAGAAACAACTGGCGTCGGCACCGGCCGACGGCGTCACGACGGCGGCGGGGCAGTGGCAGAAGCTCGGAGAGATCGTAGGCCAGAAAGGCTACGCCAAGCTGTTCATCGCCTGGCAGGCGATCGAGGTCGATCCGGCCAAGCCGGCAGACTCCCTGCTCGCTGCGGCGGTTCGGATTTTTCCCGACCACAAGGAGGCGTTGCTCCAATGGTGGGGTGAAGTCGCCAAGCTGTTCGTGAAAACAATCGACGCGAGCGCGTTCCAGGCGACCACCCTCACGGCTTCCAAGCTGACCGGCAAACCGGTTGTGCTCGCGTCAGATGACGACCGGAGCGATGGCAAGAAGTCCATTGCCGGCGGCGGGCACGCTCGCCGGTTCGCTGTGCCGGAGGATGGCGAATGGTACATCCGCACGGTGGCCGTCTGCGGCGCGCAATACGGCCGGGCGAAGGATGCGATGTTCGACGTGGCCCTGTGCGACGGCGATCTCAGGCCGGTCGCCGTTTGGAAGAAGCCGTACACGGCCTTTCGGATGGGCCATCTGCAGTGGACCCGGTTGCCGGTCACGCCGACGCGCGTCCCGAAAGAGTTCTACGTCTGCCTGAACTTTCGACCCACCGCCTCGCAGGGCGTCTACGTGGGATTTGACACCAGCACCAAGGGGGAATCGCTTGTCGGCATCCCCGGCGAGCAAGGCCGGGATTTCAATGACGGCGACTGGATGATCCGCGTCGAGTTGGACAAGCCCAAGGATGCTGCCTCGCGCCCGGCAGGATAATCACCGGGTGGCCCACCCTTGCGCAGCAAGGGTGGGCCACCCGTCCGTTCGGCGTGTGCATGCGCTATTTCCGCCCAGCGGCCGCCAGAGGCGGCGGCCGCTACGAGGCAGCGCGGTCAGACCACCCGGTCAGCCCTTTTTTTTCGCCGGCGGTTTGGCCTTGGGCTTGCTTTTGGCGGCCGGGGCGGCAGTCTTCTTGGCTCCGCCTGCCTTCTTCTTGCCAGCGGTCTCTTCGATGACCGCCTGGGCCGCGGCCAGTCGGGCGATGGGCACCCGGTAGGGCGAGCAGCTCACGTAGTTCATGTCCACGCGATGGCAGAACTTGACCGAAGCGGCCTCGCCGCCGTGTTCGCCGCAGATGCCCACCTTGAGCTTGGGATTGGTCGTGCGGCCGCGTTCGATGCCGATCTTGATCAACTCACCGACGCCGCTCTGGTCGAGCGTCTGGAACGGGTCGACGGGCAGGATGCCGCTCTTGACGTAATCCGGCACGAAACCGCCGATATCGTCGCGGCTGAAGCCGAAGGTCATCTGGGTCAGGTCATTGGTGCCGAAGGAGAAGAATTCAGCCGTCTGGGCCAGTTCGTCGGCCTTGAGGGCCGCCCGCGGGATCTCGATCATCGTGCCGAAGAGGTGGGGCACCTTCTTCATGTTGAACTTCGCCGCCACGTCGGCGTGGACCTCGTCCGCCAGTTTCTTCTGGTGATCGAGCTCGTGCACGTCGCAGGAGACCGGGATCATGATCTCCGGCAGGGCCTTCTTGCCTTCCTGGAGCAGTTCGGCGGTCGCCTCGAGGATCGCCCGGATCTGCATGGCGCTGACCTCGGGGTAGGTGATGCCCAGACGCACGCCGCGGTGGCCCATCATGGGGTTGACCTCGTGGAGGCTGTCGGCCCGGGCCTGGAGGTCGTCGAGGGAGATGCCGAGGCTCTCGGCCAGGCGGCCGCGCTCGTCCTCGCTCTGCGGCACGAACTCGTGCAGCGGCGGGTCGAGCAGCCGGATGGTGACCGGCAGCCCTTCCATGGCTTCCATCGTCGCCTTGATGTCCGACTTGACGTGCGGGAAGAGCTCATCCAGGGCCGCCTGCCGCTCCGCCACGCTGTCGGCGTGGATCATCTTGCGGAGCTTGAAGAGGGGCTCCTCGGCTCCCTTGCCGTAGAACATGTGCTCGGTGCGGAACAGCCCGATGCCTGCCGCTCCGAACTCGCGGGCCTTGGCGGCGTCCTCGGGCGTGTCGGCATTGGCCCGCACACCGAGCCGCCGGATCTTGTCGCACAGCCCCATGAACGCGAGGAAGGCCGGGTTGTCCTCGGCCCCGGCGACCATCGGCAGCTCGCCCTGGTAGACGACGCCCTTGGTGCCGTTCAGGCTGAGCCAGTCGCCCTCGCTCAGGGTCTGCCCGCCGGCCCGCAGCTCGCGGGCGGCCAAGTCGACCTTGATCTCGCTGGCACCCACGATGCAGCACTTGCCCCAACCGCGAGCGACCAGGGCCGCGTGGCTGGTCATGCCGCCGCGGGCGGTGAGGATGCCCACCGCCGCTCGCATGCCCTCGACGTCCTCCGGGTTGGTTTCTTCGCGGACGAGGATGACCTTCTTGCCCTGCTCGGTCCATTCGACCGCACTCTCGGCGGTGAAGACGATCTGCCCGGTGGCGCCGCCGGGGCCGGCCGGCAGGCCCGTGCCCAACCGCGTCGCGGCGGCCTCGGCCTTGGGGTCCAGCACCGGGTGCAGCAACTCGTCAAGCTGGGCGGCCGTCACGCGCATGACCGCTTCCTCCGGCTTGATGAGCTTGGCCTTGACCATGTCCACCGCGATGCACACCGCCGCGGGGCCGGTCCGCTTGCCCGTCCGGGTCTGCAGCATGTAGACCTTGCCGTCCTCGATGGTGAACTCGATATCCTGCATCTCGCGGTAGTGCTTGTCCAGCTTGTCGCGGATGGCGGCCAGCTCCTTGTAGCACTTGGGCATGGCCTGTTCGAGGCTGGGCAGGCCTTCACGGCCCGGCGGGCGGGTCGATTCGTTCAGCGGGTTCGGGGTGCGGATGCCGGCCACCACGTCCTCGCCCTGGGCGTTGACCAGCCACTCGCCGTAGAACTTGTTCTCGCCCGTGGCCGGGTTGCGGGTGAAGGCCACGCCCGTGGCACTCGTGTCGCCCATGTTGCCGAAGACCATCGCCTGCACGTTGACGGCCGTGCCCCATGCGTCCGGGATGCCCTCGATCCGGCGGTAGGAGATGGCCCGCTTGCCGTTCCATGACTGGAAGACCGCCCGGATGCCGCCCAAGAGTTGTTCCATGGGGTCATCGGGGAAGGACTTGCCCAGGGACCGTTGGATGATCTCCTTGTAGGTGGCGACCAGGGCCTGCAAGTCCTCGGCGGTCAGGTCGGTGTCGTTCTGGCAACCCTTGGCGTGCTTGATCTTCTCGAGTTCGCGTTCCATCTGGCGGCGGACGCCCTGGTCCTCGGCCGGCTCGATGCCCTCGGCCTTCTCCATGACCACGTCCGCGTACATCTGGATGAGCCGGCGATAGGAGTCCCAGGCGAACCGCGGGCTGCCGCTCTTGGCCGCCAGGCCGGGAAGCGTCTTGCTGGTCAGGCCGATGTTCAGCACCGTCTCCATCATGCCGGGCATCGAGCGCCGGGCGCCCGAGCGGCAGGACACCAGCAGCGGGTTGGCCGGATCGCCGAACTTCTTGCCCATCATCTTCTCGACGGCCTCGAGGGCCTTGCGGACCTGCTTGATCAATTCCGGTGACAGCTTGCGGCCGCTGCGGTTGTACTCTGTGCACATCTCGGTGGTGATGGTGAAGCCGGCGGGAACGGGCAACCCGAGCCGGGCCATCTCGGCCAGGTTGGCCCCCTTGCCGCCCAGCAGTTCCACCTGGTCGGCTCTGCCTTCGACTTTGCCGCGTCCGAACAGATACACCCATTTGGTTGCCATCTTCTGCGTTTCTCCCGGGCTCTGCCCGCGTTAGGGTAAACTCATGAGGTTGGAGGTCCTGCGGAAGAAAGGTGTCGGGACCGTTTTGTCGCAAGGCGTTGGGATGGTCGCCTCGCAAAAAACGGTTCCTGGCACCTTTCTTCGCCGGGGGCGTCCTTCGCTCCAGCGCCCTGTTCGCCCGGAGACGCCGCCCGACAAGGGCGTGCAAGTTAAACCCGGTCACGCCGTCTGTCAATTCGCGGACGCTCCATGCTCGCGGCGGTGGGTCCGTGATCGAATACAGCGCGTCGGCGGCGCCGTCCGGCGGGCCGCCGGCGCTGTGCAGTGAGCGGGGTTGACCCCGGCGGTTTGCGGGAGGAGGCTGGGTATGCGGTCTGGCGTCCCTGGCAGCAAAGGCTGGGCCGAAGCTCGGCGCTTCCCGCACAAAGCAAGAGGGTGGGGTCAGAACGCATTGAGTTATTAGGGAACCTCTGCACCAGCTTTGTCTGCGTCCTGCCCATCGCGTCGGAGGCGTCCTCCATTCGCCGGATGGCCGTCACGGCGCCGCCATGGCTGGTGTAGCCCAAGGCCTCGGCGGCGGGCACCGCGGCCTAGTCACACGCCCCGCGAACCAGCGTGGCTTCAGCGGTAGTAGGGCTGCCCAAGTCGGCCAAACCGGGGAGGTTTGAGAATTGGGTGTAGGTGCCGGTGATCGTGTCCCCCGCGAGAACCCCCTCGCTGATGTTGGTGTAGTGGCCGAGCACCACGCCGAAAGAACGAACGGTGACCACAGCCTCGAGCCTCACGTCATCGCCGCTCTTGGTGACTTCGGAAGTCCCCGCGTACTCGATCGGAATCCCGTTGAAGCTCGAAGGTCTCCAGACGCCATCAAACCTAAGCGTGTTGACGCCCAGTTGGGTGCGCACAAAGCCGTTGTCGGACAGCGTCTCGAGATCGCCGGTTTCATCAATCTCGCCGCAGCCACTCCACCCGGTTGAATCCCCTTGCATTTGCCACTGGCCGGCCAATTCCGGCGCTGTCCCGGGCGGGTCTAGCAAGGGATCGTTGGCGGCCGTCGGACAACCGCTCACGGCGATGAGTGTCAAACTCAATCCCAGCTCCGCGACAAGATCCAGTCTTCTCATGGTGTCTCCCGCTGATACTGTAGACTAATACTGAAAGGAAGTTTGATTCCGCGAGAGGTGGCGGCGTGGCCCCGGGGGTGTGTGGGGTGGGGGAGGAGGAGAGCCTGGTGACCCATCACTGGCCCTTCATTGAACCGTTCCCACCGGCGGCCAGACACTTTTGGCCCATTTCGCAGAGTCATCCCGGCGTGCCGGGAGCCCGTGGACCGTCCACGGGCAACACCTGCACAGTATACCCCTGATCCCGGCCGCTGCAAAGCCGAGATTGTGAATGTTGTGCTCGTGTTCACGGCCCCCAAGGCTTGTTCGAGTTGGTCCGTTGCCTCGCGGCGGAGGTGCTCCAGGAAGTCGAGAGTGATGTGGCACGTGATGTCGCGGGCTGAAGCGGGCGGCTTGATCGACCGGACTATCGGAGAGGGTGGCAAGACCTTGGGTGGTGCGCGGGGCGGCAGCGCGGCCGCGGGAGTGGGGGCGCCGTTGCACGCCGCGGCCTGCACGGGTTACTATTCGCGCATGGCTCCACGGGAGGCTCAGCTCGCCCAGGATCCGACGGCGGCGGTCGAATGCCATCGCCTGGACGATCGGTTTGTTCCTCTACGGGTGCGCGATCTGGTGGCGGCCCTGGCCGGCGAATGTGAAGCCGCCGGGCTTGACGGCCTGGCGTTCACCGAGTTCGCCGCCGCTCTGATCGACGTGACCGAGCAGCAGGCGGCGGCCTTTGAACGCGACCTGGCCGATCAGTATTCGTTCTTTAATCCCGACCGCGACACGCTGCCGCTCGAGAGCGACATCGCCGCCCGCATGCCCGCCGGCTACGCCGCACTGGCCTCGCGTCTGTCGTACCTGCTGGATAAGGCGAACTTCCAGAAGCTGGACGACGTGCAGTTTGACCGCGTCGTTCAGGTGGCCAGCTCACGCGGTCTGACCGTCCGTCTGGACCCGGCACGCTTGGAAGACCTGGCGGTCTACGTCCGCGGGCACGACGAGATCGACCGGCCGCGCCGAACGTGGCGAGCGCCCCTCCGCGGCCGGGTGGAAACGCTGCCCGTCTACCGCCGGCTGGTGGTGATCGCCCGGCTGAAAGACGACCCGCACGTGTTGCTCAAGATGTTCAAGGACATTCCCGAGGCCGACGTCGAGGCCCTGCTGCCCCACGCCGAGGTCACCATGAACTGGATCGACCGGTTGTTCATGATGGGCGGCGGCGTGGGGGCCATCGGTTCGACGGTCACGCAGGTTTCCAAGATTATCTCGGCCAGTTTGATTGTCATCAGCCGGCTGCTGTGGGTGGTGCTTTTCGGCACAGTGGTGCTGATGTGGCGGACGTTTTCCGGCTATCGTCGTGTCCGCCAGAGCCGCGATGCCCTCCGGTCCCGCCACCTGTACTTCCAGAACGTGAGCAACAATGCCGGTGCGCTAAATATGCTCATCGCCATGATCACGCAGGAGGAGATCAAGGAGGCCCTGCTGGCGTACTTCTTCCACGCCCGCGACGGCGAGCGCCCGACGACCGAGGCGGATCTGCGCCGGCATGTCGAAACCTGGCTGCACGAGCGGTTCGATACCGAGGTTGATTTCGATGCCGCCGATGCCCGCGAAAGTCTGGATGCTCACGACCTATGGGAAGACCGCGAGGCAGGCCGCGTCATTCCACCGGGCGAAGCCGCCGTCCGCCTCCGCCAAGCCTGGGCCGAACACCGCTCGGAAAACTACCACCAGCAATGCAGGCTGGGGCGATCCATCAGTCACGGATAGGAAATGCGATTGGGCGAAGGGCGGCGATGGGCCGGCGATGATCGACGGGTGGCATGCGTCGGTCCCCCGACCTGTGTCGGCTGGGACAGCCACGGGCCCGAGTACAGGCCCATGCCACCCAACCAGGAGCCGTTCCTCCATCCGCATCATCGTGAGCCCACCCATCGCATTGCGATGGATGGGCCACCCGCCCAAACTGTGCCCTCCGGCGTGCGCGATGCTACGAACGCCCTGTTGCCTGGGACGACGCGTTTCGGGTAGAATCGCTACAGTGCGAATTGAGGCCTGAGGGGGCCTCGGTTCATCAGTGGTTTCCCTCGTGATAGTCATGCACCCGAGGATGGGAGGAGGCTGCCATGTCAAAGCGCGTTGGTCTGCACGGTGGAATAGTGATTCTGACGGTTGTGTTGCTGGGCGTTTGCCCCGCCTGGGGCAGGGCGCCGCTTTTGCCAATGGCGTCCGTTCCGGGCTGCGGCGCGCCGGATGCGGGGGATTGCTTTGCCGACAATGGCACCCCGTATTGTGACATCGCCGCCTGCTGTGAGGCCGTCTGCGCCGCGGACGCCTACTGCTGTACCACGACATGGGACGCAGCTTGTGCGGAGGAGACGAACCTGTTTCCGGATGAATGCTCGGCGGAGGCGGGCTGCGGGTCGCCGGGCACCGGTGATTGTCTCGAACCCAACGGCAGCCCGTACTGCGAGGACGCCGATTGCTGCCTGGCCGTGTGCGGCATCGACGCTTACTGCTGCGACACGGAATGGGACGCACTTTGCGCGGCTGAGGCCGGGAGCTTTCCGGATGAGTGCGGCGGCTCCGGAACGTGTGTGCCGGACTTCAGCGTGGTGGCTCCGGGCGAGTGGACAGGCAGCACCTGTGGCGCGACCAACGACTGTGCGATCCTGGAGAGCGAAGAGCACGTTTACGAGGTATTCCTCCCCGAGGAGGCCGTCTGGATCTTCTCGTTGTGTGGTTCGTCGTACGACACCTACCTGCTGATCGGCAGCGCGCCCGGTTTGGCCGACGTGGCCACCAACGACGACAGTTGCGATCTGCAGTCGGAGGTGGAGATTCTTCT